>NZ_NEIR01000012.1:0-230927 GCF_002112825.1 Pseudomonas sp. B5(2017)
TCGAACAGGCCTGATACATAGATGCAACCGGGTTCCTATGTTCAAAAGCAGCTAGACAGTGTGGGCGAGTCCATACATAGGAGCGGCCTTGTGTCGCGATGGGCCGCAAAGCGGCCCCGGCAATCTCGGCTCAAAAACCAAGTAATGGATTGCCTGTGCCGGCCTCTTCGCGGGTAAACCCGCTCCCACAGGGTCGATGCAAGGCTAAAGACCTGCGCGGTACCTGTGGGAGCGGGTTCACCCGCGAAGCAGGCGACGCGATGTCAGAACCCTACACTGGCCTGCACATAGAAGGTCCGCGGCTCACCCACATAGATGCCGGCATTGTTGTCGCTGGAGCGGGTGAAGTACTGCTTGTCGAACAGGTTCTTCACCCCCGCCGCCAGCTTCAGGTTGGACATCTGGGGCCCGAACTCATACCCGCCACGGGCATGCCAGGTCACGTAACCCGGAATATCACCGTACTGCCCATCCGCACTCGGCTCGGTGATGTAGTCGCCGTTGAAGCTGCCATCGGCATTGATCCCGGTACCCGGAGCGCGCTGCTTGGATTGGGCGTAGGCATCCAGGTTCCAGGTCCAGTGGTTGACCGCGTAACGCACCCCGGCAGTGGCCACCTGGCGTGAATAGAACGGCAGGTCACGGCCCTCGAAGCCAGGAATGTCCCCTTCATAAGTAGCGCGGGTATAGGTGTAGCCACCGCTCACCGACAACCCTTCCAGGCGCGGGTCCAGCCCGTCCAGGTCATAGCGCACCGAGGCCTCGATACCCTGGTGCTTGGTCGCGCCGAGGTTGGTCCAGCCCACGTCGTTGCTGATGTACTGCAGTTCGTCATCGAAGTCGATGTAGAACGCCGTCAGCTCACCGGCAAAGCCACCATTGTCATAGCGGGTACCAATCTCGTAGGTCTTGGCCTTTTCCGGCTCCAGGCCATTGGCCGTGCTGTTGCCAGTACCACCCTGGCCCAACTGGAAGTACTGCAGGCTGCCGAAAGAGGTCTCGTAGTTGGCGAACACCTTCCACGCATCGGAGATGTGGTACATCACGCTCAGCGCCGGCAGTGGCTCGTTGCTGGTGATGCTGCGTTTCTTCTCCGGCACCGGCTGGCCGTTGGCACCGAGCACCGGGCGGTCGCGCCAGTCGGTGTTGATATGCTCGAAGCGGATACCTGGGGTGATGGTCCAGTTACCCACGTCGATCTTGTCGTCGATGTAGTAGGCGCTGGCCTCGGTACCACCGCTGCGGTCCTGGAACACATGGCCGTCGGAGGTCGGGGTCGGCGTCGGCACGTTGTCGATCAGCGCCAGGCGGGTCGACTGCTCACGCATCGCTTCCTTCAGGTAGCGGTAGCCCACGCTGACTTCCTGGGTGGTCGGGCCGGCGAAGAAGATCCGCGACAGCCGCGGTTCGATGGCAAAGGTATGGTAGTTGCGCGGGTACGACGACAGGGTCTTCATGTCGCGCGAGGCAATGGCGCTGCCGCGGAAGCTGTCGGTGTAGTAGGTCAGCACTTCGAACTGGGTGGCGTCGTCGAGCTGGCGCTGCCACTTGAACGACACGTCCTTGCGCCGGCCGGCGAAGTAGTCGTAGTCGCGCAGCGACTGGTACGGGTTGCTGTCGTATTGCGCCTGGGTCAGGCCGCCGGGCATGTCGGCGCGGCCGTCGTAGTAGTGGAAGTTGAGCCAGAACTCGTCAACGTCGGTCGGCGCCCAGTGGGTCTTGAGGATGACGTCGTCGATGTCGTTGCCGTTGTTGCTTTCACGGTAGCCGTTGCCATTCACCCCGGTGTACAGCAGCGCCACGCCCATGCCGTTGTCCGCCGTGCCGCCGACGAAGGCCGACTCGGTGTGTTTCCAGCCGCCATGCTGGGAGGTTTCCAGGGTGGTGGACAGCTCGGCCGAGGCCTTCTCCGGGATAGCCCGGGTAACGAAGTTGATCACCCCGCCGACGTTCTGCGGGCCATAACGCACGGAACCGGCGCCACGCACCACGTCGATGCTGTCGAGGTTGCCCGAGGAAATCGGTGCCATCGACAGCTGCGGCTGGCCATAGGGCGCGAAGGCGGCCGGGATGCCGTCGATCAGCACCGTGGAGCGTGGCGACAGGCGCGAAGTCAGGCCGCGAACACCCACGTTCAGCGACAGGTCGCTGCCGCCGGTGCCGTTGGAGTCCTGCACCTGCACGCCCGGGATGCCGCGCAGCACGTCGCGCACGTTCATTGCGCCCTTCTCCACCATCGCCTCGCGGCGTACCACGGTGCGCGCGCCAGGGTGGTTCTGCACCACGCTCTGCTGGGCATCGCCCAGCCAGTCACCCACCACCTTGATGTCGGTGGGCGCCAGCTCCAGGCTGCCGGTGGTGAGGGTGCCATCGGCCTGGGCCGGCTTGACCACCACGGTGCCCTGGGACATCTCGTAGGTCAGGCCGCTGCCTTGCAGCAACTGCTGCAGCGCCTGCTCGGGCGCGAGCTGGCCGGACACCGCCGGGGCCTGCTTGCCGGCCACCAGCTCGGGGCTGAAGAACAGCTGCAGGTTGGTCTGCTGGCCCAGCTGGTTCAGCGCCGAAGCCAAGGGTTGGGCCTGGATCTGGATGGTGCTGCCGGCCTCTGCGGCCTGGCTGTTGACGGCCACGGCACTGACCGCCAGGGCCAGCGCCAGGGCGCGGAAGCGTGGGAAGGGCTTGTTGTTGTTCACGTCGTCGAAACTTCCTGGAATACGGAATAAACGCCAACCGCATGCAAATGGAAATGCTTGGCAGTTGCAGCTGGCGGGGAAGACGAACGAGCGGAAAAAAACCTGAATCTATTTCGCGATTATTTCGCGCGAGCCATCTTCATGGGCCTTGATGGCCACCGGCAGGATGCTCGGCAAGGCACGCAGCAGCGCGTCGGTGTCGTCGGTGCTGAAGGTGCTGGACAGCCGCAGCTGGGCGACTTTACCGGGGGCGACCCGCAGCGGCTGGCTGCGGTAACGCGAGGCCTCGGCCACCACCTCGGCCAGGGTGGCGTTGTCGAACACCAGCCTGCCTTGGCGCCAGGCAGTCAGGGCGCCGGTATTCACCGCATAGGGCGCCGCCACCTGGCCTTGTGCATCTATATGCGAGCCCTGGCCCGCCGTGAGCTGCGCCAGCGAGGCGCCCTTGCCCTGCACACGCACCGAGCCCTGCTCCACCGCCACGCGGGTGCTGGCCGGGTCCAGGCGTACGTCGAAACGGGTACCGGTGACAGTCACGCTGCCCTGGGCGGTGTCGACCACGAACGGCCTGCCACTGTCGTGGGCGACGGTGAACATCACCTCACCCGCCATCAGCCGGACATGCCGCTGGCCGGCGCTGAAAGCGACCTGCACTTGCGTGCTGCCGTTGAGTTCAAGGTGCGAACCATCCGGCAGTTCGACCTGGCGGCGTTCGTTGAAGGCAGTCTGCAAGCTGCCCTGGTGATTCAGTTGCTGGTAGTGCCAGCCGCCCCAGCCCAGGCCCAACGCCAGTGCGGCCACGCTGGCGGCCAAGGCCTGGCGCACGAAGCGCCGACGTGGCAACTGGCGTACCGGTGCCGGCTGGCACAGCGCTTCCAGGCGCTGGCGCGGGATGAAGTCGGTGGCCTGCCACAGGCGGGCGAGCTGCTGGTACTCATCACGGTGCCGTGCATCGCCTTCCAGCCAGGCGTGCAGCTGCGCCTGCAGCCCGGCATCGCGAGGCGCATCCTGCACCCGGGCGAACCACGCGGCCGCCTGCTCGCGGACGGTATCGGTACCGTGCTGTTTCATCGAAAAGGTCTCCTGACTCATCATGCCGACACATCCAGGTGCTCACGCAGATGCCGGAGCGTGCGGATCATATACTTTTCGACCATGTTCTTGCTCAACCCCATGCGCTCGGCAATCTCGGCCTGGGTCAGGCCTTCGAGCTTCTGCCAGATGAACACCTGCCGGCAATTGAGCGGCAGTTCGGCCAGCGCCCGCTCGACACTGTCGGCCAGCTCCAGCGCATGCACGTAGGCCTCGGGGTCGCCACTGGCGGCCACGCTTTCGTCGAAGGCTTCCAGCTCCAGGGCCTGGCGGCGGTCCTCGCGCCGGAAACCATCCACGGCAATATTGCGTGCAGTCTGGTGCAGGTAGGCGCGTGGCTGCTCGACCTGCTCGCGCGGGTTTTCCAGTACCCGGACAAAGGCATCGTGGGTGAGGTCCTCGGCCTGCTGTCGACTGCGCAACTTGCGCGTCCAGGTGCCGATCAGCTCATGGTAGTGGTCGAGGAAGCCTTTGGGTCCGGACACGGTCGGGGTCATCAGGGAGGCAGACAAGGGTGCGAATAGTAATGTTTCTCATCAAACACGGCAATTCCGCCAGTCGGTAACAAAAAATTTATCGTCTTTTTCATGCACGGCGGTGCCAGGGAAATGTGGCCATAAATATGAACACCTGAGGCCCTTTCGCGGGCTCGCCCGCTCCCACAGGAACCGCGAGATGCCTGTGGGAGCGGGCGTGCCCGCGAAGGAACCAACGCGCTCCATTCCACTATTTTTTACGCTTGAAACACTCCGGGGAACATCAGCCGGTCACATGGGTCGGTTATTCAAATGGCAGGTCGTCGATCCGCGTCGATCACGCCCGGATTGCCTGTTGATTCTGCATTCTTCACGCCCTAAAGTGCGCGCCGAACGTCCATGCTGGAAACGATCCATCCGGCTCAAGTACTGAGTAGGCGAACCAAAGTGGGGATACGGAGGACGTTCAGTTTGCAGCCACTTAAATTTTCAGTTTGCCCATGGAGTCCCTGAGCATGTCGATCCAGGTCGAAGACTATTTCGCGCGTGACACCTTCCAGAAAATGAAGGCGTTCGCCGACAAGCAGGAAACCCCGTTCGTACTTATCGACACCCAGATGATCAGCCAGGCTTACGACGACCTGCGTGCTGGTTTCGAATTCGCCAAGGTGTACTACGCGGTCAAGGCCAACCCGGCCGTGGAAATCATCGACCTGCTCAAAGAGAAAGGTTCGAGCTTCGACATCGCCTCGATCTACGAGCTGGACAAGGTGCTGGGCCGCGGCGTCAGCGCCGACCGTATCAGCTACGGCAACACCATCAAGAAGTCCAAGGACATCCGCTACTTCTACGAGAAGGGCGTGCGCCTGTATGCCACCGACTCGGAAGCCGACCTGCGCAACATCGCCAAGGCCGCACCGGGTTCTAAAGTGTACGTACGTATTCTCACCGAAGGCTCGACCACTGCCGACTGGCCGCTGTCGCGTAAATTCGGTTGCCAGACCGACATGGCCATGGACCTGCTGATCCTCGCCCGCGACCTGGGCCTGGTGCCTTACGGCATTTCCTTCCATGTCGGCTCGCAGCAGCGCGACATCAGCGTGTGGGATGCTGCCATCGCCAAGGTCAAGGTGATCTTCGAGCGCCTGAAGGAAGAAGACGGCATCGAGCTGAAGCTGATCAACATGGGTGGCGGCTTCCCGGCCAACTACATCACCCGGACCAACAGCCTGGAAACCTACGCCGAAGAGATCATCCGCTTCCTGAAGGAAGACTTCGGTGACGACCTGCCGGAAATCATCCTCGAGCCGGGCCGTTCGCTGATTGCCAACGCCGGTATCCTGGTCAGCGAAGTGGTCCTGGTTGCACGCAAGTCGCGCACCGCCGTCGAGCGCTGGATCTACACCGACGTGGGCAAGTTCTCCGGCCTGATCGAAACCATGGACGAAGCCATCAAGTTCCCGATCTGGACCGAGAAGAAAGGCGAGGCCGAAGAAGTGGTCATCGCCGGCCCGACCTGCGACAGCGCCGACATCATGTACGAAAACTACAAGTACGGCCTGCCGCTGAACCTGGCCATCGGCGACCGCCTGTACTGGCTGTCGACCGGTGCCTACACCACCAGCTACAGCGCAGTGGAATTCAACGGCTTCCCGCCGCTGAAGGCTTACTACCTGTAACGCAAGACGGGGCCGCAAGGCCCCGTTTTCATTTGTGCTTTCCTGTACCGGCCTCTTCGCGGGCAAGCCCGCTCCCACAGGTGCGGCGCTCACTTCAGGCCCAGCGCAGTACCTGTGGGAGCGGGTTCACCCGCGAAAGGGCCAGCACAGACGGCCTCAAGCTTCGCGCCGTTCGATCTCCTCGGCATACCGCGCCGCAAAGGCCATCAACACCGGCCCCGCCCCCTGCAAGGTCGCCAGCGCACTGCGCAGGAAATTCATGTTCCCCTCGACCCGCGCCCGCTCCAGCCAGGGCCCGGCTTCCGCCACCTGCCCACGCTCGACCAGCACCAGCCCCAGGCTGAACATGCCTCGAAAGTCCCCTGCCTCGGCCGAACGCCTATACCAGCGCACCGCCCGTGCCGGGTTGGGTGCCGTGGCGATGCCTTGCTCCAGGTAACGCCCGTACAGGTTCATCGACTTGGCATGCCCCATGTGCGCGGCCTTCTCGTAGCACATCAGCGCCTGCGCCTGGTTGGCCGGTATGCCGCGCCCGGTGGCCAGCAGGTTGCCCAGGTTGTACAGCCCCCAGTCCAGCCCGGCATCGGCCGCTCGCGCATAGTGGATGGCCGCCTGTGCCTGGCTTGGCTCACCGCCCCAGCCATGCTCCAGGCAACGCCCCAGCATGTTGTGCGCCATGGCACTGCCGCCCTGCGCGGCGATGCCGAACCAGCGCCTGGCCACGGCGGCATCCGCCTGAATGCCGCGCCCGTCGAGCAGGATCTGCCCCAGCAGCAACTGTGCCTCCACCGCGCCCTGCCCGGCCGCCGCCAGGATCGCCTGGGCGGCCTTGCCAGGGCTTTCTTCCAGCATGGCCTGCAAACCGGCCACATCCACCACTTCCTCACGCCGCAACTGATAGGACACGGCTCAGACCTCGGCCCAGCGGCGCAGCAGGTTGTGGTAGGTGCCGGTCAGCTGTAGCAGTGATGGATGGTCCGGCACATCGGCAGTCAGTTGCTGGATGGCATTGTCCATCTCGAACAGCAACGCCCGCTGGCTGTCCTCGCGCACCAGGCTCTGGGTCCAGAAAAACGCGGCGTAACGCTGGCCACGGGTAACCGGGTTGACCTTGTGCAGGCTGGTGCCGGGGTACAGCACCAGGTCACCGGCGGCCAGCTTGACCTGCTGCACGCCATAGGTGTCCTGGATCACCAGCTCGCCGCCGTCGTAGCTGTCCGGATCGCTGAGGAACAGCGTGGAAGACAGGTCGGTGCGCACCCGCTCCGGGCTGCCCTTGGGCTGGCGCAGGGCGTTGTCGATGTGGAAGCCGAAATTGCCGCCTTCGCGGTAGCAGTTGATCAGCGGCGGGAACACCTTGTGCGGCAAGGCTGCAGACATGAAGCGCGGGGTCTGCCACAGGCGGTCGATCAGCGCACTGCCGATCTCCTTGGCCAGCGGGTGGCCTTCCGGCAACTGCAGGTTGTGCTTGGCCTTGGCCGACTGGTAGCCAGCCGTGATCTTGCCGTCGGCCCAGTCGGCCTGCTCCAGCGCCTCGCGGATACGGGCCAGTTCATCGGCGTGAAACAGGCCGGGGATGTGAAGCAGCATGGCGGCAGCACCGTTGGAAAATGTAAAGGCGCCAATGATATTGATTCCCTTTTGCGCTTCACAAGCCCCATTCGCCGCTTAAGACGTTTCAGCTTGATGAAACCGTAAAGGCAAATTGTAAAGATTGTAAATTCTTCACGAATGGTAACGACTCTCAATTGTGAGTCACAATTGCTTACATTAAGATCCGCGGCCTTAACACCTTGGGGAAGGTCCTTAGCAATGCGCCAGTACGTACCATCTGCAGTGAGTTCACCACGCCTGATCGTGTCTGCCATCGGCGTCGCCCTCAGCGCTTCGTCGGCCTATGCCGCCGACCCGGCCGCCAGCAGCGCTATCACCCTCGACGCCACCAGCGTCAACGGCAAGGCTGAACAGGCCAACACCGATTACAAGGTCGACAAGGCCTCTTCGCAGAAGTACACCGCGCCGCTGGTAGATACCCCGCGCTCGATCACCGTGATCCCGCAGCAAGTGATCAAGGACACCAGCGCCCTGACCCTGCAGGATGCACTGCGCACTGTGCCAGGCATCACCATGGGTGCCGGCGAAGGTGGCAACCCCTCCGGCGATCGCCCATTCATTCGCGGCTTCGACAGCCAAAGCTCGATGTACCTGGACGGCGTGCGCGATACCGGTTCGCAAACCCGCGAAATTTTCGCCATCGAGTCGGTGGAAGTGGCCAAGGGCCCGAACTCCTCGATCGCTGGCCGCGGCGCTGCCGGTGGCACCATCAACATGGTCAGCAAGCGTGCGCACCTGGGCAATTCGCTCGACGGCGCCTGGACCTGGGGCAGCGATCAGACCCAGCGCTACACCCTGGATGGCAACTATCAGTTCAGCGACAGCGTCGCTGGCCGCCTGAACCTGATGACCCACAAAAGCAACGTCGCCGGCCGCGATGAGGTCAACTACGACCGCTGGGGCGTGGCACCTTCGCTGGTGTTCGGTCTGGGCACCGATACCCGCGTGAGCCTTGACTACTACCACGTGGAAAGCGACGACCTGCCGGATTCGGGAATTCCCTACAGCCTGCGCTCCGGCAGCTCGGCCGCTCGCACCTCGGCCAACCCGGACAAACCGACCCACGGCGGTGGCAGCAGCAGCAACTACTACGGCCTGGTCGGTCGCGATTTCTCCAAGAGCCGTGCAGATATCTCGACCATCAGCATCGAGCACGACCTGAGCGACTCGCTGACCATCAAGAACACCTTGCGCCATGGCAACACGCTGCAGGACTACATCTACAGCCAGCCAGACGACAGCAAAGGCAACATCCTCAACGGTGAAGTCTGGCGTCGCCCGAACAACCGTGTCGCCAACACCCGCACGACCACCAACCAGACCGACCTGTATGGCGATTTCTACGTTGGTGGCATGAAGAACAGCTTCTCCACCGGTATCGAACTCAGCCGGGAAACATCGGTGAAATCGGGCTATGACGTCACCGGTTTCGGCGCTGGCAGCTGCTCGAGCGCAACAGGCCAGATCTCCGGTGTCTGTACCTCGTTCCCGAACCCCAATCCGCATGAAGAGTGGGACGGCACCATCAGCCGCACCGAAGCCGGTGCCGATACTTCTGGCAACACGCGCGCCATCTACTTCACCGACACGCTGGAGCTCGACCCGGCCTGGTTGCTGACCATGGGCCTGCGTTACGACCACTTCGACACCAAGGTCAAGACCAAAGCGGCCAACGGTTCTACCAGCTTCAAGACCGAAGACACCAGTGAGTTCGTCACTGGCCAACTGGGCCTGACCTGGAAGCCTGCCGAGAACGGCAGCATCTATGTGTCCTATGCCACCTCCGCCACCCCGCCTGGCGCCTCGCTCGGCGAAGGTTCCGACGGCAACGCGCTGGTCACGGCCACCACCACCAGCGAGCTGAAACCGGAAAAAACCACCAACTACGAAATCGGTACCAAGTGGGATCTGCTCGACGAACGCCTGGCGTTGACCGCGGCCATTTTCCGCACCGAGAAGGAAGACGCTCGTGTACTGGTGGATAACAACACATACCAGAACATCGGCAAGACCCGTGTCGATGGCCTGGAGCTCAGCGCCAGCGGCAAGCTGACCGACGCGTGGCAAGTATTCGCTGGCTACACCTACCTGGATGCCAAGCTAGTCGACGGCGGCGCGCAGCGGGTCGGCACGGTGTTCATCGATGGTTACAACGATGGCAACCAGCTGCCTAACACACCGAACAACAGCCTGACCCTGTGGACCACCTACAACGTCACGCCGAAGCTGACCATTGGTGGTGGTGCCTTCTACGTCGATGAAGTGTTCGGCAACACCACCAACAGCGTGATGGTCGACTCGTACTGGCGCTACGACGCCATGGCCAGCTACAAGCTGACCAAGCACGTCGACCTGCAGTTGAACGTGCAGAACCTCACCAACGAGGTCTACTACGACAAGGCCTACAGTGGGCACTATGCCAACCAGGCCGCCGGGCGGACTGCGCTGTTGACCACCAGCTTCCACTTCTGATGCCGGGATGGGGTTGATCTGCTCGGATAGGCTGCTCCTGTAACGGCCTCTTCGCGGGCTTGCCCGCTCCCACAGGTACTCCACAGGGTTCAAGTGCTGTGCAGTTCCTGTGGGAGCGGGCAAGCCCGCGAAGAGGCCAGTACAGGAGACCACCAAAAGAAGCCCCCGCCCCGTTCATTCCCGTGAGCGGGGCTTTTGCGTATCAAGGCATAATGCACGCCGCGCAGTGTGCGGCAGAAACACAAGGTGATCATGTGGTGAAGAAGACGCTGTTCCAATTGCACTGGTTCTTTGGCATCACCGCTGGCCTGGTGCTGGCCTTGATGGGTATCACCGGGGCCTTGTACTCGTTTCAGGAAGAACTGCTGCGCGCGCTGAATGCCGATGTCCTGAAGGTCCAGGTGCGCCCGGAGGGCGTGCTGCCCCCGGCCGAACTGGTCCAGCGGGTCGAGGCCCAGCAGCACGACAAGGTGGCGATGCTGTGGGTCGATGTACGCGAAGGCAACGCCGCACGCGTCTTCTTCACCCCCCCACCAGGCGAGCGCCGTGGCCAGTTGCGCTATGCCGACCCGTACACCGGCGAACTCAAGGGAGAAGTGGCCGGGCAAGGCTTCTTCAACCTCATGCTCAACCTGCACCGCTTCCTGGCCATGGGCGACAGCGGCCGGCAGATCACCGGTGCCTGCACCCTGATGCTGGTGTTCTTCTGCCTCTCCGGCCTGTACCTGCGCTGGCCGCGCAAGGCGCTGGACTGGCGCACCTGGCTGACCTTCGACTGGGCCAAGAAAGGCCGCGCCTTCAACTGGGACCTGCACGCGGTGGCCGGCACCTGGTGCCTGCTGTTCTACCTGCTGTTCGCCCTGACCGGGCTGTTCTGGTCCTACGAGTGGTACCGCGAGGGCCTGAACAAGCTGCTGGCCGACGCGCCGGCCGCCGGCCAGCAGCAAAAGCGCGGCGAAGGCCGGGGCCGCCACGGGCCGCAGAAGATCGACAAGAACGCCCCGCCGCTGGTGGTCGACTACGACGCAATCTGGGCCAACCTCAAGGACGCTGCCGGCCCGGGCCTGGCCATGTACAACCTGCGCCTGCCACCGGTAGGCGGCCAGCCGGCCAACCTGTTCTACCTGCTGGACAACGCCGACCACCCACGTGCCTTCAACACCCTGGTACTGGACCCGGCCAGCGGACAGGTGAAAAGGCATGACCGCTACACCGACAAGTCCTTCAAGGCCCAGTTGCTGCAGAGCGTGTACGCCCTGCACGTGGGCGAATACTTCGGCCTGCCGGGGCGCATCATCGTCACCATCGCCAGCCTGACCATGCCGCTGTTCTTCGTCACCGGCTGGCTGCTGTACCTCGACCGCCGTCGCAAGAAGCGCCAGGTACGTGCCGCCCGTGGCAACGTCACCAGCAACACCACCAGCGGCGACAGCTGGCTGATCGGCTTTGCCAGCCAGAGCGGGCTTGCCGAACAACTGGCCTGGCAGAGCGCCGGGCAGCTTCAGGCCGCCGGCCTGCCCGTGCAGGTACGCGCCCTGGCAGAACTGGGTGAAAGCGACCTGCGCCAGGCCCGCCGTGCACTGTTCGTGGTCAGCACCTTCGGCGACGGCGAAGCCCCCGACAGCGCCCGCGCCTTCGAGCGCAAGGTGCTCGGCCAGCCTTGGGCGCTGAACAACCTCAGCTATGCCCTGCTCGCCCTCGGTGACCGCCAGTATCCGCACTTCTGCGGCTTCGCCCGCCGCCTGCAGGCATGGCTGGGTGAACGCGGTGCCAGCAGTGCGTTCAGCCCGGTGGAAGTGGACAACGCCGACCAGGCCGCGCTGCAGCAGTGGCAGCAGGAACTGGCGCAACTGACCGGCGCCCAGCCAGTGGCCGCCTGGCAGCCGCCGAGCTTCGGCAACTGGTCGCTGGTGCGCCGCGAACTGCTCAACCCGGGCAGCCAGGGCCAGCCGGTGTACCTGCTGGGCCTGCGACCGGAACAGCCCGCCAGCTGGGAAGCCGGCGACCTGGTGGAGATCCTGCCGCTCAACGGCCAGCCGAGGATCGACGCCTTCCTCGATGGCATGGCGCTGGACGCCGGGGCCAAGGTGCAAGTGAATGGCCTGGACGAAACCCTCGCCCAGGCCCTGGCCGGCCGCCAGTTGCCGACCCGTCGCGATCACCTGGTCGGCCTACAGCCGCAAGCACTGGTCGACGCACTGGTGCCGATCGGCAGCCGCGAGTACTCGATTGCCTCGATCGCCAGCGATGGCGTGCTGGAGCTGATCGTGCGCCAGGAGCGCCATGCCGATGGCAACCTGGGCCTGGGTTCCGGCTGGCTGACCGAATACCTGCCGCTTGACGGTACGCTGAGCCTGCGTTTGCGGCGCAACAGCAGCTTCCACCTGCCGGAAACGGCTGCACCGCAGGTGTTGATTGGCAACGGCACCGGCCTGGCCGGCCTGCGCAGCCTGCTCCGCGCGCGGGTGAATGCTGGCGAGCAGCGCAACTGGCTGCTGTTCGGCGAGCGTAACCGGGCGCATGACCTGCTGTGCGGCAACGAGCTGCAAGGCTGGCTGGACAAAGGCGACCTGGCACGCCTGGACCTCGCATTTTCGCGGGATCAGGCCGACAAGGTGTATGTGCAGGATGTGTTGCTGCAGCAGGCTGAAGAGTTCAAGCGCTGGATCGCGGATGGTGCCTGTGTGTATGTATGTGGCAGCCTGCAAGGCATGGCTGCCGGGGTGGATGCGGCGCTCAACGGCATCCTCGGGGAAGCGGTTGTGCAGCAGCTGATCGAGGATGGGCGGTATCGGCGGGATGTGTACTGATCGGAAACTGATGTAACCAGCACCGGCCTCTTCGCGGGTAAACCCGCTCCCACAGAGTCCTCACAGATTTTGAATACTGTGCGGTACCTGTGGGAGCGGGTTTACCCGCGAAGAGGTCGGTACAGACTGTCAGTGCAGCTCGAAGGTGTCAGCATCCAGGTTGGCCGGGAACTTGGTCCGGTAGGCCGCCAGCTCCGCCGCGCTCAACACCGCGGTGAACACCCCGTCGGCCTCCCCGGCACTGAGCAGGCTCTCGCCCTGGAAGTCCAGCACTTGGCTGTCACCAGAGTAGGCAAAGCCCTTGCCGTCGGTGCCCACCCGGTTCACCGCCGCCACATAGCACAGGTTCTCGATACCCCGCGCTGGCAACAGGCGGTTCCAGTGCTGGCGGCGCGCAGCCGGCCAGTTGGCGGTGTATAGCAACAGGTCGGTGTCCTGGGCATCACGGCTCCACACCGGGAAGCGCAGGTCGTAGCAGATCAGCGGGCGGATCCGCCAGCCCTTGAGCTCGAACTGCACCTGGCGCTCGCCCGGGGTGTAATGCTTGTGCTCACCGGCCATGCGGAACAGGTGGCGCTTGTCGTAGTGCAGGATCTCGCCATCCGGCCGGGCCCACAGCAGGCGGTTGCGGTGGCTGCCATCGGCGGCCTGGATGATCACGCTGCCGGTAATTACCGTGTTGTACTTCTTCGCCTGGGCCTTCAGCCATTTGTAGGTCGGGCCGTTTTCCGGCTCGCACAGGCTTTCCGATTGCATGGAAAAACCGGTAGTGAACATTTCCGGCAGGATCACCAGGTCCACCTCGCCCACCTGCTCCAGCAGCACCTCGAAGTGCGCATAGTTGGCCTCACGGTCGTGCCAGGCCAGGGTGGTCTGCACCAGGGCGACTTTCAGGTTCGGCAGTGTACTCAGATCGCGCATAGTTTTTCCGCTGCCTGACGCAGCGTCTCCTCTCGTTTGGCAAAGCACAGGCGAACCAGGCGTTGCTCGGGGATGGGTTGCTGGTAGAACACCGACACCGGGATGGTCGCCACGCCGTGCTCACGGGTCAGCCACAGCGACATGTCGACATCGTTCAGGTCCGGGCGGATCTGCGAATAGTCCACAAGCTGGAAATAGGTGCCCGCCGTGCGGGTAAAGCGGAAACGCGAGCCTTCCAGCAAGCCGCAGAACAGGTCACGCTTGGCCTGGTAGAAGGCCGGCAGTTCCTCGATATGCTCGGGGTGCTCGGCCATGAAATCGGCCAGGGCGCACTGCAGCGGGGTCACCCCGCAGAAGTTGACGTACTGGTGTACCTTGCGCAGCTCGGCGCTCAGCGCCGGCGGGGCGATCACGTAACCGGTCTTCCAGCCAGTGACGTGGTAGGTCTTGCCGAACGAGCTGACCACGAAGGCGCGTTGGTACAGTTGCTCGTGGGCCAACACACTGGCATGGCGCACGCCGTCGTAGACCAGGTGTTCATACACTTCATCGCTGACCAGGTAGATATCGCGGTCAGCGATAAGCCGGGCCAATTGGTCGAGGTCTTCCCGGGTAATCAGCGCACCGCTGGGGTTGTGCGGTGAATTGAGGATCACCATGCGCGTGCGCGGGCTGAGGGCATCGCTGAACTTCTGCCAGTCGATGCGGAAATCGCCGTCGCTCAGCTGTACATGCACGCAGCGCCCACCGGCCAGTTCCACGGACGGCTCGTAGCTGTCGTAGCAGGGGTCGAAGACGATTACCTCGTCACCGGCATGCACTACTGCCTGGATGGCGCAGAAGATCGCCTCGGTGGCTCCAGGGGTGATGGTCACTTCCTGGTCGGCATCCACCTGCACGCCATACAGCCGCGCCACCTTGGCCGCCACCTGCTGGCGCAGGGCCGGCAGGCCGGTCATCGGCGAATACTGGTTATGCCCGGCGGCCACATGCCGGCCGACTGCATCGAGCAGCGCCTGCGGGCCATTGAAGTCGGGGAAGCCTTGCGACAGGTTGAGCGCGCCGGTCTGCACGGCGAGCTGGGACATGGTGGTGAAGATGGTCGTGCCGACATTCGGCAGTTTGCTGCGGATCATGGAGCCCTCTTTCCTGGGGTGTATCCGGCACGGGGTGGAGTCCGAGCATAGCGGATCGAGCGGTCAGGAAAAAGGTTGAAACAATAGGGGGATTTGCGCTGGATCAAAGGCTGTTGTCGGTGCGGGCTTGGATCCCGCTATATGGGCTTATCAAGAAACCCCGCTTCGTAGCCTAGCGCGAAAAGTGCGTGCGCGACGATCATACAGCGTAGAAGCAAGCTCGGATGCTCATTGATAACCCGCAAAATTCGAGCGCTGCCTCGACCAGCGCTCGCTTAATTTCTGTCCCATGGTCGCTCACTACTTTTTTGTGGCGTATCGAATTAAAGATACTAAGAGGCGGGTCTGCCGCAACGCTACATTTTACTCCGATTACTTTGACAAACATTTTACTCTGCACGAATCGTAAAAGCCTCAGCAGTTAAATTTAACCTATCCAGCGAGCGCGTGCTGCGCAAGGCCCCGTTGAATGTTTCGCCACCAGTGAGCGCCCCTTTATAGGACTGACTACGGGATAACTTTGGCCTTGGCGGGCCCGGCAACTGCATTTGATAGAACACGAAATTAGCTGCAGTACCGAAGAACTTAAACGCTTGACCAAGACGCCCCAGCACCGAAGGAAAATCGACTTTCTCACTTGCACGCCAATAGCCTTGGGGGCTATTTAGTTTGAGCTGCGCCAATCTCGACATGTGGGAATTCGTTGAATCTTCCGTGGATTGCAAAAAATGAGTAAAGTGCTTTTTTAGCTTAGAAGCTTTGCGTTTGCCCATACCCGGAGAATAATCCAGATTATCGATCTTCGCCTTCAACGATGACGCCAGGTCATCCATCTCCCTCATAAATTTCTTGGATTCCTTATACCCTGCCGGTTTGAGCAAGGGTTTTAAAGACTCCCCTAGATGACCACTCGAGTCGGTGTAATTTATAGGGTCCCCGTCGCAATACCCATATGCGTTCAATACCTTAAAAGGTGCAAAACTGTCTGGAGAATTAAATCTCATGCGATTAAAAAATCTGTAGCCATTCCCCAGCATGTATCCCTGAATTAAATTATCGTAATACTCACCATTGAACCCTAGCAGGGAACGGCCCGCCGAAAGGGAAGAACAATGGCCATAAGCAGTATAATCAAACCTCTCCCACCTCCCCTGATGCCCCACGCCATTCACGGAGCCGGATTTATTGACCGACAATAAGCTGACATTTTGTACAGCACTGCCAGTCCATTCAGCTAATGCTTGCTCCCCCCCTCGAAACACGGTTCGACTGTCTTGATCACGAAGGCGCGCATGTATATCACCGTCACAATAAAACAGACTCACAGTTTTACGCTGAAGCCCCATAGATATAGATCCCCGCCGCTGACAGACAACTCGATTAGGCACAAGTCTTTCAAAGCTTACAGCAACGTACAACTAGCATTATTACTAGGTAGGACCGAGTAGCAGCACCTACTTATGGGCAGGGTGAGACAATCGAACTAGAACTCGAACGTAGCGAATCGAGCAGTCAGGGGAAGGTTGAACCAATAGTGGAAGTTATGCTGGATCGAGGGCCCCTTCGCGGGTAAACCCGCTCCCACAGGTCCTGCACAGATTTCGAAAACTGTGGGTCCTGTAGGATCGGGTTCACCCGCGAAGAAGACGACGCGGAATCAGCGCTTGTCGCGGCGCTTCTTCTCGGCCTTCTTGTGGTGCGACATCAGGCGGCGCTTCTTGTTGACCTGGCGGTCGGTGAGGGTGTTCTTCTTGCCCTCGTACGGGTTCTCACCGCCCTTGTACTCGATGCGGATCGGCGTACCGACCAGCTTCAGCACGCGGCGGTAGGTGTTCTCCAGGTAACGCGAGTACGACTTCGGAATCTTGTCGGTCTGGTTGCCGTGGATCACGATCAGCGGCGGGTTGGCACCACCAAGGTGGGCATAGCGCAGCTTGATGCGGCGGCCGTTGACCAGCGGCGGCTGGTGCTCGCTCACGGCATCTTCGAGGATCTGCGTCAGGCGGCTGGTCGGCCAGCGGGTTACCGCCGACTTGAACGCGGCCTGCACCGACTTGTACAGGTGGCCCACGCCGGTGCCGTGCAGGGCGGAGATGAAGTGGATGTCGGCGAAATCGACGAAGAACAGCCGGCGCTCCAGCTCGGTCTTCACGTAGTCACGCTCGCCCGGCTCCATGCCGTCCCACTTGTTCAGGGCGATGACGATGGCACGGCCGGCTTCCAGGGCGAAGCCCAGCAGGTTCAGGTCGTGGTCCACCACGCCTTCGCGGGCGTCCATGACGAAGATCACCACGTTGGCGTCCTTGATCGCCTGCAGCGTCTTCACCACCGAGAACTTCTCGACTTCCTCGTGGATCTTGCCGCGCTTGCGCACGCCGGCGGTGTCGATGAAGGTGTACTTCTCGTCATCGCGCTCGAACGGGATGTAGATACTGTCGCGGGTGGTGCCCGGCTGGTCGTACACCACCACGCGCTCTTCGCCGAGCATGCGGTTGACCAGGGTCGACTTGCCGACGTTGGGGCGGCCGATGATGGCGATCTTGATGCCATCCTTCTCGCTCGGGCCCGGGATGCGCACCGCTTCCTCGCCTTCGGCGACTTCGGCGTCCAGCGCTTCCTCGACCTGGTCGCGTGGCAGGTGGCCGAGCACGGCCTCCATCAGCGCGTTGATGCCGCGGCCCTGGGAGCCGGCCACCGGGATGGCGTTGCCCATGCCCAGCGGCGAGAACTCGGCGCGTGCCACATCGGCATCGATGTTGTCGATCTTGTTGGCAACCAGGATCGCTTCCTTGTTCCGCTTGCGCAGGTGCTCGGCGATCATCTGGTCGGCAGCGGTCATGCCGGCACGGGCATCGACCAGGAACAGCACATAGTCGGCTTCTTCGATGGCCATGAGCGACTGCTCGGCCATCTTCTCGTCCATGCCCACTTCGTCACCGGTGATACCGCCGGTGTCGATCAGGATGAAGGAGCGACCCTGCCAGCTGGCATCACCATACTGGCGGTCACGGGTCAGGCCCGACAGGTCACCGACGATGGCATCGCGGGTCTTGGTCAGGCGGTTGAACATGGTGGATTTGCCGACGTTCGGGCGGCCCACCAGGGCGATTACGGGAACCATTCGGCTCTCCACTCTTGAATTCTTGAAAATGCAAAGGCCGCTGCAAGGCAGCGGCCGGAGTTCGGGCGGCGTGTCCTACGCCGCGGCTTGAAGCCCGCCAAGGCTTCAAGCATAGCTTCAGCGGATGGTCAGTGCCTCGAGCTTGCCGCTGTTGCCGAAGACGTAGATGGTGTCGCCGACCACAAGTGGGCGGGCACGCAGGCCATCACTGTCGATACGCTCACGGCCGACGAAGCGGCCATCGACCTGGCTCAGCAGGTGCAGGTAACCCTCGAAGTCGCCCACCGCCACGTAGCTGGAGAACACTTCAGGCGCGGTCAGCTGGCGGCGAGCCATGGTGTCGTTGGTCCACAGAGCGCTGGACGAGCGCTCGTCGACGCTTTCGACAGTACCGGAAGCTTCGCTGACATAGACGTTACCGTAGCCCTGGGCGACACCCACGTAGCTGGAGGCATCACGCTGCCACAGCACACGGCCGCTTTCCAGGTCCAGGCCCGCGACGCGGCCCTGGTAGGTGCTGACGTACAGGGTACCACCCGACAGCAGCAGGCCGCCGTCGATATCGACCACGCGGTCCAACTCGGAACGGCCCTGCGGGATTGCCACACGGCTTTCCCACACCGGCACGCCGTTGTTGATGTCCACCGCCACCACCTTGCCGGTGGACAGGCCGGCGACGGCCAGGCGGTTGGTGGCGATCGGCGCGCCGGTGCCACGCAGGGTCAGCACGGCCGGGGTGTTTTCGTAGATCCAGCGACGGTCACCAGTGGCGGCATCCAGGCCGATCAGGCGATCGTCCTGGGTCTGCACCACCACCACCTCACCGTTATTGGCAGGCGGGGCCAGCACTTCGCTGGTCACGCGGGAGCGCCAGCGCTCCTCACCGGTGCTGGAGTCCAGGGCGATGACTTCACCCTTGAGGGTACCGATCATGACCAGGCCGTAGCCCACGCCTACAGCGCCGGATACCGGCAGCTCGAGGTCCTTCTTCCACACCACGTCGCCGGTGATGCGGTCGAGGGCGAAGACTTCGCCGTTGACGTCGGAGGCGTAGATACGGTCGTTCTCGATGGCAGGTACCAGGGTGTTGTAGGTCTCGCCCTGGCCGTCACCGATCGAACGGCTCCACTGCTTCTTCAGCACCACTTCCTCGGTGAACTTGGTCAGCTCGGCCGGAGGCAGTTCCTTCTTGCTGTTGCTGCTGCAACCTGCGGCCAGTACGGCCAGGGTCAGCACTGCTGCATGTTTCCAACCGATCACTTACGCGTCCCCTTTGGCCAAGTCATCCAGCTTCAATTGCAGGCCACCGACCGCCGCCTCATCGGACAACGCAGCCTTGGCTTTCTCGTAAGCGCTGTGCGCGTCGTCGGCGCGACCCAGTTGCACCAGCAGGTCACCTTTCAACTCTTCGCGGCTGGCCAGGAAGGCTTTGTCGGCGTCGCCGTCGAGCAGCTTGAGGGCGTCCTCGGCCTTGTTCTGGGCGGCCAGCACACGAGCCAGGCGCTGACGCGAAATTTCGCCCAGGGTGGCATCGGCCGGCTTGTCCAGCACGCTCTTCAACTCGGCAGCAGCGTCATCGAGCTTGCCGGTCTCGACCGCGACCTTGGCCACGAACAGGCTGCCGTACTGGGCGTAGGCGGTACCGCCGAACTCGCTCTTGAGCTTGCCGGCCAGTTCCGCGACCTTGGTCGCGTCAGGCTGGCCAGTCGGCGTCAGGCTGGTCTCCAGCAAGGCCTGGTACAGCTGCGAGGCACCTTGCGACTGATTGTTCTGGTACTTGTGCCAGGTATTCCAGCCCAACACCACCACGCCAGCCAGCAGGGCACCGGTCAGCAGCGGCTTGCCGTTGCGGTTCCACCAGTCCTTGACCCCTGCCAGTTCATCATCGGTACTCGACACCCCAATACTCCTTTTCGCCTATTCGCTTGTTGAACCGCGTTACGCCTGCGCGATCGCGGTTTCCAGGTGCTCAGCCAGAGCATCCCAGGCAATGTTCTGTTGTTCGCCCTGACCACGCAGGGGCTTGAAGCCGATCTCTTGCTTGACCAGTTCGTCGTCACCGAGGATCAGGGCGAACAGCGCGCCGCTCTTGTCGGCTTTCTTGAACTGGCTCTTGAAGCTGCCACCGCCGGCGTTGACTGCCAGGCGCAGGCCCGGCAGGCGGTCGCGCAGGCCTTCGGACAGGCGCAGGCCGGCCAGTTCCGCCTGTTCGCCAAAGGCGCACAGGTAGACGTCGATCTGGCGGCTGATGGACTCGGGCACCTTGCCCAGGGTTTCCAGCAGCAGGATCAGGCGCTCGATGCCCATGGCGAAACCGACGCCCGGGGTCGGCTTGCCGCCCATCTGTTCGACCAGGCCGTCGTAACGGCCGCCGGCGCAGACGGTGCCCTGGGCGCCGAGCTTGTCGGTAACCCACTCGAACACGGTCTTGCTGTAGTAGTCCAGGCCACGCACCAGCTTGGTGTTGATCACGAACGGAATGCCGGCAGCGTCCAGGCGGGCCTTGAGGCCCTCGAAGTGCACGCGCGACTCTTCGTCCAGGTAGTCTTCCAGCTTCGGCGCGCCGACCAGCACCGCCTGGGTGTTCTGGTCCTTGCTGTCGAGGATGCGCAGCGGGTTGCTCTTCAGGCGGCGCTGGCTGTCTTCGTCCAGTTGCTCCAGGCGCGCCGAGAGGAACTCGACCAGCGCATCACGGTAGCGTGCACGGGCTTCGCTGGTGCCCAGGCTGTTGAGCTCCAGCTTGACTGCGTCCTGGATGCCCAGCAGGCCCCACAGGCGCCAGGTCAGCATGATCAGCTCGGCGTCGATGTCCGGGCCGTCCAGGTTGAACACTTCCACGCCAATCTGGTGGAACTGGCGGTAGCGGCCCTTCTGCGGGCGCTCGTGGCGGAACATCTGGCCGATGTACCACAGTTTCTGCACCTGGCCGTTGCCGGTGATGCCATGCTCGAGCACGGCACGCACGCAGGCGGCAGTGCCTTCGGGGCGCAGGGTCAGCGAATCGCCGTTGCGGTCCTCGAAGGTGTACATCTCTTTTTCGACGATGTCGGTCACTTCACCGATGGAGCGCTTGAACAGCTCGGTGAACTCGACGATCGGCGTGCGGATCTGGCTGTACCCGTAGGTGTCCAGCAGGCCGGCCACGGTGCCTTCGAAGTAGCGCCACAGCGGCGACTGTTCTGGCAGGATGTCGTTCATGCCACGGATGGCTTGCAGCGATTTGCTCACGAAAAGTCCTTACGAATTCTGTGTGTCAGCCACGGACGATCAGCGCCGCGTCGGCTTCGGCCTTTTCGGCCGCTTTCTGGCGGATGAGTTTTTCCAGCTCATCGACCAGGTTGTCGTTGGTCAGCTTCTGCGCCGGCTTGCCGTCGATGTAGATCAGGTTCGGCGTGCCGCCGGTCAGCCCCACATGGGCCTCCTTGGCTTCGCCCGGGCCGTTGACCACGCAACCGATTACCGCCACGTCCAGCGGCACCAGCAGGTCTTCCAGGCGCCCTTCCAGCTCGTTCATGGTCTTGACCACATCGAAGTTCTGCCGCGAGCAGCTCGGGCAGGCGATGAAGTTGATGCCTCGCGAGCGCAGGTGCAGCGACTTGAGGATGTCGTAGCCGACTTTCACTTCTTCGACCGGGTCGGCCGCCAGCGAGATACGGATGGTATCGCCAATGCCTTCGGCCAGCAGCATACCGAGGCCGACAGCGGATTTCACCGTCCCCGAACGCAGGCCACCGGCTTCGGTGATGCCCAGGTGCAGCGGCTGCACGATCTGCTTGGCCAGCAGGCGGTAGGCTTCGACGGCCATGAACACATCGGAGGCTTTGACGCTGACCTTGAAGTCCTGGAAGTCCAGGCGGTCGAGGTGCTCGACGTGGCGCAGGGCCGACTCGACCAGCGCTGCCGGGGTCGGTTCGCCGTACTTCTTCTGCAGGTCCTTTTCCAGCGAGCCGGCGTTGACGCCGATACGGATCGGGATGCCCCGGTCGCGGGCGGCATCGACCACCGCGCGCACACGGTCTTCACGGCCGATGTTGCCCGGGTTGATACGCAGGCAGTCAACGCCCAGTTCGGCCACGCGCAGGGCGATCTTGTAGTCGAAGTGAATGTCGGCGACCAGCGGCACGCTGACCTGCTGCTTGATGCGGCCGAACGCCTCGGCGGCGTCCATGTCCGGCACCGAGACGCGCACGATGTCCACGCCGGCATCGACCAGGCGCTGGATTTGCGCCACGGTGGCAGCCACATCGTTGGTGTCGGTGTTGGTCATGCTCTGCACCGCGATGGGGGCATCACCACCCACCGGCACATTGCCGACCCAGATTTTGCGGGATTCGCGACGTTTGATCGGAGATTCGCCGTGCATGATTACTGTCCCAACTTCAGGCGAGCGGTCTCGCCACTGGTGAACGGGGCAACATCGACGGCCTGGCCGTTGTAGCTGACCTGGGCGCCACGGGCAAAGCCCAGGCGTACCGAGAACGGCGGCTTGCCGGTCAGCTCGAGGTTGTCCCCCTTGCGCTTGATGGCGCTGAACAGCACCTTGCCGTTGCCGTCGGTGACCTGGGTCCAGCAATCGGCGACGAACTGGATGGCGACCTTGGCGCTGCCAGCCGGCACTGCGGCGGGGGCGGCAGGCTCGGCAACGGCCACGGACGCTACCGGCGTAGCAGGTGCAACAGCCGCCGGGGCCGGAGCCGGGGCAACCGGTGCTACCGGCGCAGGCGCGGCAGCAGAGGCGCTGGCGACCGGTGGCACAGGCGCCTGCTGGGCCGGTGCCGGCACTGCGGCAGCGGTAGCAGTAGCGGCAGGTGCCGGGCTTGCCGGTGCCTGTTCGGCGGCGGCAGGCTGCTCGGCAACGCCCTGCTCCAGCGGCAGCGGCGCGCTCTCGGGCTGCTGCCCAGCGGAAACAGCCTGGTCTTCAGGCTCATCGAGCGGGTGAATCTGGGTGGTACCGTCGGCGCTTTCGACTTCGACGTGCTCCAGGGCGATCTTGGCCAGGTCCTTGCCACGCAGGCTGCCCTGGTCCTGCCACCAGACGAAGCCGCCACCGACCACGGCCACCAGCAGCAGCAGGCTGACGCCGCGCAGGATATTGTGAGACAGGCGCACCGGCTCTTCGATACGGCCCAGCGAGTGCACGTCGCTGCCTTTGGCGTGGGTGCCGGTGTAACGGTCGAAGGCCTCCACCAGGGCAGCCTGGTCCAGGTCCATAAGCTTGGCATAGGCGCGGATATAACCACGGGCGAAGGTATGCCCCGGCAGCTTGTCGAAGGCGCCGGTTTCCACGTGGTTCAACGAACTGACAGTGAGGTTGAGCTTGCGGGCCACCTCGGCTTGTGACCAGTCCCGGTTCTCACGGGCCTGACGCAAAAGCTCACCGGGGTTCTGGCCAGGCGCTACTGCTACTTCGGGATGCGCGGCTTTCATCGTTGCTCCGACAGGTATTGCTGATATTCCGGCGTACCGGGATAAAGTCGTTGTAATTGCTGGCCCAGCTCGGCCAGTGTGCCCTGCTCGTCGAATACCCTGGCAAGGCGGCTGCCCAGCAGCAGGCTACGGGCATCGTGGTCGCTCAACTGGCTGAAACGATCGTAGTAGTCCCGGGCCGGCACATAATGCCTGTTTTCGTAGGACAACTCAGCCATTTCCAGCAACGCTTTCGGTTGCCGCTGGTTGAGTTGCAAAGCTTTCAGCAGATACGCATGCGCCTGGTCGCGGCGCTCGAGCTTCAGAGCGGTCAGGCCCAGGTTTTCGTAAACGCGTGAGCGCTCAGGATACAGGGTATCGGCGCTGGCCAGGCGAAACATCTGCTCGGCCTCGGCAAATCGGCCCTGAGCATAAAGGAAACTGCCGTAATTGTTGCGAATTCGCGTGTCGCCCGTGCGTGCCTGCAGCGCCTTGCGAAAGTGCGTTTCGGCCAGCGCCGGCTCGCCTTCGGCCTGGAAGACCAGCGCCAGGGCGGCGTGCGCGTCGGCATCACCGCCATCCAGGGCCAGGGCCTTGCCCAGCGGCGCCTTGGCCTGCTCAGTCAAACCCTGTTGCAAATAACCTAGCCCAAGCTGCACATAGGCCCGCCCCGCCTCTGCCCTGCCCTGGCGGCTGGCCAGGGGGTCGCTCGCGCCGCCCGACACGCAGCCGGCCAGCAGCGAAAGCGCAAGGATCGACAGCGCGGCGCGCAGGCTCATGGGCAAGGTCCCGGTCAGTGGCTGGCGGGGCTGTCTTGCAGCTCGGCGTCCGCGGACAGCTGGCGCACAGCGATGTAGCGCTCGCTGCGGCGGGTGCGGTCGTTGACCTGGCCGACCAGCTGACCACAGGCAGCGTCGATGTCATCACCACGGGTGGTGCGGGTGGTGACGTTGAAGCCACCGTGGTGCAACAGGTCCTGGAAGCGGCGGATGGCGTTGTTGCTCGGCCGCTCGTAGCCGGAGTGCGGGAACGGGTTGAACGGGATCAGGTTGATCTTGCATGGCACGTCGCGCAGCAGCTCGATCATTTGCGCAGCATGCTCCGGCTGGTCGTTTACATCCTTGAGCAAGGTGTACTCGATGGTCAGCACGCGCTTGCCACCCAGGGTGGACATGTAGCCCATGCACGATTCCAGCAGCATCTTCAGCGGGTACTTCTTGTTGATCGGTACCAGCTTGTTGCGCAGCTCGTCGTTCGGTGCGTGCAGCGACAGGGCCAGCGACACGTCGATGTGCTTGGCCAGCTCGTCGATCATCGGCACCACGCCCGAGGTGGACAGGGTGACGCGACGCTTGGAAATGCCATAGCCCAGATCTTCCATCATGATCTTCATGGCGGCGATGACATTGTCGAAATTCAGCAGGGGTTCGCCCATGCCCATCATGACCACGTTGGTAATGGCGCGGTCGATCTTGGCCGGAACGGTCCCGAAGGATTTGTTGGCAAGCCACACCTGGCCGATCACTTCGGCGGCGGTGAGGTTGCTGTTGAAGCCTTGCTTGCCGGTGGAGCAGAAGCTGCAGTCCAGGGCACAGCCGGCTTGCGACGACACGCACAGGGTGCCGCGATCGTCGGTGGGGATGTAGACGGTCTCGACGCAGCTGCCGGAGGCAACGCGGACCACCCACTTGCGGGTACCGTCGGCGGAAATGTCTTCACTGACCACTTCCGGGCCCCGAATTTCGGCAACGGCCTCGAGCTTTTCGCGCAAGACCTTGCCGACGTTCGTCATGGCGGCGAAATCATCGACGCCAAAATGGTGAATCCATTTCATCACCTGACCGGCGCGGAAGCGCTTCTCCCCGATAGAGTCGAAGAATTGTTCCATTTCCGGCAGGGTCAGACCCAGCAGGTTGATTTTGCCAGTAGATGTCGTCATGGATTCACCCTCACCCGTAAGCTTTCGCTTAGCGAGTGGTTACCTCGGTAGCAGCGAAGAAGTAAGCGATTTCGCGAGCAGCAGCAGCTTCGGAGTCCGAACCGTGAACGGCGTTGGCGTCGATCGACTCGGCGAAGTCAGCACGGATGGTGCCTGGAGCAGCTTCTTTAGGGTTGGTAGCGCCCATCAGCTCACGGTTCAGAGCGATGGCGTTTTCGCCTTCCAGAACCTGAACAACGACCGGGCCGGAAGTCATGAAGGCAACCAGGTCACCGAAGAAGCCACGAGCGCTGTGCTCGGCGTAGAAGCCTTCGGCTTCGGCTTTGGACAGTTGCTTGATTTTCGAGGCAACGATTTTCAGGCCGGCTTCTTCGAAGCGAGTGGTGATCTTGCCGATGACGTTTTTGGCAACGGCGTCAGGCTTGATGATCGAGAAAGTACGTTGAACAGCCATGGAAAACTCCAGAATATGAGTGTTACGAAAAATTAAACCCGCGAATTATACGCGGGTTCCGGGGGATTGCCTAACCTGCAGATGACGCTTAGTCGGCTTCGTCGATCCAGGCGGCCTGGATTGCCTCGAGCACTTTCTCACCGCCGCGTGACGGATCGTCGCTGAATTCTGGCAATGCCAGCACCCAGCTGTGCAGGTCGACGAAATTCACATAACGAGGATCGACTTCCGGCTTGCTTTCTGCAAGCTGGATGGCGATCTCAAGTACATCAATCCATTTCAGGCTCATGGGGCAAACCTCAGTGCGGCGCTTCGGCGGCGTGGTTGAGCGAATACTTGGGGATCTCGATAACCAGGTCCTGGTCAGCGACGACCACCTGGCAGCCGAGGCGCGATTGAGCCTCCAGGCCCCAGGCCTTGTCCAGCATGTCCTCTTCCAGTTCGTCGGCTTCTTCGAGCGAGTCGAAGCCCTTGCGTACGATGCAGTGGCAAGTGGTGCAGGCCTTGACGCCGCCGCAGGCGCTTTCCATCTCGATGTGATGGTCGTGGGCCAGTTCCAGGATGTTGGTCCCGGTCGGCGCCTCCACGGTCAGCCCCTCTGGGCAGAACTTCTCATGCGGCAGGAATGTCACCAGCGGCATCGGTTACTCCTCGATCTCATTCAGGTTGCGCCCGGCCAGTGCGGCTTTGACCGTCGAATCAAGGCGACGGGCGGCAAATGCGTCGGTCACCTGCGACAGACGCTTGGTCTGTTGCTCGATGGCTGCGCCATCGGTGCCGGCCAGCAAATCACGTAGTTCTTGCATCTGGAATTCGATGGCGTCGCGCTCGTCACTGCTGAGCAGACGCTCACCGTCGGCGTCCAGGGCGCCCTGTACCGCTTCGAGCAGGCGCTCGCCGTCCACCTGGTGCTCGCGCAGCTGGCGGGCCTGCTTGTCGGAACCTGCGTGTTCGAAGGAATCCTTGAGCATGCGGGCGATTTCGCCGTCGGTCAGGCCATAGGACGGCTTGACCTGGATGCTGGCTTCCACGCCCGAGCCCAGCTCGCGGGCGGCGACGCTGAGCAGGCCGTCGGCGTCGACCTGGAAGGTGACGCGGATTTTTGCCGCACCGGCCACCATGGCCGGGATGCCACGCAGCTCGAAGCGCGCCAGCGAGCGGCAATCGCTGATCAGCTCGCGCTCGCCCTGCAGCACATGGATCATCATGGCCGACTGGCCATCTTTATAGGTGGTGAATTCCTGGGCACGCGCCACCGGGATGGTGGTGTTGCGCGGGATCACCTTCTCCATCAGCCCGCCCATGGTCTCAAGGCCAAGCGACAGCGGGATGACATCCAACAGCAGCAGTTCGCCACCTTCGCGGCGGTTGCCGGCCAAGGTATCGGCCTGGATGGCGGCACCGATGGCCACCACCTGGTCGGGGTCGATCGAGGTCAGCGGGGTGCGGCCGAACAGTGCTCCGACGGCCTCACGCACACGCGGTACGCGGGTCGAACCACCGACCATGACCACGGCGCTGACTTCTTCCAGCTCTATACCGCTGTCACGCACGGCGCGGCGGCAGGCCTTGAGGCTGCGGGCGACCATGGGCTCGATCATGGCTTCGAAGCCGGCGCGGCTCAGCTCGCCCTGCCAGGTGCCATGGCTGACGCTGACCACGTCGGCGTCGGTCAGGGCTTCCTTGGCGGCACAGGCGGTCTGCAACAGCGCGCGCTGGGTGGCCGGGTCCAGGTCGGACGACAGCCCGGCCTGCTCGATGATCCAGCCAGCGATGGCGTGGTCGAAGTCGTCACCACCCAGGGCGGTATCGCCACCGGTGGCCAGCACTTCGAATACGCCGGCAGTCAGGCGCAAAATGGAAATGTCGAAGGTACCGCCGCCCAGGTCATAGATGGCCACCACGCCTTCGGCGTTCTGGTCCAGACCATAGGCCACGGCAGCAGCGGTCGGCTCGTTGAGCAGACGCAGCACGTTCAGGCCGGCCAGGCGCGCAGCGTCCTTGGTGGCCTGGCGCTGGGCATCGTCGAAATAGGCCGGCACGGTGATCACCGCCCCCACCAGCTCACCACCAAGGGTGGCTTCGGCACGCTCGCGCAGCACCTTGAGGATATCGGCGGACACTTCCACCGGGCTTTTCGGCCCTTGCACGGTGTCGATGAACGGCATGTGCGACTCACCGCCAACGAAGCGGTACGGCAGCTGCTCGCCCAGTTGCTTGACGTCGGCCAGGCCGCGCCCCATCAGGCGCTTGACCGACAGCACGGTGTTCAGCGGGTCGCTGGAAGCGGCATCGCGTGCAGCCTGCCCCACTTCGTTGCGCCCTTCGAGGTAACGCACCGCGGACGGCAGAATGACATTGCCCTGCGCGTCAGGCAGGGGCTCGCTACGGCCGCTGCGCAGTGCGGCGACCAGGGAGTTGGTGGTACCCAGGTCGATCCCCACCGCCAGGCGGCGCTGATGCGGCTGAGGGCTTTGACCGGGTTCGGCAATCTGCAGTAGGGCCATGCTTATCTGAATACCTTAGGTGCCATCACGGGCAGCACCGGGTTAATCGTCGAGGCGCTCTTCCAGTTGGCGCACTTCTTGGGCGAGCTTGTCGAGGAACTGCATGCGGCGCATCAGGCGTTCGGCCTTGTCGCGCTCGCCTGGGGCGTCCCAGCAGGCGGCAAAGTCCTCGTTCAGCGTGTCCTGGGCGACCTTCAGGCGCTTCTTGAACACGGCCACGCCATCGAGGTCGGCTTCGTCCTGCAGTTCTTCGAGCTCTTCACGCCACTGCATCTGCTGCAACAGGAAGTCAGGGTCGTGGACCGTGACTTCCTGAGGCACTTCGTGGCCGCCGATGGCCAGCAGGTAGCGGGCGCGACGCGGCGCACTGCGCAGTGTCTGGTAGGCGTCGTTGAGGGCCGCGGACTTTTCCAGCGCCACGCGCTGCTCGCGCTCGGAGGCGTCGGCAAAGCGGTCGGGATGGACTTCGCGGGCCAGCTCACGATAGCGAGTGGCCAGCTTGTCGAGATCCAGGCGGAAGCTTGGCTGGAGGTCAAACAATGCGAAATGACAAGGAGTACCCACAGCCAGCCTCAAACGTTGAAGCTTTCGCCGCAGCCACACTCACCGCGCACGTTGGGGTTGTTGAACTTGAACCCTTCGTTCAACCCTTCCTTGACGAAGTCCAGTTCGGTGCCATCGAGGTAGACCAGGCTCTTGGGATCGATGATCACCTTGACGCCATGGTTCTCGAACACCTGGTCTTCGTCCGCCAGCTCGTCGACGAACTCCAGCACGTAGGCCAGGCCCGAGCAACCGGTGGTGCGCACGCCCAGGCGAATGCCTTCGCCCTTGCCGCGCCCTTCCAGGGAACGCCGCAC
The DNA here is from genome assembly GCF_002112825.1 of Pseudomonas sp. B5(2017). Classification (NCBI taxonomy): domain Bacteria; kingdom Pseudomonadati; phylum Pseudomonadota; class Gammaproteobacteria; order Pseudomonadales; family Pseudomonadaceae; genus Pseudomonas; species Pseudomonas sp. B5(2017). The sequence goes on from NZ_NEIR01000012.1 coordinate 29,181, forward strand.
GTGGTTGGCGGCGGCTTCTGTCATGCTGATAGCCATCAGGACTCCTTACCTCGCAACAGGCGACTTAGATCAAGCCTTTCTTCTGCTTGTAATCGCGTACGGCTGCCTTGATGGCATCTTCGGCGAGTACCGAGCAGTGGATCTTGACCGGCGGCAACGCCAGTTCTTCGGCCAGCTGGGTGTTCTTGATGGTCTCGGCTTCGTCCAGGGTCTTGCCCTTCATCCACTCGGTGGCGAGGGAGCTGGAAGCGATGGCCGAACCGCAGCCGTAGGTCTTGAACTTGGCGTCTTCGATCACGCCCTGCTCGTTGACCTTGATCTGCAGGCGCATCACGTCACCGCAGGCCGGCGCGCCGACCATGCCGGTACCGACGTCCGGGTCTTCGGCGTTCATCTTGCCGACGTTGCGCGGGTTTTCGTAGTGGTCGATGACCTTTTCACTGTATGCCATGGTGCAATTCCTTCCTCATCAGGGAGCCGCTCTTGCCGGCGACTGCTTAGTGGGCGGCCCACTCGATCTTGGAGATGTCAACGCCGTCTTTGTACATGTCCCACAGCGGCGACAGCTCACGCAGTTTGTTCACGGCCTCGCAGACTTTCTGCGCGGCGTAGTCGACTTCTTCTTCGGTGGTGAAGCGGCCGAAGGAGAAGCGGATCGAGCTGTGCGCCAGCTCGTCGTTGCGGCCCAGGGCGCGCAATACGTAGGACGGCTCGAGCGACGCGGAGGTGCAGGCCGAACCGGACGATACGGCGATGTCCTTCAGCGACATCAGCAGCGATTCGCCTTCGACGTAGTTGAAGCTCAGGTTCAGGTTGTGTGGTACGCGGGCAGTCTTGCTGCCGTTGACGTACAGCTCTTCGAGGTCCGAGACCTGCTTGAAGAAGCGGTCGCTCAGGGCCTTGATGCGTACGTTTTCCGCGGCCATTTCCTGCTTGGCGATGGCGAAGGCTTCGCCCATGCCGACGATCTGGTGGGTAGGCAGGGTGCCCGAACGCATGCCGCGCTCATGGCCACCGCCGTGAATGATGGCTTCCAGGCGTACGCGCGGCTTGCGGCTGACGTACAGCGCGCCGATGCCTTTCGGGCCGTAGACCTTGTGCGCCGAGAACGACATCAGGTCGACCTTCAGCTTCTGCAGATCGATTTCGACCTTGCCGGCCGACTGCGCGGCGTCAACGTGGAACAGCACGCCGCGCGAGCGGGTCAGTTCACCGATGGCGGCGATATCGTTGATCGAGCCGACTTCGTTGTTCACGTGCATCAGCGAAACCAGGATGGTGTCGTCGCGCAGCGCCGCCTCGACCATGGCCGGGGTGACGATGCCGTCTTCGCCTGGCTCGAGGTAGGTGACTTCGAAACCTTCACGCTCCAGCTGGCGAGCGGTGTCCAGGACCGCCTTGTGCTCGATCTTGGAGGTGATGATGTGCTTGCCCTTGGTCTGATAGAAGTGCGCGACGCCCTTGAGTGCGAGGTTGTCGGACTCGGTGGCACCGCTGGTCCAGACGATTTCGCGCGGATCGGCGTTGATCAGTTCGGCAACCTGGCGACGACCGTTCTCGACCGCTTCCTCGGCTTTCCAGCCAAAGACGTGGGAGCGCGAAGCCGGGTTACCGAAGTTCCCGTCGACCAGCAGGCAGTCGGCCATCTTCTGGGCCACGCGTGGGTCGACCGGAGTGGTCGCGGAGTAATCGAGGTAGATCGGCAACTTCATTTGTCTCTCCTATCAGGCGGTGGCGTCGCTCGTCGTCCCGGTGGGATCAATCGACGGCGGACGTCTCAATCTTGTCCAGCTGGGCGGTTCGGCCTGCGACACGACGCAGGTCCTGGCGCTGGGCAACTTCCTGCACCTCACGGCGCATGACAAGGTCGGCCAGGCTTATACCGCTGAGGAATTCATGGATCTGCTGGCTGAGGTCGCACCACAGGTGGTGGGTCAGGCAGGTGTCACCGGCATGGCAGTCCCCGAGGCCCTGGCAACGGGTGGCATCGACCGATTCGTTGACCGCATCGATGACCTGGGCCACCTGGATGGTTTCCATGCCCCGCGACAGCTGGTAGCCACCGCCTGGACCACGCACGCTGGAGACCAGGCTGCTGCGGCGCAGCTTGGCGAACAGCTGTTCCAGATAAGAGAGGGAAATGCCCTGGCGCTCGGAAATGTCGGCCAAAGACACCGGCCCATGCTGCGCGTGCAACGCCAGGTCGAGCATGGCGGTCACGGCGTATCGGCCTTTGGTAGTCAGTCGCATGGCTATTGGGTACCACGGGAGTTACAGGATGTGAGCGAGTATGCGATTCCCGAGCATTTAAGTCAACTATTAGACCTAGTGCTTTAGTCGGGTTTGCATCGGGGAGGCGGGCGCGATTGTAGCAGACAGGGGGCGTGAGCACACGCCCCGTATGTCACCATGATTTCAGCGCGGCGCAATCAATGCGACTGAGTGTCGCGCTGAGCCACCTGGGCAACTTCCGTGAAGTCATCTTCCGGCAGGGCTGGCAGTTCCTTGGCGCAGTAATCGCTGCCCATCTTGGTCAGGGCGCCGCACATGCCCTCCAGCCGCTCGTCGACTGCCTGCAGGTGGTCGAGCATCTGGCCGATGGCACGGGCCACCGGGTCGGGCATGTCGCCACTTACACCATAGGCATCGAAGCCGATCTTCTCGGCCATGGCCTTGCGCTTGGCCTCGACCTCATTGTCTTCGCTCTTGACGATGATGCGCCCGGGGATGCCGACCGCCGTGGCGCCGGCCGGCACCGCCTTGGTCACCACCGCATTGGAACCGATCTTGGCCCCGGCACCGACGGTGAACGGGCCCAGCACCTTGGCCCCCGCCCCTACCACCACGCCGTTTTCCAGGGTGGGGTGTCGCTTGCCTTTGTTCCAGCTGGTGCCGCCCAGGGTCACGCCCTGATAAAGAGTGACATCATCGCCGATCTCGGCGGTTTCACCGATGACGATACCCATACCGTGGTCAATGAAGAAGCGCCGTCCGATGGTGGCGCCGGGATGGATCTCGATGCCGGTCAGCCAGCGGCCGAAGTTCGATACCAGGCGGGCCAGCCACTTGAAATCACGCTTCCACAGGGCATTGCCCAGGCGGTGCAGCCAGATGGCGTGCATGCCCGGGTAGCAGGTCAGCACCTCGAAGGCGTTGCGTGCAGCCGGGTCACGGTGGAATACGCTTTGAATATCTTCACGCAGGCGTTCGAACATCTGTCAGTCCTTCCGTTTATGCGGCTCGCCCCGGACCACTTTCTGGGTCTCGGTGAGGATGCCGCGCAAAATGCTCATTTCCGAACGTTCGACCGCCACCCGCCCATACAGCCGGCGCAGGCGCGGCATCAGGTGCTTGGGCTTTTCGGGGTCGAGAAAGCCGATACCGACCAGGGTCTTTTCCAGGTGGTCGTAGAACAGCTCCATTTCGTCCATGGTCGCCAGCTCGCTGGCGTCAACCTTCTCGACCTTGCCCGGCGCTGCACCGGCGGCCAGCCAAGCCATGCGCACCTCGTAGGAGAGCACCTGGACAGCGGCGGCCAGGTTCAGCGAGCTGAAGTCGGGGTTGGAGGGAATGTGCACGTGGAAGTGACATCGCTGCAGTTCTTCGTTGGTCAGGCCGGCGTGTTCACGCCCGAACACCAGGGCGATTTCCTCGCCACCATTGGCATGCTCCACCGCCTTGGCCCCGCACTCGCGCGGGCCGATCAGCGGCCAGGGGATGCTCCGTTCGCGGGCGCTGGTGCCCATCACCAGGTTGCAGCCGACCAGCGCCTGCTCGAGGCTGTCGACCACCTGGGCGTTGTCCAGCACATCGTCGGCACCCGAGGCTCGGGCGCTGGCATCCACGGCGGGGAACTCTTTCGGCTGCACCAGCACCAGACGCGACAAGCCCATGTTTTTCATGGCACGTGCAGCGCCGCCGATGTTGCCGGGGTGGCTGGTATTGACCAGAACAACACGAATATTTTGCAGCAAGGTGTTGTGCTCACAGATGCAGGAATCAGGGCCTTCGATCTTACAGAACCGACAGACGTAACGCCATGAAAGCAAATGTGACACTTCTGCCGCCAAAGTTTTCTGCTAGAATGATCGGCTTTCTTCTTTAACATCTCCAGGTGACCCGCCCATGCAGCCTATGCTGAATATCGCCCTGCGCGCCGCTCGCAGCGCCAGTGAACTGATTTTCCGCTCCATCGAACGCCTGGATAGCATCAAGGTCGATGAGAAAGAGGCCAAGGACTACGTCTCCGAAGTCGATCGCGCCGCCGAGCAGAGCATCGTCAACGCCCTGCGCAAGGCCTACCCGAACCACTCCATCCAGGGCGAGGAAACCGGCCTGCACGCGGGTAGCGGCGAAGAAGGCAAGGATTACCTGTGGATCATCGACCCGCTGGATGGCACCACCAACTTCCTGCGTGGCATCCCGCACTTCGCGGTCAGCATCGCCTGCAAATACCGTGGCCGCCTTGAGCACGCCGTGATCGTCGACCCGGTTCGCCAGGAAGAATTCACCGCCAGCCGTGGCCGTGGCGCCCAGCTCAACGGTCGCCGCCTGCGTGTCAGCTCGCGCACCAGCCTGGAAGGCGCCCTGCTGGGTACCGGCTTCCCGTTCCGTGACAACCAGATGGCTGACCTGGACAACTACCTGGGCATGTTCCGCGCCCTGACTGGCCAGACCGCCGGCATCCGCCGCGCCGGCTCCGCCAGCCTGGACCTGGCCTACGTGGCCGCCGGCCGTTTCGACGCCTTCTGGGAGTCGGGCCTGTCCGAATGGGACATGGCGGCCGGCGTGCTGCTGATCCAGGAAGCGGGCGGCCTGGTGAGCGACTTCAACGGTGGCCACGACTTCCTCGACAAGGGCCATATCGTTGCGGGCAACATCAAGTGCTTCAAGGCCGTGCTGACTGCTATCCAGCCGCACCTGCCAGAGAACATGAAGCGCTAAGCGCGGATTGCCGGCAAACAAAAAAGCACCCCTCGGGGTGCTTTTTTTGTGCCTGTAGAAGCCATGCGCAATCTGCTTTTTGTGGGAGCGGCCTTGTGTCGCGAAAGGGCTGCATAGCAGCCCCGGCGATCTCTAATGGTTCACAGACCCAGGGGCCGCTGCGCGCCCCTTTCGCGACACAAGGCCGCTCCCACAAAAAGAGCAGACCCCATGCGGCCTTACTGCCCGGCTTCGCTCAGGATCAGCTTGCCATTCTTGTCCAGCGGAATGGTCGAACCAGGCTCGTGATCCATCTTCACCTGCCCCACCTTGTCGCCAATGGTGTACTTCACGTTGTAGCCCACCACTTTCTCACTGATGTCGTTGACCGTATTGCAACGGGTTTGCGTGGTGGTGTAGGTGTCACGCTCCTGCATGCCTTCCTGCACCTTGTTACCGGCATAACCACCACCGACCGCACCGGCCACGGTGGCGATCTTCTTGCCGCTACCACCACCAATCTGGTTACCCAGCAGGCCACCGGCAATGGCGCCCACCACGGTACCTGCGATCTGGTGTTGGTCCTTGACCGGCGCCTGCCGCGTCACGGCGACGTCCTTGCAGACCTCACGGGGGGTTTTTACCTGTTGTTTGATCGGTTGCACGTCGGTGACCTGCGCATACTCAGGCCCCTTGTTGACCAAGCTGTAGGTCGCGACAGCACCTCCGGCAGTCACACCGACAGCACCCAGTACCGCACCCACAAGCATTGATTTGTTCACATGAACCTCCTGATCATAACCCGCGGGTCCGACCCGCCTTCTCCCAGCCTTGGAGTAAAAAAAAAGGCGCGAGTTCAACACTCGCGCCTTTTCGGCCGCCAAACGGCGTGGAGCACGCCTTACGGACGGTCGTCCACACCGTCGGTCTTGGCCGGCGGGATCAGGTCTTCACTGCTCAGGTTCAGCCAGATCAGTACCACGTTGGCGATATAGATCGACGAATAGGTACCGGCCATGACGCCGATGAACAGGGCCAGCGAGAAGCCGAACAGGTTGTCGCCACCGAAGAACAGCAGCGCGGCAATGGCCAGCAAGGTCGAAACCGAGGTGGCGATGGTCCGCAGCAGGGTCTGGGTGGTGGAAACGTTGATGTTCTCGATCAGCGAGGCCTTGCGCATGACGCGGAAGTTCTCGCGCACCCGGTCGAACACGACGATGGTGTCGTTCAGCGAGTAGCCGATGATCGCCAGTACCGCCGCCAGCACCGTCAGGTCGAAGGTGATCTGGAAGAACGACAGGATACCCAGGGTCACCACCACGTCGTGGATCAGCGAGACGATCGCGCCCACGGCGAACTTCCACTGGAAGCGGAAGGCCAGGTAGATAAGGATGCCGCCCAGTGCCAGGAGCATGCCCATGCCACCCTGGTCGCGCAGCTCCTCACCCACCTGCGGGCCTACGAACTCGACACGCTTGACCTTGGCCGGGTTGTCGCCACCGGCCTTCTGCAGGGCTTCAGCAACCTTGTTGCCCAGCTGTGGGTCATCACCCGGCATGCGCACCAGCAGGTCGGTGGTGGCGCCGAAGCTCTGCACCACCGCCTCGTGGAAGCCGGAATTGACCAGCTCGGCACGCACCGCCTTGAGGTCGGCCGGGCGCTCGTAGGTCAGCTCGATCAGCGTACCGCCGGTGAAGTCCAGGCCGAAGTTCAGGCCCTTCTGCCACCAGCTGAACAGCGCCAGCACGGTGAGGAGCACGGTAATGGCGAACGCGACATTGCGCACGCCCATGAAGTTGATGGTTTTCATCGCAGCTCCCTCAAACCCACAGCTTCTTGATGTCACGCCCGCCGCAGGTCAGGTTGACCATTGCACGGGTCACCATGACGGCGGTGAACATCGAGGTGAAAATCCCGAGGGACATGGTGACCGCAAAGCCCTTGACCGGGCCGGTACCCATGGCGAACAGGATGCCGCCGACCAGCAGGCTGGTCAGGTTGGCGTCGATGATCGCGGTGTAGGCGCGGTTGAAGCCTTCATGAATGGCGCGCTGCACCGACATGCCGGCGTTCAGCTCTTCGCGGATACGCGAGAAGATCAGCACGTTGGCGTCCACCGCCATACCCATGGTCAACACGATACCGGCAATGCCCGGCAGGGTCAGGGTGGCGCCCAGCAGCGACATCAGCGCCAGCAGCAGGACCATGTTGCCCGCCAAGGCAATGGTGGCGATCACACCGAAGGCGCGATAGATGGCGATGATGAACAGCGAGACGAACAGCATGCCCCACAGCGATGCATCGATACCCTTGGTGATGTTGTCGGCACCCAGGCTTGGGCCGATGGTACGTTCTTCAGCGAAGTACATCGGCGCAGCCAGGCCACCGGCACGCAGCAGCAGGGCCAGTTCGGACGATTCGCCCTGGCCGTTCAGGCCGGTGATGCGGAACTGGCTGCCCAGCGGCGACTGGATGGTCGCCAGGCTGATGATCTTCTTCTCTTCCTGGAAGCTCTGTACGGCAACGTCCTTCTCGACGCCGTCGACGGTCTGCTTGACGTAGCGGGTGACCGGCTTCTGCTCGATGAAGATCACCGCCATGCTGCGGCCGACGTTGCTGCGGGTAGCGCGGGTCATCAGCTCGCCACCGTGGCCATCCAGGCGGATGTTCACCTGCGGGCGACCTTGTTCGTCGAAGCTGGCCTGAGCGTCGGTTACCTGGTCACCGGTGATGATCAGGCCGCGCTCGACCGCGGCGGAACGGCCGCCCTCACGGAACTCGAACACCTCGGTAGTGGCCTTGGAAGCGCCCGGCTCGGCACCGAAGCGGAACTCCAGGTTGGCGGTTTTACCCAGGATACGCTTGGCTTCGGCAGTGTCCTGCACGCCTGGCAGCTCGACCACGATGCGGTTGGCGCCCTGGCGCTGTACCAGCGGCTCGGCCACACCCAGCTCGTTGACCCGGTTGCGGACGGTGGTGAGGTTCTGCTTGATCGAGTATTCGCGGATCTCGGCGACTTTCGCCTGGGTCAGCGCCAGACGCAGCACGGCGAGCTCGTTGCGCTCGGTGGTGGTCAGGTCGAAGTCATTGAAATTCTTCCGGATCAGGGCACGAGCCTGTTCGCGGGTAGCATCGTCAGCGAAGCCCAGCATGATGCCGCCATCCTGCTGAGGCAGGCTGCGGTAGCGGACGCGCTCTTTGCGCAGCAAGGTCTTGACCTCGCCTTCGTAGACTTTCATGCGGGCGTTCATGGCCTTGTCCATGTCCACTTCCAGCAGGAAGTGCACACCACCGGACAGGTCCAGGCCCAGCTTCATCGGGCTTGCGCCCAGGTTGCGCAGCCATTGCGGGGTAGTCTGGGCCAGGTTCAGGGCCACGACGTAATCATCGCCCAGTGCCTTGCGCACTACATCCTTGGCTGGCAGCTGGTCTTCCTGATTGGTCAGGCGGATCAGCCCGCTGCCTTTCTCACCCAGGCTAGCGCCCTTGACGGCGATCTTGGCATCGCCCAGCGCCTTGCTGACGCGGTCGAGGTCGGCCTGGTTCACCTGCAGCGCCGAGCTGGCACCACTGATCTGTACCGCCGGATCATCCGGGTAGAGGTTGGGAGCGGAATAAATGAAACCGACCACCAGTACCAGCACGATCAGTGCATATTTCCACAGAGGATATTTGTTCAGCATCACGCCGCCCGTTCAAGACGCGGGGCGCGTTGCGCGCCCCGACTGGAAAGAAAAACCGGTAACTCAGATAGCCTTGAGCGTACCTTTTGGCAGGGTGGCCGCGATGGCACCCTTCTGGAACTTCAGCTCGACGTTGTCGGAAACTTCCAGTACCACGAAATCATCGGAAACCTTGACGATCTTGCCGGCGATGCCGCCGTTGGTGACAACTTCGTCACCCTTCTGCAAGTTGCTCAGCAGGTTCTTCTGCTCTTTTGCACGCTTGGCCTGCGGGCGCCAGATCATCAGGTAGAAGATGACCAGGAAACCGACCAGGAAAATCCACTCGAAGCCGGTACCGGCTGGGCCGGCGGCGGGTGCTGCGGCGTCCGCGTATGCGGCGGGGATCAAGAAGCTCATTGGGCACTCCTAATGTAATTTTCTAATAATGGATGCGGACAGTCAGTCCAAAGGCGGCACAGGAAGCCCGCGCTTGGCGTAGAAGGCGTCGACAAAGGCGGCCAATTTACCCTGTTGAATAGCCTCGCGTAAACCGGCCATCAAGCGCTGGTAATGGCGCAAGTTGTGGATGGTATTCAGCATGCTGCTCAGCATTTCGCCGCACTTGTCCAGGTGATGGAGATAGGCGCGGGAGAAGTTGGTGCAGGTGTAGCAGTCACAGGTCGGATCCAGCGGCGAATCATCGTGGCGATGGAACGCATTGCGGATCTTGATCACCCCTGTATCGACGAACAGATGACCGTTGCGCGCGTTACGCGTCGGCATCACGCAGTCGAACATGTCGACGCCGCGGCGCACACCCTCAACGAGATCTTCCGGTTTGCCTACCCCCATAAGGTAACGAGGTTTGTCAGCAGGCATCTGGCCCGGCAGGTAATCCAGCACCTTGATCATTTCGTGCTTGGGCTCGCCCACCGACAGGCCACCGATGGCCAGGCCGTCGAAACCGATGTTTTCCAGGCCTTCCAGCGAGCGCATGCGCAGGTCCTGGTACATGCCGCCCTGGACGATACCGAACAGCGCCGCGGTGTTGTCGGCGTGGGCGTTCTTCGAGCGCTGGGCCCAGCGCAGCGACAGTTCCATGGACGCGCGCGCCACATCGTGTTCGGCCGGGTACGGGGTGCACTCATCGAAGATCATCACCACGTCCGAGCCCAGGTCACGCTGCACCTGCATCGACTCTTCCGGGCCCATGAACACCTTGGCGCCATCGACCGGCGAGGCGAAGGTCACGCCCTCTTCCTTGATCTTGCGCATGGCGCCCAGGCTGAACACCTGGAAGCCACCGGAGTCGGTGAGGATCGGGCCTTTCCACTGCATGAAGTCGTGCAGGCCGTTGTGCTTCTTGATCACCTCGGTGCCCGGGCGCAGCCACAGGTGGAAGGTGTTGCCCAGGATCATCTCGGCGCCGATGGCCTCGATATCGCGCGGCAGCATGCCCTTGACCGTGCCATAGGTGCCCACCGGCATGAACGCCGGGGTTTCCACGGTGCCGCGTGGGAAGGTGATGCGGCCACGACGGGCCTTGCCGTCGGTGGCCAGCAGTTCGAAGGACATTCGACAGGTGCGACTCATGCTTGATCCTCGGGCCCGCGTGGCGCCGGATTGCGGGTGATGAACATGGCATCACCGTAACTGAAGAAGCGGTACCCCTGCTCGACCGCCGCCGCGTAGGCGGCCATGGTCTCGGGGTAGCCGGCGAAGGCCGAGACCAGCATCAGCAGCGTGGACTCCGGCAGGTGGAAATTGGTGACCAGCGCGTCGACCACATGGAACGGCCGGCCCGGGTAGATGAAGATGTCGGTGTCGCCGCTGAAGGCCTTGAGCACGCCATCGCGCGCCGCGCTCTCCAGCGAACGCACGCTGGTGGTGCCGACCGCGACCACCCGGCCGCCACGGGCGCGGCAGGCCTCGATGGCATCGACCACATCCTGGCCCACTTCGAGCCACTCTTTATGCATGTGGTGGTCTTCGATCTTGTCGACCCGCACCGGCTGGAAGGTGCCCGCGCCCACGTGCAAGGTGACGAAAGCCCGCTCGACGCCCTTGGCGGCGATCTTTTCCAGCAGCGCCTCGTCGAAGTGCAGGCCTGCGGTGGGCGCGGCGACCGCACCGGCACGTTCGGCGTACACGGTCTGGTAGCGCTCACGGTCGGCGCCCTCGTCCGGGCGGTCGATGTAGGGCGGCAGCGGCATGTGGCCGACGCGGTCGAGCAGCGGCAGCACTTCTTCGGTGAAGCGCAGCTCGAACAGCGTGTCATGGCGCGCGACCATTTCGGCCTCGCCGCCGCCATCGATGAGAATGACCGCGCCTACCTTGGGCGCCTTGCTGGCGCGCACATGGGCGAGCACCCGATGGCTGTCGAGCACGCGCTCGACCAGCACTTCCAGCTTGCCGCCGGAAGCTTTCTGGCCGAACAACCGCGCCGGGATCACCCGGGTGTTGTTGAACACCATCAGGTCTCCGGGGCGCAGATACTCGAGCAGATCGGGGAATTGCCGGTGCGCCAGCGCGCCGCTCGGCCCATCGAGGACCAGCAGACGGCTGCCATGGCGCTCGGCCAATGGGTGGCGGGCGATCAGGGAATCGGGGAGTTCGAAGGAAAAATCGGCGACGCGCATGATGATGTTCGGTTCGGCAGGGCCGGGAAGTTTAGCCCAATGTGTGAAAATTGACCATGAAAGCCGATTGACCGACCAGCGGTGGCTCTCTATACTGCGCGCCACAAGCCCTGATGGCGGAATTGGTAGACGCGGCGGATTCAAAATCCGTTTTCGAAAGGAGTGGGAGTTCGAGTCTCCCTCGGGGCACCAAGATCCGGAAAAAACCGACCTTATGGTCGGTTTTTTGTGCCTGGTGTTTTTGTCGCCCCTGCGCTGTGTTTGAAACAGTCTCTTGTGAGGAGCAACTACCTTGCACAAGCTCCAAAAGCTTGCACCATCCTTGTAGGAGCGGGTTTACCCGCGAAGAGGCCAGTTCAACCAGCGCAAAAGGACCTGCCATGCACCTGACCCACCGCCCCGTCCAGCCCAGCGACATCCCCGTCATCTGCACCTTCCCGCAGAGCCCGGACGAGCTGTTCTACATGTTTCCCAAAGCCACCCATCCCCTCACACCCGCCCAGTTGACCGACGCCATCGCCCAGCGCAGCGGCTCCACGGTGGTGGAAGGCAACGGCGCCATCATGGCCTTCGCCAACTTCTACAAGGCCGAACACGGCGGCGTGTGCGCCCTGGGCAACGTGGTCGTGGCCCCCAGCGCCCGTGGCCATGGCGTGGCGCGCTACCTGGTAACTGCCATGATCGGACTCGCTCGCCAGCAATACGCCGCCCGGGAGGTCTGGGTGTCGTGCTTTAATCACAACACGGCGGGCTTGCTGCTTTATCCACAGCTGGGCTTCGTGCCGTTCGGCATCGAGGAACGGCAGGCGTGGGATGGCACGAGGGTGGCATTGGTGCAGATGAAACAGCTGATGTAACGTAAGCGCTCCATGAACCCCACATTCAAAGCGCTTACCTGATCCCCGATGCTGTGCTCCCGATTTCTTTCTGGAGTTCGCCGACCATGATGCGACCCGACGCCAAAGTCGAAAAAGTGTACCTCTACCCCAAGCCCGTCGACTTCCGAAAGTCCATCGATGGCCTGGCTGCGCTGGTCGAACTCGATATCAAAGTAGCGGTGTTCGACCCGGTGCTTTTCGTCTTCCTCAACAAGCCGCGCAACCGCGTGAAGATCTTGTACTGGGAACGCAACGGCTTCTGCCTCTGGCTCAAACGTCTGGACACCGAACGGTTCAAAACCTCACCCGATCCGACTAACGTGGCCATCGTACTGACCGTTCAGGAACTGAACTGGCTACTCGACGGCTTCGACCTCTGGCGCAACCGCCCGCATCAGGTTTTGACGCCTCGATACGTCGCCTGATTCGGTATAATCCGCGGCATGATTTCCAGCCCGAAGACCTCCCTGACGATCCTGTTCTGCTCAAGCAACTGCTTGAGCAGATGATCAACGAGCGCGCGTCCGACAAGGGCAAGATCGTTCATCTCGAAGAGGAAGTTGCGCTGTTGCGGCAGCGCCTGTTCGGGCGCAAGACCGAGCAGACCGGCGATGCGGCGACGCCACAGTTGCCGCTCTTCGACGAAGCGGAAAGCCTGGCAGAACCCTTGGATGAGGCCGGCGACGAAGAAGTCGTTGCACCGACCAAGCGCCGTGGTAAACGCAAACCACTGCCGGCTGATTTGCCGCGTATCGAGGTTGTTCACGAACTGCCCGAGCATGAGCTGACGTGTGCTTGCAACTGCCGCAAACATGCCATTGGTGAAGAGGTCAGCGAACAGCTTGAAATCGTCCCGATGCAGATTCGCGTCATCAAACAGTTCGCAAGGTGTATGGCTGCCGCGACTGCGAGTCAGCGCCCGTAACGGCGGACAAGCCTGCCTAGGTGATCGAGAAGAGCATGGCTAGCCCGAGTGTGCTGGCCATGCTGCTCACCACTAAATACGTAGACGGCCTACCGCTTCATCACTTCGAAAAAGTGTTGGGGCGCCACGGTATCGATATCCCGCGCCAAACCCTGGCACGCTGGGCGATTCAATGCAGCGAGCACTTTCAGCCGCTGCTGAATCTGATGCGCGAAAGCCTGTTAGACAGTCGAATCATCCACTGTGATGAAACCCGTGTGCAGGTGTTGAAAGAGCTTGGCCGTGAGCCCAGCAGCCAATCCTGGATGTGGGTACAAACCGGCGGCCCACCTGATCGCCCGGTAATCCTTTTCGACTACGCCACTAGCCGAGCGCAGGAGGTGCCGACGCGCCTGCTGGATCGCTATCGCGGCTATGTCATGACCGACGACTACGCCGGTTACAACGCGCTGGCTGCACAGAACGGCGTGGAGCGGTTGGGCTGCTGGGCGCATGCGCGCCGCAAGTTCGTCGAAGCACAGAAAGTGCAGCCCAAGGGTAAAACCGGGCGCGCAGACATCGCCCTGAGTTTGATCAACAAGCTGTATGGCATTGAGCGCGACCTTAAGGACGGCAGCGATGAAGATCGTAAGGCTGCCCGCATGGAGCGCAGCCTGCCATTGCTGGCTCAGCTGAAAAGCTGGGTAGAGAAAACGCAACCTCAGGTCACGACGCAATGCCTTGGGCAAGGCCATCGGCTACTTGGCCAGCAACTGGAGCAAGTTGGAACGCTACGTCGAACAAGGCTGCTTACCGATCGACAATAACGCCGCCGAGCGCGCGATCCGCCCGTTTGTCATCGGCAGAAAGAACTGGTTGTTCAGTGACACGCCCAGAGGTGCGACGGCCAGTGCGCAACTTTACAGCCTGGTCGAGACGGCCAAAGCCAACGGCCAAGAGCCCTATGCGTGGCTGCGCCACCCACTGGAACGCCTGCCGCAGGCGTCCTCTGTGGAAGACTACGAAGCGCTGCTGCCGTGGAATTGCACGCCTAAAATACATAGTTAAGTGCTCCCCCATCGTGGGTCAGATGGGGCCTACGAAGCGCTTGAAGGACAAGAGCGGGGTAACGACCATGGAATACGACGAAAAACTGATTGAAGACGCAGTGCTTGCCTTGTTGGCAGCCTATAGCTCCGACAAAGGTAACGCGTGGAAAGGATTTGACTTCGAGATCATGAATCGACTGCATGAACGGGGTTTCATCAGTGATCCAGTTAATAGAAACAAATCCATCTGGTTGACGGCGGAGGGGCTGGAGCGAGGCCGACAACTAGCTGACCAGTTGTTCGGGTTAAAGACTCAAGCGGGGCAGGTGCCCGACTCGAATACCTGATTTCCCCGTCCATCATGTAACGGGTGGGGTTTATGGATCGCTTACGACTTAGCTAACGCAGAGGGGCGCGGCCTGCGCTTCGCCGTCTTCAAGAACGGCAAGAATATTGGCGACAGTGAACTGGACCTCGGCGGTGCCAGAGAGCTCTGGTTTGTCCCAGTGGTACATGGCAGCAAGCGTGGCGGGCTACTGCAGACCGTGATAGGTGCCGCGCTGATCGTTGCGGCTTCATTCGCCTCAGGCGGCCTTGCTGCCGGCCTTATGGGCGCCGGCATTGCCAACGTGGCGGGCGGGGTTTTTCAGATGCTAAGCCCCCAGGCCGCAGGGCTGTCGCAAAGCGGTGCGCCTGAGAATCTGCCGAGCTACGCCTTTGGGAGTGCCAAGAACACCACAGCCAGCGGTCTACCGGTACCGATCTGCATCGGTGAGCGGCGCTGGGGCGGGGCCATCATCTCTGCATCGATTGAGGCGCAGGACAAGGCTTGATGTGAGCCTGAGTCACTTGTAAATACCCGTATCTGGGGTATTTGGGGTGTCCTCAATTTTGAGGACACCCTAATTCAGTCCATCAGCGGCTTTTAGAACCTTAAATAGTTCTGATACACGTATGAAGCTATTCTGTCCTTCTGCGCTTCCTGCGGCGCCTTTCGCCGCAATACCAACAACCCTCTGTCGAGCATTTATGACCGGTCCACCACTATTTCCGGGATAGAGCAATTTATCTACCTCTGAGTGCATGATTTCAGGATCGTAAAGAGGGTATTTGTTTGAGACTTGAGCTTGCAGAACTCCAACCTTGGCCCCATTCTTCACGTTAGGGAAGCCAAGTATAACTACCCGATCCCCGATATTAGGCTCCTCGTCGGATTCAAGATGGAAATATTCATTCTCGCTGCAGTCTTCGATCTTTAGTAAGGCGATATCTGCATTGCGATCCCGATGCAGGACAGTTGCATTATATCGCTGCGCGTCGTCATCTACGTGATATATTTCGCATTCATCGACTAATACGCCCTTTTCCTCAAGGACGTGCGCGCATGTTACAAGCAGTCCCCCCTCAATCATGAAGCCCGAGCCTTGCGAGATAATACAATCACCAGGAACGTCTATTGCGACTTCGACCACCCAGCACTTGGCTCTAACAAATCTATTGACGGCGATACTTGCTTCTCGCTCAGATGTCGAAAGACTAGGAGGGGGAACTTTAAATTTAAGGGGGAGAACATTGAATCTGTTTGCAAGGCGAGCGTAAACCGGAGAGTTCTTTCCGAGTATCTGATGCATGAAAAGAAGCCGCCCTTGAACGTGCGCAGCCACAGGCGTGGTGGAGTCAGGGTGCTTCGCCTTGCGCCTTTCGTTCGCAACCGTCTCCCCGTCCTTTTCAAGAGAGTGGATCATAGCGGCTGTAGAACGAACATATCTTCTGTCAATATTCGCCTTGCAGTTTGAGACAAGCCCTGTGACTAACTGTTTCTCTGTTCTAGATAATAAGCGTACTTTTCGCTCATTTTCCTCGAAGCCAAAACGCAATATTGCTTCTCGCAATTTGTCGCCGATTGTTGCTTTGTAGTGATTTAATTCACCCTGCCTCTCGGATGTGACTACTATCTCTGGCGGGAGAGAGCGAAGGGGGCAGTAAAAAGAAAACGATATGTCATCCGCATATCTAGAGTAGGTAGCATTATGCCTAACGGCAAGTGTGTATAGTTCGCGATCCAGACTGGCGCAGAACATATTTGACAGAATTGGTGATGTTGGGGCGCCTTGCGGCAAGGAGCCTCTAAACGTGCATAGATGCGCAATTACAGAGGCAGTCTCCGGCATCAAGGAATATGGCTTAGCGATGAGTAAGCCACGAATTCGATGAAACTTAATAGAGGGAAAGAAATCCTTTAAATCTATATTAAATAAATACCGACTGCGTTTGTGCAGGTTGGCATTGTCAGCTATGCCTGAGTTTTTTACAAACCCTGTTACGCCTTTGCGAGGTTTGTAAAGCAATTGAAGTCTTTTAGCCAGGCGCAGCTGAAGGGTTTTTAGCCAGTTCTCAGGAGCTAGAATGACTCGCTTTTCGCCATTCTTTTTGGGAATGGTGAATTGACGATAGTTGCTACCCATGTCGCGCGAGTAGTAGAAATGTTTAATCTTGCTGTAGCTGGTGCCCAGCATGCGGGCCAGCTCATCTGGAGTAGTGGTCGGGCCGAGCGTACCCAGTAAAAAAGTGCCTCCATCCATATTTCACCCTATTCATTCAGAGTATCGTTCAGAGTTCATCATCGCGATCTTGCTTACAGCATTTTCGAGGAGGGTCGCGTTTGAACAACCCAATTTAATACCTGGATGGAGGCAACACGAGGATATGCCACGGGACGGGTGATGGCAATACGTCATGACTCTGAAAGAGACTGCTTGTGATGGCCTGGCCACGAATGATGCCAATTGACACCATTCGAGACGCCCTTGGTTTCTGAGGGATGCGAGAGGGGGAAAAAACGGGGAACGAACGGGAAAAATAGGAAGGCAGAAACGAAAAAGGCTCGCAGGATTGCTGCAAGCCTTTGATTTTTTTGGTGGGCCCACACGGACTCGAACCGTGGACCAAAGGATTATGAGATCGCCGGTGATAAGTCACCCTTTTGGGCTCGTGATCTCGGACTGGGGGCGCCGGCAAAGACCTATGTCGAGCGGGCACGCCTCCAGGAAGAGATCGCACCACTACGGTGGCCAAACATATCGAGGCGATCCCCCGACACATGCAGGACCAAACCTCGAAGCAGGTACGATCGATAATGGTCCGAGCGGCAAAACGGCATGAGCCTGGCGACAAGCCGTACGTAGGGACTCATGGGGCTCAAGGAGTTGGAATATGCCCCCCTCCGGTGTAAAGAAGCGCGATGCGCACAGGTTAGGGGGACATCCTTTTTGATCCAAGGTGGGCTGCGGCAGAATAATCCCACAGGGAGTTGCCATATCCTGCGAGGATCCTTAAGATGATCCCTACAGGACCAACTATATCCTAATGCACACACCACCACTCACCCTAGGAATCGCATCCATGCTACCTCCCTCCCCCACCCAACGCACCTCTTGCTTCTCAACATTACTCGCCCTCATCCTCAAGGACATTCGGCTCGAACGGAATGTTCATCAGGCACACATTGCTCAGGCAATTGGAAAAACGCCAAGTGCATGGGGAAAAATTGAGTCCGCTCAGTCTCCATTGCAGATGGACAGCTTTTTTGGCGCATGCTACGCCCTGGCTATGCACCCCTCACAAGTAATGCAGGTGGCTGAGCGTCTAGTCCCCATCTTCAACCGCTACAACTGGTATTTCCAGTCTGCGCATCTCGGCGACGAAGATGAACTCGTGCCATTGCTACAGCAGTACTACGCTAGCTCAGGCTATGAGTCGTTGAAAAACCGTCCACTGCAGCGCATCAGCATTCTGTCCTTTAGCAGCTATTTCAGCTCTCCTGAGCCGACTGTCGTTAGCTATTGCTGCATTCCGCAGGCGAAGGAATGGATTGACAATGGTGCACTCCCTACCCCCCCTCCGCTGGCAGGCCAACCGCTGTCGGCTTTGAATCTGGTAACGACAGCGGTAGCTGGGAAACACAATTAAGTGGTGCCCACCGCCGCTGAGGGAGTGACGTATCGAGATCGGAAGGAGTCCTCAGATTTGAGGACTCCCCTTGCTGCTGATCGATGTTTATTGCCACCAGCCATGTCGACCCCGTTGCGTTCAGGATGGCATCTTGATATTAGAACCGCTCGGCTACGCTACGCTAGCGTAGCCAGCATCGACAAAGGAAAAGTCTGCAATGCCAAGGTTTCTGTTCCCTGATCCAGAACGTCGCTCTCGAAAGCAACCGACCGTGCTATGCCCTGCTGAGCGGGTTCTGGCCCTATACAACCAAGATCATGAGGGCCAAGAGGCCCAGCGGATCTCGAAGAAAGTTCGGGAGTGGTTTTTCGACCAAGCTCATGAAGCAGGCTGGGACGGTCTACATTTCATCCCTGAGGTCCAATCGCGTCATGGCGCCGGCTGCGTCATGTGGGTGACGTTCGAGGCAGGCCATCGAGTTCTGGTAACCAATCAGATCCTAGTACTCGAAGACTCAGACGCAGATGCCGACGAGTAATGTGAGTAGATTTGTGAGTATGAGATTCTGACACTTAGCTTAAGTCCAGTAAAAAAAGGCCTTAAACAGACGTATTCGAGTCTCCCTCGGCACCAAGATCCGGAAAAAACCGACCTTATGGTCGGTTTTTTTTCGCCTGCGATCTGGGCTGCGCTGTCGCACAGGGAACAATGTTCGAGAGCGTGTCACATTCCCTTGTGGAAGCGGGCGAGCCCGCGAAACGCCCAACGCAGTGTATGGCACCGGCTCCGCCGGTGTTCGCGGGCACGCCCGCTCCCACGGTGTCCCTGCTAACTCAATTAGTTATGTCCGGGCTGACATTGATGCGCTTTCCGGGCATATCTGCAATCAGCGCCAGCGATCCAGCTGCCCTTGGGCACGGCTGCTGAAAATCGTCAGCAGCTCGCTCAATGTATGCGGTGACGGTTCGGCAGTGCGGGTCACCGCATACAAGGTAATCGGCAGCGCCGGGGTCAGCGGCCTGATCGCGGTCGCCCCAGGCGCCGCGCCAAGTGCGGTGAAGGGATCGATCACCGCCAGCCCAGCACCGGATTCGACCATCGCCCTGGCCAGTGAATAGGTTTGCACCGCGATGCTCACCCGTGGCGGCGGCTCCACCGCCTTGAGGTAGCTTTCGAGGCGCACCGACAGCGGGTCGGCGCTGGACAGCCCGATCATGGGCGCACCGGCCAGTGCCGCCAACGGCAGCGGCTTGCCTTCATCTTCCAGCGGCCAATAACCTGCCGGTGCCAATGCCACCAAAACTCCGCTGGCCAGCGCCTGAGCCTTGAGCGCAGGGTGATCTGGCTGTTGCAAGGTCAGGGCGACATCGATCTCCCGCATCAACAGGTTCTGCACCAGTTCGCGACTGTGGGCGCTGGACAACTCGCAGGCGATATCCGGATAACGCTGGGTCCATTCATGAATGGCCGGCGGCAGCAGCGACAGGGCCAGTGCCGGGGTCGCACCGATCCGCAGGCTGTGGCCTGGCGCGCGACGCAGGCTTTGCGCAAGGCGTCGCACCCCTTGCAGGCTCTCCGTGACCTTGTCGACCTCACGCTCCAGCTCCAGCGCTTCGGGCGTGGGCTGCAGCTTGCCGCGCACCCGCAGGAACAACGGGAAGCCCAGTTGCTGCTCGGCGTGCTGTAGCACCTTGGTCACGGCAGGTTGGGAAACGTGCAGCAACTGTGCGGCACCGCTGACCGAGCCGGTCTGGCGGATGGCCTGGAAAATCTCGATATGGCGAAGGCGCATGGCAAGTCCATAACCTTTGTTTATGGCTCAGCGATCTTTATTCATTTTTCGCCACGTGTCACCTGGCCCTAACCTCAGCCTCGTTCCAACCACGACCAAGGACTGACATGGCTCAGCATGTATGCATCATCGGCGGTGGCGTCATTGGCCTGTCAACCGCTTACGCACTGGTACGCGACGGCTTTGATGTGACGCTGATCGAGGCTCGCGATTCGTTGGGCAGTGAAACCAGCTTCGCCAACGGCGGCCAGCTGTCCTACCGCTACGTGGCGCCCCTGGCCGACGCAGGTGTGCCATTGCAGGCCCTTGGCTGGATGCTGCGCGGTGAATCGCCGCTGCGATTGCGCCCGCGCTTCGATCGTGCGCAGTGGCGCTGGATGGCAGCATTCCTGGGTGCTTGCCGCTCCTCGGTCAACCGCGCCAACGCCGGCCATCTGCTGCGCCTCGCACTGCTGAGCCAGTCGACCTTGCAAGCCTGGCGTGAGGAGGACGGCCTGGGTGGTTTCAACTGGCGACGCAACGGCAAGCTGGTCACCTTCCGCAAGGTCAGCAGCTTCGAGCATGCGCGCAAGAACCTTGCCGCACCCCAGCAACAACAGGTGCTGTCGCACGCCGACTGTGCCCGTCTGGACCCAGCGCTGGCGGAGGCGCCCTTTGTCGGTGCCATCTATACCCCGGATGAAGAAGTCGGCGATTGCCACAGCTTTTGCCAGCAACTGGCGGCGCGCTTGCAGGCGTCGGGACGCTGCAAGTTCCGCCTGGGCCAGGCGGTGTCCGGAATTCGCCATGCGCATGGCGTAGTGAATGCGATTGAACTGGACGACGAAGTGCTGCCGGTGGAGCACCTGGTGGTTGCGGCCGGCCATCGCAGTGCGTTGCTGGCACTGCCGGGCATCGACCTGCCGCTGTATCCGCTGAAGGGTTATAGCCTGACAGTACCGATTGGCGCCCAGCACCGGGCGCCGGACCTGAGCATCACCGACTACGACCGCAAGATCGTCTACGCCCGGATCGGTGAACAGTTGCGTGTGGCGGCGATGGTCGACATTGTCGGTTTCGATCCGTCGCTGGACCCCAAGCGCCTGGCCTTGCTCAAGCGCCAGGCCCGCGAGACTTTCGCCAACGCCGGTAATTATGACTACGCCATCGAATGGGCCGGTATGCGTCCGGCCACGCCTAGCGGCGTGCCGCTGCTGGGCGCAACGGCGTATCGCAACCTGTGGCTGAACCTCGGCCATGGTGCGCTGGGCTTTACCCTGGCCTGCGCCAGCGCACGTCTGCTGAGTGAACTGATCGGCCAGCGCCGCCCCTCCATCGACCTGCAGGGTTTCACCGCCCGTGCGGCTGATGGAAATAACCGTACTGCAGCATGTCTCTGATCCCCTCACCTACAACGGAGAATAACAATGCGAAAAATCACGTTGATCGGCTGCACCCTTGGCCTGTTGCTAGGCACCCAGGCCCATGCTGACGAAGCAGCGCTTGGGCCTACCCTGAGCAAGATTGCCAGAGCCAACAGCATTACCCTGGGATATCGCGATGCTTCGGTACCGTTCTCTTATGTGGGCGACCATTCGGGGCAACCCATGGGCTACTCGGTAGACCTGGCGAACAAGATCGTCGAGCGGGTACAGCAGAAGCTGGCATTGCCCCAGCTCAAGGTGAAATACAACCTGGTGACATCGCAAACCCGCATTCCGCTGGTGCAGAACGGTACCGTTGACCTGGAGTGCGGCTCGACCGGCGTCACCGCAGAGCGCCAGAAACAGGTGGCGTTTTCCTATGGGTTCATCTATGTCAAAGGCCAGTTGCTGACGGCCAAAGACAGCGGGATCAAGAGTTTCGCCGACCTGCGCGGCAAGAACGTGGTAACCACCGCCGGCACCACCAACGAACGCTATCTGAAAAGCTACAACGTCGATAACAAGATGGACATGTACGTGATCAGCGCCAAGGACCATGGTGAGGCCTTCCAGATGTTGCAGTCCGGTCGGGCGGCGGCGTTCTACATGGACGATGCGCTGCTTTACGGCGAACGCGCCAAGGCCCGCGACCCGCACAATTGGGTGGTGGTCGGGGAAGAGCAGTCACGGGAAATCTACAGCTGCATGGTGCGCAAGGATGACCCACAGTTTCTCGCGCTGGTGAACGCGGCGCTGGGCGAGCTGTACAGTTCCGGGGAAATCAACGGGATCTACCAGCGCTGGTTCGAACAACCGATTCCGCCCAAAGGCTTGAATCTGGAATTCCCGATGACCAGCGAACTCAAGGCCATCTTTGCCAAGCCGGTAAGTGACCCGGTGGAGTAGCATCCAGACGACCAGCCCCTCTGGCTCACGGCCTCGCCAAGTACTGGAGGCAATGGCCTCGGCCGCTCCGACCGCGCCCCGTTGCCAGCGCAGGAATGACCTGCCATGAAGCTGACCAACCTCCCCGTTCAGCCCTCCGAAATCCCTGTTCTGCTAGCGGGGAACTACATGGGGCTGAACGAGGAGGTCGACACCCAAGGCACGAATGACTTTCAGCACAGTGTCAAAGCGTGGTTTTGCGCCTGGACTGAGTGCCTTGTACAGACTTTCCCTTCCCAACCCACTCTCGGTGGCGATCTGCGTCATTCCCCGTGCGCGAGCGATATGGCCAAGTGCCCGAATTATTTCCTCGGTATCGCCATCTGCGAGGACCTGACTAAGGTACTCAGTGATGGCCTCATCACTACTCAACAAGGCCGCCATATCAAACGGGATCAACTTTTCGCTCATTTCACACCCATTCAAGTGTTGAAGCGGCCCACTCTGTCGCCTTACCCCTTATATGGGAACTCAGGCATTTCCCATAGCGGGGTCAGACTTTTCTCTTCACGGTCATAAAAAACCTGCAACATTCAACACCCGAACCTTCGCCGCGCCTCGACGTCCGATCCTGCATCACCCGCGTTTCGAGGTACCCCGCGTGAAAGACATCATCACCCGCAAGTACCGCCTGGTCGTGAAGACCGTCGGCTACATCGGCTGGTCGCTGTTCTGGCTGCTGATCTGGGATGTGCTGGTCACCATCGATTTCATGCTGTTCTTCAACAGCAAGTTCACCCTGCCGCTGATTCCGTTGACGTTGCTGGGCTCGGCGCTGGTGGTGCTGGTGAGCTTTCGCAACAGCAGCGCGTACAACCGCTGGTGGGAAGCGCGCACATTGTGGGGGGCGTTGGTGAACAACTCACGCAGCTTCGCACGGCAGGCGCTGACCCTGATCGATGACCCGGATGATGGCCTGAACCCGATCAAGGCTACCCTGCTGCGCCGGCATATCGCCTATGTGAACTGCCTGGCGGCACACTTGAAGGGCGAGCGCTGCCCGGATGAACTGATGGCGTTCATCCCACCTGCGGAATTCGAGCGGCGCAACCGTTCGAACAATTTCGCCAACGACATCCTGAGTGGTTCGGCGGCGTTGCTGGCGCGGGAATACCAGGCCGGGCGACTGGACAGCATTCGCCTGGCAAGGCTGGAGTCGACGCTGGTGGACCTGTCCAATGCCCAAGGTGGCATGGAACGGATCGCCAATACGCCGCTGCCCTACCCTTACGTGTACTTTCCACGGCTGTTCATCACCCTGTTCTGCCTGATCGTACCGGTGGGGCTGGTGGAATCGCTGGGCTGGTTCACGCCGCTGGCTTCGACGGTGGTGGGCTTCATGCTGCTGGCCATCGAGCGGATCGGGACGGACTTGCAGAGCCCGTTCAGGTTCAGTGAGCATCAGATCCAGATGGACAGCATTTGCGAGACGATCGAGCGGAACCTGGAGTCGATGCAGCGGGAGGCGCAGTGCGGGGAGTTGGCTTAGTGCCAGACCTCAACGGCCCTATCGCTGGCAAGCCAGCTCCCACAGGAGCCATGGAATCCTGTGATCTTGCACCGTACCTGTGGGAGCTGGCTTGCCGGCGAAAGGGCCGCAACGCGGCCCCGGCTATCCATCAGGCCCGCACATAGCGCTGGCGCAACACATCACTCAACGCGTCCACCAGTAACACCAGCACCAGCATCCCCATGATCACCGTGCTGGCCTGGGCCTCCTGGAACAGGCTCAAGGTGGTGTACAGCATCTGCCCCAATCCACCCGCACCGACAAACCCCAGCACGCTGGCCATGCGGATATTGTTCTCCCACCGATACAGGCTATAAGCCAGCAACTGCGGCCACAGATTGGGCAAGGTGCCAAAGCAGAATGCCGCCACCTGGCTACCGCCCTGCAAGCGGATGGCCGCCGCCGGCTCCGGCGGTGCGTTCTCCAGCGCCTCGGCAAACAGCCGCCCCAGCACGCCAGCGGTATGCAGCGCCAACGCCAGGGTACCGGCATTCGGCCCAAGCCCGGCCGCCAGCACCGTCAGCGCGGCCCACACCAGTTCCGGGATGGCCCGCAGGGCATTCAGCAACAACCGCGCACAGGCCTGCAGCGGCCAACCGAACCGGCCAGCGGCCGGCAGTGCCAACAGCATGCCCAGCAGCATGGCCAACAAGGTGCCCAAGCCCGACATGGCCAGGGTTTCCAGCGCCCCGTGCGCAACCGCGCGCAGGTGCCCGGCAGACAGGTCCGGGTGCAGGAAACGACCGGCATATTCGCCCATCTGCCCCAGCCCGCCGTTGCCGACCAGCGCCTGCAAGTCCAGCTCCAGGTATGCGAACGAGGCCATCACCGCAGCCACGATGGCGCCTAGCACCAACCAATTGATGACCCGGTTCATGCCAGCCTCCAACGCAGGAAGCGGCTGAGCAGGTCGGCCAGCATCACCAGGACCAGGAACGTCAGCAGCATGCTTGCCACTTCCGCTCCAGCGAACATGCGCATCGACAAGTCGATCTGCTGCCCCAGCCCGCCAGCACCGACAAAGCCCATCACCACCGAGGCGCGTACAGCGCACTCCCAGCGGTACACGGTGTAGGACACCACTTCGGACACCGCACTGGGCAGGATGCCGTAGAAAAACGCAGCCAGGCGGCCACTACCCGCCTGCAGCAAGGCATGCGCCGGGCGCTGGTCGACCGACTCGAAGATCTCGGCATAGACCTTGCCGAGCATGCCACTGTAGGTGATGGCAATGGCCAGTACGCCCGCCGTCGGCCCCAGCCCCACGGCCCGCACGAACAGCAACGCCCAGACGATTTCCGGCACACTGCGCAGAAAAATCAGCAACCAGCGCACCGGCAGGCGCAGCAACCGCGACCATAACCCGGCGCGACCGCCACGGGAGGCTGCGCGCAGCGACAGGGCACGGCTGGCCAGCAACCCGGCAGGGACCGCCAGCAGCAACGCCAACGCCATGCCGGCCGTGGCCACGGCCAGGGTCTGCAGGGTGGCTTCATACAGCAGCGAAAGGAAGTCGGCATCGTGTGCCGGTGGCCAGAAGGCACTGGTGAAACTGGCGATCTGCTGGCGGTTCTCTGCCTGCAGCAGCACCCCCGGGTTCAGTTCGCTCAACCGGATGCCAGGCCATAGCACCGCCACCGCCAGCAGGGTCAGCAGCAACCGCGGCAGCAGCGCCGGGTCGCGGGCATCAAGCTTCAGCATCGCGGAATCTGCACGGTCAGGGTCGGCCCCTGGCTTGGCGGTGAAGCCAGTTGTTCGTTGGCGTACAGCGCATCCAGCAACTGCTCGGTCACCGCTTGCGCCGGGCAGTCGAACGCCACCTGCCCTTCGCGGATACCAATCACCCGCGGGAAGTGCGCCAGCGCCAGATCCACGGCATGCAGGCTCGCCACCAGGGTCACGGCATTGGCCTGGGCGTGGCGGTTGAGCAAGGCCAGGCTGTGGTCGGCCAGCACCGGGTCCATGGCCGACACCGGCTCGTCAGTCAGCAACACCTGCGGCCGCTGGTACAACGCCCGGGCAATACCCACCCGCTGCAACTGGCCACCGGACAATTGCCCGCACTGCACGAACAGCTTGTCGGCCAGGCCCAGCTCGGCCAAGGCTTGGCGCGCCCCCGGCACATCACTGGGGTACAGCAGGTTGAGCAGGCCGCGCAGCACACCCCACTGCCCCAGGCGGCCGGCCAGCACCGCCGTCACCACCCGCTGGCGCGGAGGCAAGGGCGGTGCCTGGTGCACCAGGCCTACCCGCGCACGCAGGCGCTGGCGAGCCCTGGCAGACAGCGCCCAGGGCTGTTCGCCGAGCAGCTCCAGGCGCCCGCTGCTGGGCTGGACGGCGGTCGCCATCAGGTGCAGCAAGCTGGACTTGCCCGCGCCCGAAGGCCCGATGATGGCGACGCGCTCGCCCTGACCGATGCTCAGGCTCACGGCATCAAGCGCACGCACCTGGCCATGGCGCAGCCCGGCCCCGTGCAGATGAATAGCCACGTTGGAAGCCACTGTCGATGTCACTTGAGCAGGCCGGCCTCGCGTGCAGCCTGTTCGGTGCCCACGTAGTTCTCAGGTTTGGTCTCGATGAAGCGGCTGGCGGCCTGCAGGTCGAGGATCGCCTTGTGCTCCGGGTTGGCCGGGTCGAGGCCGAGGAAGGCTTTCTTGATCTTCTCTTTCAGCGCCGGGTCCATGTTGCCGCGCACGGTCCAGTTGTAGTCGAAGTAGGTCGGGGTGGTGGCGAACACCTTCACCTTGGCGGTATCGACCTTGCCGGCATCCACCAGCTTCTGCCACACGCTGGCGTTGAGCACGCCGCCATCGACCTTGCCGGCCTGCACCCAGGCCACGGTGGCATCGTGGGCGCCGGAGTAGGCGACGCGGCCGAAGTAGTCTTCAGGCTTGATGTTGTCCTGCTTGAGCATGAAGTAACGCGGCATCAGGCTGCCCGAGGTAGACGAGATGGAACCGAAGGCAAACGACTTGCCCTTGAGGTCGGCCAGGCTCTTCACGTCGGGGTTGGCGGTAATGAACTTGGAAGTGAACTGCGCATCCTGTTCACGCTGCACCAGCGGCGTGGCGGCAGGGTCCTTCAGGTGCACCTGCACGAAGGTGAAGCCCCCCAGCCAGGCCAGGTCCAGGCGGTTGGAAGCCAACGATTCGACTACCGCCGGGTAATCAGCCACCGGCACGAACTTCACCTCCATGCCCAGCTGCTTGGCCAGGTACTCGCCCAAAGGCTTGAACTTGCGCTGCAGTTCGGTCGGTGCTTCGTCAGGGATGGCGCTGACCCGCAGGGTGTCGGCAGCCTGGGCGACAACGGCACAGCAAGACAGCACGAGGCCGGCGGCGAGCGCCAGAGGGCGTTTGAGCATGGGTGTTCTCCGGTTCAATAGCGGGGAAAGGCCGGCTTATGCGCCGACGACGGGAATTATAAGAGGCACAGGCGCAAAGGCCAGCTTTGCTACAATCGCGCATCAAATTGACCTCCTGAGGTGCACATGAGCGAGCCGATTCGCCTGACCCAGTACAGCCATGGTGCCGGCTGTGGCTGCAAGATATCCCCCAAGGTGCTGGATGTGATCCTCGCTGAAAGCGGCGCCCAGGCCCTGGACCCGAAACTGTGGGTGGGCAACGCCTCGCGCGACGACGCTGCCGTGTACGCGCTGGATGACGAGCGCGGCGTGGTCTCGACCACCGACTTCTTCATGCCGATCGTCGATGACCCGTACGACTTCGGCCGCATCGCCGCCACCAACGCCATCAGCGACATCTACGCCATGGGCGGCGACCCGCTGATGGCCATTGCCATCCTCGGCTGGCCGGTCAACGTGCTGCCGCCGGAGGTGGCCCGCGAAGTGATCCGAGGTGGCCGTGCGGTATGCGCCGAAGCCGGCATCCCGCTGGCCGGCGGCCACTCCATCGACGCGCCCGAGCCGATCTTCGGCCTGGCCGTTACCGGCGTGGTCAGCAAGCGCCACCTCAAGCGCAACGACACCGCCAGCGCAGGCTGCCACCTGTACCTGACCAAGCCACTGGGTATCGGCATCCTCACCACCGCCGAGAAAAAGGCCAAGCTGCGCACCCAGGACCAGGGCCTGGCGCGCGACTGGATGTGCACCCTCAATACCCCCGGCAGCCGCTTCGGCAAGCTTGACGGGGTCAAGGCCATGACCGACGTCACCGGTTTCGGCCTGCTCGGCCACCTGGTGGAACTGGCCGAAGGCAGTGGCCTTACCGCACATCTGGACTATGCCGCCGTCCCGCGCCTGCCCAGCGTCGACCACTACCTGGCCGAGGGCTGCATCCCCGGCGGAACCCTGCGCAACTTCGATAGCTACGGCCACAAGATCGGCGCCCTGAGCGACGACCAGAAGCACCTGCTGTGCGACCCTCAGACCAGCGGTGGCCTGCTGGTGGCGGTTACCCCGGAAGGTGAAGCCGAGTTCCTGGCGGTGGCCGCCGAACTGGGCCTGCAGCTGGCGCCGATCGGCAAGCTGGTCGAGCGACAGAGCCACGCGGTCGAGGTGATCTGATGCGCCCCGACTGCACCGACTTCCGCCAGTTGTTCCTCGACGATGTGCCGATGATGGACATGCGTGCACCTGTCGAATTTGCCAAGGGCGCCTTCCCCGGTGCCATAAACCTGCCGCTGATGAATGACCAGGAGCGGCAAAAGGTCGGCACCTGCTACAAGCAGAAAGGCCAGGCTGAAGCCATCGTTCTGGGCCACAAGCTGGTCAGCGGTGAGATCAAGCAGGCACGCCTGGAGGCCTGGGCAAAGTTCGCCGAGGATCACCCGGAAGGCTACCTGTACTGCTTCCGTGGCGGCCTGCGCTCGCATCTTGTGCAAAAAGTGCTGCGCGATGAGAAGGGCATCCACTACCCCCTCGTCGAGGGCGGCTACAAGGCCATGCGCCACTTCCTGCTGGAGACTACCCAACAGGCGGTCGCGCAATGTGATTTCGTGCTCGTGGGCGGCCTGACCGGCACCGGCAAGACCGACGTGCTGCACCTGCTGGACAACGAGCTGGACCTGGAAGGCTACGCCAACCATCGAGGTTCCAGCTTTGGCAAGCGCGCCACTGCACAGCCAGCGCAGATCGACTTCGAGAACAGGCTGGCCATAGACGTGTTGAAAAAACGCGCCCGGGGTATCGAGCAGTTCGTGCTGGAAGACGAAGGCCGAATCGTGGGCAGCTGCACCGTACCGCTGGAGTTGTACCAGGGCATGCAGCAATACCCGCTGGTGTGGCTGGAAGACAGTTTGGCCAGCCGCGTGGAGCGTATCCTGCGCGACTACGTGATCGACCTGAGCGCCGAGTTCGTCAGCCTGCATGGTGAAGAAGATGGCCTTCGACTGTTTGCCGAGACGCTTCTGCAGAGCATGGGCAGGATTCACAAGCGCCTCGGCGGCGAGCGCCATCAGCGGCTGTCGGAAATCCTGCGCCAGGCGCTGGAAGAACAGCAGCGCAGTGGTTCGGTGGAGTTGCACCGGGTCTTCATCGAAAGCTTGCTGAGCGAGTATTACGACCCTATGTATGCCTACCAGCGTGCAGCGAAAGCAGAGCGTATCGAGTTTGCCGGGGATGCGGTGGAAGTGCGCGAGTACCTCAAGGCCCGGGCGCTGCGCGAACCGCGCAAGTAGAAGCGCGGTGGATGGCACCGGCGTTGCCGGTGTTCGCGGGTAAACCCGCTCCCACAGGTACAGCGTGATCCCAAAGCCTGCGAAATACCTGTGGGAGCGGGTTTACCCGCGAAGAGGCCAGTACAGACAACCTCACTGCCCAGGGCTGAGCACCCGCTCCAGCTCCGCCGCGCGGTCGCGGGTCATGTCCATCACACAGGTCCCACCTTCCAGCTGCGCCATGGTCCTGCCACTGCTCTGCACATGGAACCCGCAATTGCCATCGCGGTAGGCAAGCCAAATACTTGGTCATAAACCCTGCTTGTGGGTATCACAGCGTCTGTGGCTGTTCCGGCGGCATCAGTACCTTGCCCGGTTCGAAGCGCAGCGACGGCATCTGCGTTGCCGCATACAACGCCACGCCAAGCGCCGCGATCAACACCACATCCAGCCAGCTCCAGCCCGGCATGTCGTCGGCGCTACGTGCCCTCCAGCAATGCCAGGCCTGGCCCACGCAAAACACCAACATCGCCGCCAGCCACAGGTAGAAACCGGCACCAAAACCGGCCAGGTCATGAAATTCATAGCTCTGATTGTCCGGCAGGCGGTCAATTCCAAAGCTGCTGGCCGCCAGATACACAGCCACCAGCCCGACCAGCAATGCCAGCCGGCGAAAGCGTCGATGGGCAAGGACCGCCAGGGCCAGCAACGGGTTGGCAAACCACTGGTACAGACCGAAGGGCATGCCCCAGGGCCCATACAACAGCATCTGCAGGGCCGGCATGTGGCGGTCGCCACTCATCAGCGCACCATCGAAGAACAGTGCGAGCAGATACAGCAGCAGGCTGAAACTCAGGTAGAAAACGGGCAAGAGATTTACTTCCTAGGCAACCGGGGGCTCTAGCAAAAGGCCATAAATACCCGAATCGGACAACTCGCCGGCAACGCACCAACGCGCACGCAATGTGCCTTCCAGCACGAAGCCCTGGCGCTCCAGAGTGCGTGCCGAACCTTGGTTGCGCGGGTCGATCTCGCCTTCCAGGCGGCGCATGTGCAGGGTGTGGGCGAGGTAGTCGATGAAGCAGGTCAGTGCTTCGTCCATGTAGCCCCTGCCCTGCACCGCGCTGGCGAGGCAGTAGCCGATTTCACCACGGCGGGATACATCGTCGATGTTGAACAGCTGGACCATGCCGATCAGTTCGCCGTTGTCACGGCGGTACATGCCAAGCTTGAGCTGGTCGCCATTGGCATAGGCTTCGCGGTCGGCGGCCAGGGCGCTTTCGGCTTCGGCCAGGTTTTGCCAAGGTGCATGGTGCCAATAGCGCATGACCTCGGGGTCGGCCATGATCGCCAGCCATTGCGCGGCATCGGCATGGCGCATGGGGCGCAATTGCAGACGCGGGCTGTCGAGGCAGAGGTCACTGGGGAAACTGCGGGGTGGGGTCACGCCGGATCTCCTGTCCATTGCTGAGGAGATGACAGTTTAACGTCAAGCGATCGGTTCAAGCATCCCGGGGCTGCTTTGCAGCCCTTTCGCGACACAAGGCCGCTCCCACGGGTAATCACTGCGAATGAGGCTTGTGGAGACCCTGTGGGAGCTGGCTTGCCGGCGATGGGCCGCAAAGCGGCCCCAAAAATCTTTCAGGCGCCCCGATTCAATCCCAGTTCCATGTCATTCACCAGCGCCTTGGCCATGGCGCTGAGTATGCGCGCCGCGCTGCCAGCGATCTTGTCGCCCTCCATCTCGGCCTCTTCGTTCAAATGCTTGATACAGCCGATCAGCACCGACAATTCATCGAATGCCAGATCAAGCGGTACACCCGGCTCTATCCGGTACAGCTCAAGGAATTTCTCCGCACCTACGGTGGTGCGGGATTTGAGGTGGTCGCTCATGCCTGGGCCTCCTGCGCCTTTATGTGGGCTAACAAGGCGTGCAACAGGGCAGTTTGCGTCGACATGTTTTCGAGAAGGGTGGAACGCAGGTCCGGGGCTTCTGCGTCGAGGTATTGGAGGATGGTGTTGGAGAGAATGTCCATGACCTGGGTAGCCTGGGACTTCGCGGCTTGGTAAGTAAGGTCTGTAACGGGTGGATCAGGTACAAGTTTTTTCATAGTCATCTCGGAAATATTTTCAGAGGCAACCACTCGCATCCTTCTCACAGATAAGGTGGCAGCCGTACGCGAGGTGAGAAGACCAGTGTCCGAGGCACCGGCCAGACCGAAGTCTGCACGCGCACGGCTGCCATAACTGGCAAGCCATCTCGAAACACCGGGCTTCTCACACCCGATCGCCAATTGTGACGACGCCGAAACGTTATCTCTGAGGTAGCTACTTGCCTATCAGACGGCATCCGACTTAGGCCGTAGGATAATTCCTAATCCCTGGCAACCTGAAGCATTTGGTTGCAGGTTCAGAATCTTCTTACAGCTGATGGCCCTTTCGCGGGTAAACCCGCTCCTACAGGGTACGGTGATACCTGTAGGAGCGGGTTTACCCGCGAAAGGGCCGGTACAGGCTAACGAAATACGATCAGGCCACCTCAGCCCCATCATCCGGCCAATGCGGCTCGTTGGCCCCAGGCGGGGTCAGCGGTGGCAGGCCATACGCCGCCCGCGCATCGTCGCAGCTGGGGTTATGCACCCCACCCTCCCACGACGCCTCGAACTCGCGGCAGGGGCTGGAACGGTTGGCGTAGATGGTGCACGCCACCTCCTGGCCGATCTCGCCCTGCAGGCTGATGCAGCGGCAGGGTTTGGCATCGGTGCCGATCATGGCAACACGGGTGGGGTTGATCTGTACCACCAGGTCGTCCGGTACAAGGCCCCCGGCAGACTGGCATTCGCCCCAGAAAAAGGACACACGGAAGTACCCGCAGCAGGCGCCGCAGTCAAGGCAAGGGTTGTATTCGGACATGATGGCACGAAGGGAAGGTTGTTGTTATCGGGGCTGGCCCGCGGCGCCATTTTCAATCCAAGCCGGGGCGGCTGGATAGAGGGGGAATGCAAAAATATTTGCCGCTGATCCGGCAATTGAACACAGGCGACCAACGTCTTCCCCGGCCGCCCGTTCAATTTAGCGTAATGCCTTGTACGTGGTGACATCCCAGCGCTGCTGGCCAAGGCCCTCGGTCGGCTCATAGCCATCACCACACACCTTGCTGAAGGGAATGCAGGCCTCGCCGCAATACACCAAGCGGTCGTCATCTTCGCCCTCGGTAAGCACGGTATACGACTCGCTGCGCATGGCCTTGTACTGCCCTTCGGCAGCGGCCATGACCATGTGATATCGCATCAACTGGCGGTCGCTCAGGGACAGGCGCTTGTCCAGTTGCACACCCCAGCGGGTCAGGCAGACCTCGGCAAAATGGCGAACGATCAACCCCGGCTCCGCCAGTACCTTGCCGTCACCCGCACCGTCGACGGAGGCGTTGCCCACCAGCGTGGCATGCCGCCCTGGCATGGGGTAGATGCACATCCGCGTATCCGGTTCGACCGAGGGGATCACACAGGCGAAACCTTTGGATCGTTCGTCCCGCGAATAGAAACCCACGTACTCACGGACATTGCCCGCCAGGGTTACCCGCTGGCTTTGCAGGTTGCCGATGCCTGGCACCGGGTCGATGACGAAGATATTGACGGGTATGTCCCGTAATACAGCGTCCTGCGCCATGGCGTTGGCCAGCATGTGGCAACTGATCCCTCCCCTGCTCCAGCCCACCAGGTTCACCTGGGTCGGCAAGCGAGGCTTACGGAACAAGCTGATGATGCGCTCCTGCAACTCCTGCGGTGTTGGATGGCGCTCGCCGTAGTCGTAGGTGCGCCAGAACCAGGAGGCTGTGGAAGAAACATCCGGAACGGGTACGCCAGCATTCTTGAGGCGCTCGTACTCCTCCTCGCTCAGCTCGGTGCGCTGCCAGCTGCTTTCACCCTTGATCACCTGCAGCACATGGTTGACGTTCTCTTCCCACCCGCGGCCGAACAACTGACCGGTCCAGTTGAAGTAGCCGCCAGGCTCGACGAACAGGTTGTCGTCCTGAAGGTTGCCGCTGCCGGGGCCGTCAACGGCGATCCAGTGGGCAAATTCGCGGCCCTGGTCATTGCTGGCCAGGGTCGAGACCAGCTCGCCATTCCAGAAGTTGGGGTTGGCGTCGTCGAAGCGGTGGGAACCGGTGCCGCAGAAGTAGGCGGTGAAGACACTCATTTGTGGGTCTCTGTGGTGAGAAATGAGTGCAGAAAAATAGGTAGGCAGTTCGGTGGAGTGCAGGCGGAAAGTTCGCCCTTGAGTCAGTCGGGGCTGCTTTGCAGCCCATCGCGACACAAGGCCGCTCCTACAGGGACCGCGCAGGATTCAAAAACGCGCGGTCCCTGTAGGAGCGGCCTTGTGTCGCGAAAGGGCCACAAAGCGGCCCCAAAAGCTTATTTGCGGGCCACCCCATCAGCCCGGAACATCTGCCGGATCCCGCGAATCGCCTGGCGAATACGGTCCTGGTTCTCGATCAGGGCAAAGCGCACATGGTCATCACCATAATCACCAAAGCCGATCCCCGGCGACACGCATACCTTGGCCTCGGCCAGCAGCTTCTTGGAAAACTCCAGCGAGCCCAGGTGCGCGTACTCCGGCGGGATCTTCGCCCACACGTACATCGAGGCCTTGGGGTTCTCGACCATCCAGCCCAGCTCGTGCAGCCCTTTCACCAGCAGGTTGCGGCGCTGGCGGTATTGCTCGGCGATGTCGCGTACGCACTGCTGGTCGCCTTCCAGTGCTGCAATGGCGGCCACCTGCAGCGGGGTGAAGGTGCCGTAGTCGTGGTAGCTCTTGATCCGCGCCAGGGCACTGACCAACTCGGGGTTGCCGACCATGAAACCGATCCGCCAGCCGGCCATGTTGTAGCTCTTGGACAGGGTGAAGAACTCCACCGCGATGTCCTTGGCCCCCGGCACCTGCATGATCGACGGGGCTTTCCAGCCGTCGTAGACGATGTCGGCGTAGGCCAGGTCATGCACCACCAGCACGTTGTACTGCTTGGCCAATGCCACCACGCGCTCGAAGAAGTCCAGTTCCACGCACTGAGCGGTGGGGTTGGACGGGAAGCCGAGGATCATCATCTTCGGCTTGGGGATCGACTCGCGGATGGCCCGCTCGAGTTCGTTGAAGAAGTCCACACCCGGCACTAGCGGCACCGAACGCACCTGGGCACCGGCAATCACCGCCCCGTAGATATGGATCGGGTAGCTGGGGTTGGGCACCAGCACCGTGTCGCCCTGGTCGAGGGTGGCCAGCATCAGGTGTGCCAGGCCTTCCTTCGAGCCGATGGTGACGATGGCTTCGCTTTCCGGGTCGATGTCGACCTCGTAGCGTTCCTTGTACCAGTTGGAGATGGCCCGACGCAGGCGCGGGATGCCGCGGGAGGTGGAGTAGCCGTGGGTGTCTTCACGCTGGGCGACCTGCACCAGCTTCTCGACGATGTGCGGCGGGGTTGCGCCATCGGGGTTGCCCATGCTCAGGTCGATGATGTCCTCGCCACGGCGGCGGGCAGCCATCTTGAGCTCGGCAGTGATGTTGAAGACGTAAGGGGGGAGACGATCGATGCGCGCAAAGCGGCGCGGCGAACCTGGGTTGGCCATGGCTTCCTCTGAGTACGTAAGCGCCCGGAACCGTCCGAGCGACGCTGGCCGATGTGGCGGCCTGAATCAGAAGATAGTGCCGAGACAGGATACCTGTAAAGGACAATTTCCTGTTTTGTTAGAACTTTTCAGATGTATTTTTTGAAAATATGAATTTTATGTTTTCAGGTTCGACCTCTTCGCGGGTAAACCCGCTCCCACAGTGAGCGCACTACGCTCAAAACCCAGGAAAACACCCATAAAAAAACCCCGGCACAGTGGCCGGGGTTTTCGTGAAACAGGCAGCAGTATCAGCGTGCGTATGTCATCAGCACGTCCGCAGCGGTCTGGCTGTCCACACCCATCATCACGCTCAGGGCAGTGACGGTGAGGATGGAGAAGCCGAACACCTTGCGGGCCCACTTGCTGTCGTCCTCGGCCTTGTAGCCACCCCAGGCCATGTACAGCCAGTACAGGCCCATGGCTGCTGCCACGGCCAGGTAGCCGAGGCCGGCGTAACCGCCGAGGGTAAGCATCAGGGTCGCGAGCACGAAGGCCAGCACGTACAGCACGATCTGCTTCTTCGCCGCGAGGATGCCACGTGCCACCGGCAGGACCGGAATGTTGGCAGCGCTGTAATCCTTGAAGCGGAAGATCGCGATGGCGAAGCTGTGCGGCATCTGCCACAGGCTGAACATCACCAGCAGGGTAACCGCAGCCAGGTCGAAGCTGTTGCTCACGGCGCAATAGCCGATCACCGGAGGCATGGCACCAGACAGGCTGCCAACCAAGGTGCCGTGCACCGATTTACGCTTCAGCCACAGGCTGTAGAAACCGACGTAGACGATGAAGCCGATCAGCGCACAGAACGCCGACAGCGGGTTGGCCTGGACATACAGCAGGCTGAAACCCGCCACCCCGAGCAGGGTGGCGTAGATCAGCGCGAGGGGCAGCGACATGCCGCCCTGGACCATGACGCGGTTCTTGGTGCGCTCCATCTTGTGGTCGATGTCACGGTCGATGCAGTTGTTGAACACGCATCCGGACGCAACCACCAGCGAAGTACCGATCACCACCGCCAGGAACAGGGCGAAATCCACATGGCCCTTCGAGGCAAGGAAGAAACCGCCTGCCACGGAAAGCACGTTACCGAAAATGATCCCCGGTTTGGTGATTTGGATAAAGTGCTTAACGGACATGCAGTCTTACCTCACTTGGCCAACATTTCGAAGTGGATGCTGAACATGATCCACAGCGACAGGCCGACAAGCAGAGCGATCACCAGGGTGGTGAACAGGAACGTCGAAACGTTGTTGCGTTGCTCTTTCGAGCGGTCCATGTGCAGGAAGTACACGAGGTGCACTACTACCTGGATCACGGCCATGGCAACAATGATCAGAACGGTCAGGTTCTTCGGCAGGCTTGGCGACATGGCCAGGCCGAACGGGATCGCAGTCAGGATGATCGACAGGATGAAGCCGATCATGTACGACTTGACGCTGCCGTGGTTACCTTCGTGATGAGTGTCGTGTGCGTTAGCCATTACAGAACTCCCAGCAGGTAGACGACGGTGAATACGCAGATCCAGACCACGTCCAGGAAGTGCCAGAACAGGCTCAGGCAGCTCATGCGGGTCTTGGCGGTCGGCGTGATGCCGTGCTTGTTGATCTGGTACATCATGATTGCCATCCAGATCAGGCCGGCGGTCACGTGCAGACCGTGGGTACCTACCAGGGCGAAGAAGCCCGACAGGAAGCCACTGCGCTGCGGGCCGAAGCCTTCAGCGATCAGGTGATGGAATTCGTAGATTTCCATCGCGATGAAGCCTGCACCGAACAGGAAGGTCACAGCCAACCAGCCCAGAACGCCAGCTTTCTTGCCATCGAACATCTTCAGCATGGCGAAGCCGAAGGTGATCGAGGACAGCAGCAGGAACAGCGTTTCAACAGCTACGAAATCGAGCTGGAAGATGTCATGACCCGACGGGCCGCCGGCAAAACTGCCGGACAGCACCGCGTAGGTGGCGAAGAGCGACGCAAACAGGATGCAGTCGGTCATCAGGTACAGCCAGAAACCGAGTACGGTCATCTGGCCCGAGTCGTGGTGGTGGTCGTCATGCCCATGGTCATGACCATGAGCAGCACCGTGCATTACTTGACTGGACATTGATTACACCCGCTCAAACGATTCGACACGTGCGCCGGCAGGCAGAGCACCTGCTTTGGCCAGCGCTTTCATGCGCTCGCCTTCGATGCGCGCCACTTCTTCGGCCGGAACCATGTAGCCCTGGTCGTCACGCGCAGCGTGGCGAACGAAGACAGCGATGGTTGCAACCAGGCTCGCGCCAACCAGCCACCAGATGTGCCAGATGAAGGCGAAGCCGAAGACGGTCAGGAACAGGCCCATGAACAAACCGGTGGCGGTGTTGCTCGGCATGTGGATCGCTTCGTACTTGGCCGCAGGCTTGTAGGCGACACCGGCTTCCTTGGCTTCGTGCCAGGCGTCCAGGCCGACCTTCTCAGGCATGTGGGCGAAGTTGTAGAACGGAGGTGGCGACGAAGTCGACCATTCCAGGGTACGGCCGCCCCATGGGTCGCCGGTCACGTCCAGGTTCTGGTTGCGGTCGCGAACCGATACGTACAGCTGGATCAGCTGGCAGGCGATACCGAACAGGATCAGCACGGCGCCGACAACGGCTACGTACAGGTAGGGTTCCCACAGTGGGTTGTCGGAGTGGTTCAGACGACGGGTCATGCCCATGAAGCCCAGGGCGTACAGCGGCATGAACGCTACGTAGAAGCCCGAGATCCAGAACCAGAAGGCAGCCTTGCCCCACTTCTCGTTCAGGGTGAAACCGAAGGCTTTCGGGAACCAGTAGGCGAAGCCGGCGATGTAGCCGAATACCGCACCACCGATGATCACGTTGTGGAAGTGAGCAATTACGAACAGGCTGTTGTGCAGCACGAAGTCAGCACCTGGAACAGCCAGCAGAACGCCAGTCATGCCACCGATGGAGAAGGTGATCATGAAGCCCAGGGTCCACATGATCGGCGCGGTGAAGCGCAGACGGCCCTGGTAGATGGTGAACAGCCAGTTGAACAGCTTCACACCGGTCGGAATGGAGATCAGCATCGTCGCCAGGCCGAAGAAGGTGTTGACGCTGGCGCCGGCACCCATGGTGAAGAAGTGGTGCAGCCATACGGCGAAGCCCAGCACGGCGATGGCGCCCGATGCGTAGATCATCGAGTGGTGGCCGAACAGACGCTTGCCGGAGAAGGTCGAGGTAACTTCCGAGAACACACCGAAGGCCGGCAGGATCAGGATGTAAACCTCAGGGTGACCCCACGCCCAGAACAGGTTGACGTACATCATCGGGTTCCCACCAAGCTCGTTGGTGAAGATGTGGAAGTCCAGATAACGGTCAACAGTCAGCAGAGCGAGTGCAGCGGTCAGGATCGGGAAGGAAGCCACGATCAGCACGTTGGCCCAGGTGCAGGTCCAGGTGAAGATCGGCATGTCCATCAGCTTCATGCCAGGTGCGCGCATCTTCATCACGGTGACGAGGAAGTTCACGCCGGTAAGCGTCGTACCCAGGCCTGAGAGCTGTAGCGCCCAGATGTAGTAGTCGACACCCACCCCAGGGCTGTACTGAATGCCCGCGAGCGGCGGATAGGCAACCCAGCCGGTCTTGGCGAATTCACCAACGCCCAGCGAGATGTTGACCAGCAGCACGCCTGCCAGCAGCAGGTAGAAGCTCAGGGAGTTCAGGAACGGGAAGGCAACGTCACGTGCACCGATCTGCAGAGGAACCGCCAGGTTCATCAGGCCGGTGAAGAACGGCATCGCCATGAAGATGATCATGATCACACCGTGAGCGGTGAAGATCTGGTCATAGTGTTCAGGCGGCAGGTAGCCTTCGGAGCCACCGGTAGCGGCAGCCAGCTGGGTACGCATCATGATGGCGTCGGCAAAGCCGCGCAGCAGCATGACCATCGCGACGATGATGTACATCACCCCGATTTTCTTGTGGTCGACAGTCGTCAACCACTCGCTCCACAAGTAGGTCCACTTGCGGAAGTAGGTGATAGCACCGACGACAGCGATACCACCGAGCGCGATCATGGCAAGCGTCACCATGACTATCGGCTCGTGATAGGGTATCGCCTCCAGGCTTAGTTTACCGAACATCTCTTACTCCTCTGCACCGGCAGCTGGTTGCATACTCGATTCCACACCCTTGGTAGTGGCCAGATCTTTGCTGCCTGCTTCTTCGTGGCTCGGACGACCGCGGTTCATGCCTTCGTACTTGTCGACGATCAGCTGGAACTGGTCAGGCGAAGCCTCGCTATACAGCGCGACTGGGTTGTTTTCGCTTGGTTTGGCCAAGGCGTCGTATTCGGCCTTGTCCAGCTTCTTCGGCGACTGCTTGACCTCGGCGACCCACTTGTCGAAGTCTTCCTGAGAGGTGGCAGTAGCCTTGAATTTCATGCCGGTGAAGCCAGCACCGCTGTAGTTGGCGCTGATACCGTCGAACTCGCCGTTTTCGTTGGCGATCAGGTGCAGCTTGGTGGTCATGCCGGCCATGGCGTAGATCTGGCCGCCCAGGCCCGGGATGAAGAACGAGTTCATCACGGCGTCGGAAGTGACGCGGAAGTTGACCGGAGTGTTAGCCGGGAAGACGATCTTGTTGACCGTGGCAATGCCCTGCTCCGGGTAGATGAACAGCCACTTCCAGTCCAGCGCGACCACGTCGATCTGCACCGGCTTCACATCGGAATCCAGCGGACGGTACGGGTCCAGCTTGTGGGTGGAGTGGTAAGTGAAGTAGCCCAGGGCGATGATGATCAGGATCGGGATGATCCACACCGCGGCTTCGATCTTGGTCGAGTGCGACCAGTCAGGGGTGTAGGTGGCAGCCTTGTTGGAAGCACGGTACTTCCAGGCGAAAACCACGGTCATGATAATGACAGGAATCACCACCAGCAGCATCAGGCCGGTAGCGATCAGGATCAGGTTCTTTTGCTCAATGCCGACCTGACCTTTCGGGTCGAGCAGGGTCCAGTTGCACCCACTGAGTAAAAGCATGCCTAAAAAGGGCAATATGCCAAACAGTCTGGGGTAACGCTTTTTACTCATCTCACGACCTCTAGATCAGCTTGCTTCAATGCAATTTGTGTTTTGGTAGCCAACACTTCGTCCTGCCAAGTGCGGCATTTCGCGCCCGTACTCGCTCCTGCCCGGGGTCCGACTGCAGGACCTTGGCGTCAAGCGGGTTAGCGGTGCTTATGGTTTCGTAGGCAACAGGCCTGTACTTCAGACCAAGTCCATTTGGTGCGGGAAAACGCGGAGGGGGGTCCGCCCGGTATCGCCGTTGGGCGAAACTTGACGAAGTCAGCAAAAAGGAGCGCTGGGGCTTCCTTCAATCCTGCGACTTGCAAGCAGTGCCGAACGGAAATTGGGGGCGATTGTAGATAGGTCGCCAACCCTTGACTATGACTTATTGAGCAACAGTCCTTTACAGAATCTGCAACAATACTGCTCAAAAATTCAACTTCGCGACAGTTTGTCGCACCCCGCTTGATAGGCCCCAAAGCCGCATTCTGCAAGGCCTCCGGGTTGATCTGGATCAAGCGGTGAGCGAATTTTCCCTCTTCTCATGCGGCGTAAAAGACCCCATGCCATTCGGGACTTTTGTCTAAGCCTGGCGTCGGTTGCGGTAGATCCCGAGCGGAACCAGGACGGCCGTCAGGACGAACGCCACCAGCGCCCATTGCGCCAGCGACAGACCGAGGATCGGCGGGTACGGCGTGCTGCAGAAGCCGTCGACCTGGAACACCAGCGGCCAGAGCTTGGCCAGCGGCAGGTCGTCCACGATCGGCTGCAGGGTGTCGATACCGCAACTGACCATGGGGTTGGCGAGTATATACACATGGTTGCCGGCCGCAACGATTCCGCCAATGGCGCTGAGTACCACCAGTGCCTCGAAGAAGGTCAGGCTGCGGCGCCCGGGCATCGCCGCGGCGATGAAGGCGAACACGGCGATGAACAACAGTGCATAACGTTGCAGGATGCACAGCGGGCATGGTGCCTCGCCCAGGACTATCTGCATGTAGAGGGCGCCACCGATCAGCGAAAGGCAGATCAGGCCCAACAGTACCAGAAAGCGCCGTTCCCGATTCAGGCGCGATGTTTGTTCGTTCATTGCCGGTTCCTTCGATGGATAGTGGCAGCGTGATCCGCCTGCCTGGCGCAAGTCTACACGCTGGGCAGGGCCTTTGAGCGTGCCGAGGAAGCGGCGTGATAGCGCTGCGCAGGGCTATCCGGTGTGGCTGAGACCGGCCGCAACGACGTCGGTTCAACGCCGGGCAGCAAAAAAGCGGCTACCCGGGTGCCGCGCAGGGGCAAGCCCCTCGACACCCGGGAGTGAAGGATACCGTGATTAAAGGAGGATTAAAGATGAAAGCTGCACAGCCGCTTTCATCTCTCCTTTATATATAGGCAGGAAGGTGAGGTGCGGCCCAGCCGCTGGCAAGCCAGCCCCCAGGCGACGAATGCGATCGACCGTTTCGTTCTCGATTACCCACGGGCGGGAGCAATGCTGCAAGGGAGCTGGCTTGCCAGCGGCTGGGATGAATACTCTGTGAGCCTGTACCGGCCTCTTCGCGGGTAAACCCGCTCCCACAGGGATCGCGCAGGCTTTGAAATCTGCGCGATCCCTGTGGGGGCTGGTTTGTTGAAAACCACAAAATTTCCCACAGGCCCCCACAAGGTTTGAAACCTGTGCGGTCCCTGTGGGAGCGGGTTTACCCGCGAAGAGGCCAGTGCAGGCGCTACATCACTCCAGCGCAGCCGCCGGCCCGAAGAACTCGTAGCGGCTCTGCTGCTCTGGCACACCCAGGCCCTTCAGCTGGCGCTTGACCGCCGCCATGAAGCCCTTGGGCCCGAGGAAGTAGGCATCCACGTCTCGCTCTTGCGGCAGCCACTCGGCCAGCAGGTCCTCGCTCAGCAGGCCCACGGCATCAGCCGCAGCACCATCCTGCGGTTCTGCATAGCAGTAGAAGCGCTTGAGCTGCGGGTGACGCTCGGCCAGCTCGTCGATCCAGTCGCGGAAGGCATGCACGGCGCCGTTACGGGCGCAGTGAATGAAATGCACCTCACGCTGGGTTTGCAGTGCCGCCTGCAGCATTGGCAGGGTCGGGGTAATACCCACGCCACCGCTGATCAGCACCAGCGGCTTGTCGCCCGCTGCCAGGGTGAAATCGCCAGCCGGCGGGAACAGCTGCAGGGTATCGCCCACCGCCAGCACATCGTGCAGGTAGTTGGAAACCTTGCCACCCGCCTCGCGCTTGACGCTGATGCGGTATTCCTTGCCGTCGCACAGTGCCGACAGGGAGTAGTTGCGGCGCTGCTCGGCGCCGTCGATGTCCAGCTTCAGGCCGATGTACTGGCCAGGCTCGGCCTTGAGCACCGGCTTGCCATCCACCGGGGCAAAGTAGAACGAAACGATTTCGCTGCTTTCCTGCTCACGGCGTACCAGGCGGAATTCGCGGGTACCGCGCCAGCCGCCTTCGGCTTCTTCCTTCTGTTTATAGAGGTTCTCTTCCGCGCCGATCAGGATGTCGGCCAGCTGGCCATAGGCCGCGCCCCAGGCGTCGATCACGGCGGGGGTGGCGATTTCCTTGCCCAGCACTTCTTCGATGGCGCGCAGCAGGCAGCTGCCGACGATCGGGTAGTGCTCCGGCAGAATCTGCAGGGCAACGTGCTTGTTGATGATCTGGCCGACCAGGCCGCCAAGCTGCTCCAGCTGGTCGATGTGGCGGGCATACATCAGCACGCCGTTGGCCAGGGCTCGCGGTTGGTCACCGCTGGCCTGGTGGGCCTGGTTGAACAGCGGGCGCACTTGCGGGTACTCGCTGAGCATCATCTTGTAGAAGTGGGTGGTCAGCGCTTCGCCGCCGCTTTCCAGCAGGGGGACAGTGGCCTTGATGATTGCACGTTGTTCGGCATTGAGCATTGCAACAACTCCTGAGCCTGTGGCTTCAAATGACTGCCCGAGCTGTTACATCAATCATGCCAACTTTTATCTCCAGCAAAATCAGGGGGTTGACGCAGGTCATGTCAAAACGACCCACCTCGACGTATAGTCATATCGACCCACAGGAGTCCATATGACCACGAAGCCCTTGCTCACCACCCTGCTGCCCCTGGTCAGCGACCTTTCCCGCGACCTGCCCGACCAGGAACGCTATCGCCGCCTGCTGCAGGCCATGCGTGGGTTGCTGCCCTGCGATGCCGCCGCGCTGCTGCGCCTGGACGGCGAGTGGCTGGTGCCGCTGGCAGTGGACGGGCTGAGCCCCGATACCCTGGGCCGGCGCTTCCGGGTCAGTGAGCACCCTCGCTTCCAGATCCTGCTCAGCAGCGCGGAACCCACCCGCTTCGCCAGCGACTCCGAGCTGCCCGACCCTTACGACGGCCTGGTCAACGCCCCCGATGCCAACCTGGAGGTACATGACTGCATGGGTTGCCCGTTGATGGTCGACGAGCGCCCTTGGGGGCTGGTTACCCTCGATGCCCTCACCCCCGGGCAGTTCCAGAGCCTGGAGCTGGGCGCCCTGCAGGCCTTCGCCAGCCTGGCCGCCGCCACGGTCACCGTGGCCGAGCGCATCGAGCACCTGGCCCTGCGCGCGGAAGACGAACACCACCGCGCGGAGATCTACCGCCAGGCCAGCGGCCAGGACAAAGAGCTGATTGGCCAGAGCCCCGCGCACAAGCGCCTGGTGGAGGAAATCCGCCTGGTCGGTGGCAGCGACCTGACCGTGCTGATCACCGGTGAGACCGGCGTCGGCAAGGAGTTGGTGGCCCAGGCCCTGCACCAGGCCAGCAACCGCGCCGACAAACCGCTGGTCAGCCTCAACTGTGCCGCCCTGCCCGACACCCTGGTGGAAAGCGAACTGTTCGGTCATGTGCGTGGCGCCTTCACCGGCGCCCATGGCGAGCGTCGCGGCAAATTCGAGCTCGCCAATGGCGGCACACTGTTCCTCGACGAAGTCGGTGAGCTGCCACTGACGGTGCAAGCCAAGCTGTTGCGCGTGCTGCAGAGCGGCCAGTTGCAGCGCCTGGGTTCGGACCGCGAACACCGGGTGGATGTGCGCCTGATCGCAGCCACCAACCGCGACCTGGCAGCAGAAGTGCGCACTGGCAACTTCCGCGCCGACTTCTACCACCGCCTCAGCGTATACCCGCTGCATGTGCCGCCGCTGCGCGAACGTGGGCGTGATGTGCTGCTACTGGCCGGCTACTTCCTCGAA
Organism: Pseudomonas sp. B5(2017); assembly: GCF_002112825.1. Taxonomy (NCBI): domain Bacteria; kingdom Pseudomonadati; phylum Pseudomonadota; class Gammaproteobacteria; order Pseudomonadales; family Pseudomonadaceae; genus Pseudomonas; species Pseudomonas sp. B5(2017). Next base: position 73,367 of record NZ_NEIR01000012.1, read on the forward strand.
CAGAACCGTTCGCGCCTGGGCCTGAACAGCCTGCGCCTTAGCAGCGAGGCCCAGGCCGCGCTGCTGGCCTACGACTGGCCAGGCAACGTGCGTGAACTGGAACACCTGATCGGCCGCTCGGCGCTCAAGGCGCTGGGCCAACATTCCGACAGGCCACGCATACTCACCCTGGAAGCCATCGACCTGGACCTGCGCGCAACGGCAACGCCCGGCACCGCGCCCTCCCCTGCTGTGCCCTTGCCGGCGGCGCCGCTACCCGAGGGGGGCCTGCGCGCAGCCGTCGACGACTACCAGCGCCAGGTGATCGAGGCCTGCTTGCAGCGGCACGAAGAAAACTGGGCAGCGGCTGCCCGGGAACTCGGCCTGGACCGCGCTAACCTTAGCCGCCTGGCCCGTAGGCTCGGGCTGCGCTGATTGAAACCAGCGCGGTACATGTGGGAGCGGCTTTAGCCGCGAAGAATCCAACGCGGTGCATGGCACCGGCTGCGCCGGTGTTCGCGGCTAAAGCCGCTCCCACAGGGTCCAGAGCATTCCTTGGCTCGGTGCAAAATGACTAAAGCCAAGTCCGAACAGGCCGATAACCGGTTATCCCCTGTTCCCCACGAAGGTCACCATGGCCACGCAAAATGCCCGCGCGGATTCGCTGTCCCTGCTGCTGTTCACCCTGCGCAGCGGCAAGTTGATGGCAATCAACCTGCTCAAGGTCAGCGAGATAATTCCCTGCCCGCCGCTGACCAAGCTGCCCGAATCGCACCCCCACGTGAAAGGCGTGGCGACCCTGCGCGGCAATCCGCTGTCGGTCATCGACCTGTCCCGCGCCATCGGCGAACGGCCGCTGGCCGACCCGGACGGCGGCTGCCTGATCGTCACCGAGATCAGCCGCTCGCGCCAGGGTCTGCATGTGCAGGCGGTCAGCCGCATCGTGCATTGCCTGAGCACCGACATCAAACCACCACCCTACGGCTCGGGCAGCCGCTCGTTCATCACCGGCGTGACCCGGGTCGACAACACCCTGGTGCAGGTGCTGGACATCGAAAAAGTCATCCACGCCATCGCCCCGCCGGTGCCCGAGCAGCCTCATGGCACCTTGAGCGAGGAAGACGCCAGCCTGCTGGCCGCCGCCAACATCCTGGTGGTGGACGACAGCCAGGTGGCCCTGCAGCAGTCGGTGCACACCCTGCGCAACCTCGGCATCGAATGCCACACCGCGCGCAGCGCCAAGGACGCCATCAACGTGCTGCTTGAACTGCAAGGCACCGCGCAGGAAATCAACGTGATCGTCTCCGACATCGAAATGAGCGAAATGGACGGCTACGCCTTCACTCGCACCCTGCGCGAAACCCCCGATTTCCAGCACCTGTACATATTGCTGCACACCTCGCTGGACAGCGCCATGAGCAGCGAAAAGGCGACCCAGGCCGGGGCCAATGCCATCCTCACCAAGTTCTCTTCGCCGGAGCTGACCGATTGTCTGGTGGTGGCGGCGCGCGCCGTGGTGTTCGCCGAGCGCTGATATATTCGGAGACAAACTCCCCGGCTTGCCGCCGGGGTCGAGTCGGGCATAATTCGCGCCCCTCGCAAGTAACTTGCCGGAATCGCGTATGAAGTTTCTCAGCTCTATCCTGATCAGTTGCGCTCTCTTCAGCGGTATCGCCCAGGCCTCCAGCAGCCAGGCCTGGAACGAGCAGCGCCAGCAGATGCTCAAGGCCTGCCTGGCCGCCAGCCAGTTCAAGGATGCCCACGCCCGCAGCAAGCCCGCCGAGTTCGATGACCAGGTCGGCATGAGCGCCCTGCTGATCGAAGGCGTCTACCCCCAGAAGCACATGCAGCAGCGCACCGGCACCGAACTTTGCCTGTACGACCGCCAGCACCAGCGCGCCTTCGTCAGCGAGTGGAGCCCGGAAGCCAAGTGACCGACAGCCTGCGTTTCGCCTGTACCGGCTGCGGCAAGTGCTGTACCGGCCACCACGTGCCCTTGACCCTGGAGGAAGCGCGCCGCTGGGCGGACGACGGTGGCCAGGTGGTGGTGCTGATCGAAGCCTTCGTGGCAGACGGCCCTGGCATGCCGGTAGAACAGCGTGATCATGTGCTGCGTCGGTCCCATCCCGTGCCCTGTGGCGACGGCGAGGCACGAGTATCGGTGACCTTTGCCGCCTTCAACCCCGGGCGCTGCCGCAACCTCGACGACAACGACCTGTGCACCATCTATGACCAGCGGCCGCTGGTCTGTCGCATCTACCCGGTGGAAATCAACCCGCATATCCCGCTGCGACCAGGCAGCAAGGACTGCCCGCCGGAAGCCTGGCAACAGGGGCCGGAGCTGATTCACGGCAGGCAACTGGTCGATGCCGGGCTGGAGGAGCTGGTGCAGGCCTCGCGCCAGGCCGACCGCGATGACATCGCCGCCAAGGTGGCGGTGTGCCAGGCGCTGGGCATGACCACCAGCGCGCTCAAGGGCAACGGGTTTACTGCCTACTTGCCTGACATGGGCGCGTTCAGCGCGGCCCTGGCCCAGGTACCGGAGGTTGGCCGGGCACAGTGGACCCTGCATGTGGAGGACGCGGCGCTGGTGGCGAGCTTGCAGGAACATGGTTTGCGCACCACCAACGAGCCCCCGGTGTATTACGCCTTCATCAGCTTCTAGCTATGCCTTGGCGGGGGCAACTGTCCTGTTCCAGATCTATGAACCGGCGCCATCCCTGTGGGAGCGGCTTTAGCCGCGAACACCGGCGGAGCCGGTGCCATGTACCGCGCTGGATTCTTCGCGGGTGAACCCGCTCCCACAGGGTACGCGGATCACCCGGCTGATCAGTTCTCTGCACGACAGCGCAGCGCAAAAAGGCGAGCGATCTCCTGCGGTGCAGGCAAAACTGACAGCGCTGTCAGCCAGCGGTCACGCTGCCGACCCGGTTCGGGGGCTATAAGCTTGAATACAGACAACCATTCCCCTCTGGCCAAGGTGCCCGCACCGATGCGACGTCCGTCCCGCCCTGTCATCCTCGCCGCCCTGGCACTCCTGGTCCTGGCGGTAGCGGGTATCTGGTTCGGCCAGCGCCAGCCAGCACCTGCCGCCCGTGCACAAACCGCCATCCCGGTGCGCGTGGTCAGTGTCGTCCAGCAGAACGTGCCGCGCTATGCCAGCGCCATCGGCTCGGTGCTGTCGCTGCACAGCGTCGAGGTGCGCCCGCAAGTGGAGGGGGTACTGACCCAGGTGCTGGTCAAGGAAGGCCAGTGGGTGAAGGAAGGCGACCTGCTGGCCACCCTCGACGACCGCGCCATCCGCGCCAACCTCGACCAGGCCCGTGCCGAACTTGGCCAGAGCCAGGCACAGATCCAGGTAGCCAACGTCGACCTGCAGCGCTACCGCCTGCTGAGTACCGACAACGGCGTTTCGAAGCAGACCCTCGACCAGCAGCAGGCCCTGGTCAACCGGCTGCAAGCCACGGTCAAGGGCAACCAGGCGGCCATCGCCAATGCCGAGGTGCAGCTGTCGTACACGCAGATCCGCTCGCCAGTGACCGGCCGGGTAGGTATTCGCAACGTCGACCCCGGCAACCTGGTGCGCACCAGCGATACCCGCAGCCTGTTCAGCGTCACCCAGATCGACCCGATCGCCGTCGAATTCGCCCTGGCGCAGCAAATGCTGCCGACCCTGCAAAGCCTGCTGAAGGCGCCCACCCCGGCGCTGGTGCAGGCCTACATGGATGCCGACGGCGAACGCAGCCTGCTCGGCGAAGGCCACCTGGCACTGATCGACAACCAGATCTCCGCCACCACCGGCACCGTGCGGGTAAAAGCCGAGTTCGACAACAAGGACGGCCGCCTGTGGCCGGGCCAGCTGGTCACCATCCGCCTGCGCACCGCCGTGGAAGAAAACGCCCTGGTGGTACCGCCGCCTGTGGTACAGCGCGGCGTCGACGGGCACTTTGTCTACCGCCTGGACGGTGACAAGGTCACCAGTGTGCCGGTCAAGGTGCTGTACCAGGACAGCGGGCTGAACATCATTGCCGGGGTCAAGCCGGGCGAGCGCCTGGTGCTCGATGGCCAGTCGCGGCTCAAGCCCGGTTCGCGGGTCGAGGTGGCCCCCGACGCCCCCGCCCCCTCGGAAATGGCCGACCGCCGGAGCCAGCCATGAACACGCGCAACGGTGTTTCGGCCTGGTGCATCGACCACCCCATCGCCACCCTGCTGCTGACCTTCGCCCTGGTGCTGCTGGGGGCCATCGCCTTCCCGCGCCTGCCGGTGGCACCACTGCCGGAAGCCGACTTCCCGACCATCCAGGTCACCGCCCAGCTGCCCGGCGCCAGCCCGGAAACCATGGCCTCGTCGGTGGCCACGCCGCTGGAAGTGCAGTTCAGCGCCATCCCCGGCATGACCCAGATGACCAGCAGCAGCGCACTGGGCTCGACCAACCTGATCCTGCAATTCACGCTCGACAAGAACATCGACACCGCCGCCCAGGAAGTGCAGGCGGCCATCAACACCGCCACCGCGCGCTTGCCGCAAGACCTGCCCAACCCGCCGACCTGGCGCAAGGTCAACCCGGCCGACAGCCCGGTGCTGGTGCTGACGGTCAGCTCCAGCCAGATGCCTGGCAACGACCTCAGCGACTACGCCGAAACCCTGCTCGCGCGCCAGCTGAGCCAAATCGACGGGGTCGGCCTGATCAACATCACCGGGCAACTGCGCCCGGCGATCCGCGTGCAGGCGCAACCCGAGAAACTGGCCGCCATCGGCCTGACCCTGGCCGACCTGCGCCAGGCCATCCAGCAGACCAGCCTGAACCTGGCCAAGGGTGCGCTGTACGGCGAACACAGCGTGTCGACCATCGCCGCCAACGACCAGTTGTTCCACCCCGACGACTACGCCCAGCTGATCGTCTCCTACCGTGACGGTGCACCGGTGCACCTGAAGGATGTGGCCAAGGTGATCAATGGCGCCGAGAACGCCTATGTCAAAGCCTGGTCTGGCGACCAGCCCGGGCTGAACCTGGTGATTTTCCGCCAGCCTGGCGCCAACATCGTCGATACCGTGGACCGGGTACTGGCTGCCCTGCCCAAGCTGCAGGAGATGCTGCCAGCCTCGGTCGAAGTGTCGGTGCTGCAGGACCGCACCCAGACCATCCGTGCCTCGCTGCATGAAGTGGAGCTGACCCTGATGATCGCCGTGGCCCTGGTGATCGGGGTGATGGCGCTGTTCCTGCGCCAGTGGTCGGCGACCATGGTGGTGTCCAGCGTGCTCGGCGTATCGCTGATCGCCAGTTGCGCGCTGATGTACATCTTCGGCTTCAGCCTGAACAACCTGACCCTGGTGGCCATCGTCATCTCGGTGGGCTTCGTGGTCGACGATGCCATCGTCGTGGTGGAGAACATCCACCGCCACCTGGAGGCCGGCGACGACAGCCGCACGGCAGCGCTCAAGGGCGCCGGGGAAATCGGCTTCACCGTGGTGTCGATCAGTTTCTCGCTGATCGCCGCGTTCATCCCGCTGCTGTTCATGGGCGGCGTGGTCGGCCGGCTGTTCAAGGAGTTCGCCCTTACCGCCACCGCCACCATCCTGATTTCGGTGGTGGTTTCGCTGACCCTGGCGCCAACCCTGTGCGCACTGTTCATGCGCCGCCCGCCCGGAGAGCACAAGGGCGGCTTCGGCGATCGGCTGGTCAGGTGGTACGAAAAGGGCCTGGACCGCGCCCTCGCCCACCAGCGCCTGACCCTCGGCATGTTCGGCCTGACCCTGGCCCTGGCGGTGGCCGGTTACGTGGGTATCCCAAAGGGCTTTTTCCCGCTGCAGGATACCGGTTTCATCCTCGGCACCAGCGAGGCGGCGGCGGATGTGTCGTACCCGTCGATGATCGAGAAGCACCAGGCGCTGGCCAAAATCATCGAGGCCGACCCGGCGGTGCGCGCGTTCTCCCACTCGGTGGGCGTCACCGGCAGCAACCAGACCATCGCCAACGGCCGCTTCTGGATCGCCCTCAAGCCGCGTGGCGAACGCGATGTATCGGCCAGCGAACTGATCGACCGGCTGCGGCCCAAGCTGGCCCAGGTACCAGGCATCGTCCTGTACATGCGTGCCGGCCAGGACATCAACCTGAGCTCCGGCCCGTCGCGCACCCAGTACCAGTACGTGCTCAAGAGCAACGACGGCATGGCACTGAACCTGTGGACCCAACGCCTGACCGAGCGCCTGCGGGAAAACCCGGCGTTCCGCGACCTGTCCAACGACCTGCAACTGGGCGCCAGCGTCACCCGCATCGATATCGACCGCCAGGCCGCGGCACGTTTCGGCCTGACCACCACCGACGTCGACCAGGCGTTGTACGACGCCTTCGGCCAGCGGCAGATCAGTGAATTCCAGACCGAGACCAACCAGTACAAGGTGATCCTCGAACTGGATGCCCGCCAGCGCGGCAAGGCCGAAAGCCTCAACTACTTCTACCTGCGCTCGCCGCTGACCAACGAGATGGTGCCGCTGTCGGCGGTGGCCCATGTGGCGCCGCCCAGCACCGGGCCGCTGTCGATCAGCCACGATGGCCTGTTCCCGGCAGCCAACCTGTCCTTCAACCTGGCCCCGGGCGTGGCCCTGGGCGATGCGGTGACCATCCTCGAGCGCACCCAGCGCGAGCTGGGCATGCCCGACTCCATCAGCGGCGCCTTCCAGGGCGCGGCCCAGGCCTTCCAGAGCTCGCTGTCGAGCCAGCCGTGGCTGATCCTGGCTGCGCTGGTGGCGGTGTACATCATCCTCGGCGTGCTGTACGAAAGCTTCGTCCACCCGCTGACGATCATCTCCACCCTGCCCTCGGCCGGCCTCGGCGCACTGATCCTGCTGTGGGGCATGGGCCAGGACTTCAGCATCATGGGGCTGATCGGTGTGGTGCTGCTGATCGGTATCGTCAAGAAAAACGGCATCCTGCTGATCGACTTCGCCCTCGAAGCCCAACGCCGCCAGGGCCTGACCCCGGAGCAGGCGATCCACCAGGCCTGCCTGACGCGCTTCCGGCCGATCATCATGACCACCCTGGCCGCCTTGCTCGGCGCGGTGCCGCTGATGTTCGGCTTCGGCACCGGCTCCGAACTGCGCCAGCCACTGGGCATCGCCGTGGTTGGTGGCCTGCTGGTGAGCCAGGCGCTGACGCTGTTTACTACCCCGGTCATATACTTGGCCCTGGAGCGCCTGTTCCACCGCCGCCAGGCCGCCCGTGCGGCGGCGCCCAGTGCCAGTTAGGAAAAGACCATGCGTGTGCTGATCATCGAAGACGAAGAAAAAACCGCCGACTACCTGCATCGCGGCCTCAGCGAGCAGGGGTTTACCGTCGACCTGGCGCGGGACGGCATCGATGGCCTGCACCTGGCCCTGGAAGGCGACTACGCGGTGATCGTGCTGGACGTGATGCTGCCTGGCCTGGACGGGTATGGCGTGCTGCGCGCCCTGCGCGCGCGAAAGCAGACACCGGTCATCATGCTGACCGCCCGTGAACGGGTCGAAGACCGTATCCATGGCCTGCGCGAGGGTGCCGACGACTATCTGGGCAAGCCGTTTTCCTTCCTCGAACTGGTCGCCCGCCTGCAAGCCCTGACCCGCCGTAGCAGCAACCATGAACCGCTGCAGGTGCAGGTGGGTGACCTGTGGATCGACCTGATGGCGCGCAAGGCCACGCGCGCCGGCCAACGCCTGGAGCTGACGGCCAAGGAGTTCTCGCTGCTCAGCGTGCTGGCCCGCCGACAAGGTGAAATCCTGTCGAAGACGGCGATTGCCGAACTGGTCTGGGACATCAATTTCGACAGCGACGCCAACGTCGTCGAAGTGGCGATCAAGCGCCTGCGCGCCAAGCTCGACGGGCCTTTCGACAACAAGTTGCTGCACACCATCCGAGGCATGGGCTATGTCCTGGAAAACCGTGCGGGGTAATTCCATCGCACTGCGCCTGTCGGCGCTGTTCATCCTGGTGGCGCTGGGCGTGTTTTTGCTGATCGGCTCGGCGCTGTACCGCCAGGTCGACCGCAGCCTCGACCTGCTGCCGCAGGCCGAGCTGGATGCGCGCTTCAGCGTGCTCGAGTCCACCCTCAACCGCTTCGGCACACCGGAGCACTGGGTCAAGATCAACAACAAGCTCAACCTGCTCAGTGAAGAGGACAAGCGCATTCGCTTCTGGGTGGTCAGCAGCAACCCGGCCTACGAATACGGCCACCCCAGCGAGCTGGTCCGCGCATTCGCCGAAGGCGCGCAGGGCATGCGCGACCTGCGCCTGCCCGACCGGCCCTACCCTTACAAGGTGCTGGTCAGCGAACTGCCGGCCCTGGGCGAGCGGCCGCCGCTGCGCTTTCTGATCGGCATCGACACCGAAACATTCTGGCAGGCGCAGCACAGCCTGCTGGTGGCGATTGTCGGGCTGGCGGTGCTCGGCGTGCTGCTGGCCTCGCTGCTGGGCTACTGGGTGGCGCGTATCGGCCTGCGCCCGCTGCTGGCATTGTCCGTTGAGGCCCAGGCCCTGGCCCCTCCGCGCCTGGACGGGCGCCTGCAGACCCACGCCCTGGCCCCGGAACTGGCGCAGTTCGCCGGCGCCTTCAATGCGGCGCTCGACCGAGTAAGCCAGGCCTACTCACGGCTGGAGGCGTTCAATGCCGACGTCGCCCACGAACTGCGCTCGCCGCTGACCAACCTGATCGGCCAGACCCAGGTGGCGCTGACCCGCGGGCGCAGCGCCGAGCATTACTTCGAAGTGCTGCAATCGAACCTTGAGGAACTGGAGCGCCTGCGCAGCATCATCAACGACATGCTGTTCCTGGCCAGTGCCGACCAGGGCAGCAAGGCCACGGCCCTGACCCAGGCCTCGCTGGCCGAGGAAGTGGCGACCACCCTCGATTACCTGGACTACATTCTCGAAGACGCGCAGGTCAGCGTGAGCGTGAGCGGCGATGCCCGGGCGCCCATCGAAAAGGCCCAGCTGCGCCGGGCGCTGATCAACCTGCTGAACAACGCCGTGCAGCACACCGCACCGCACCAGGTGATCAAGGTGCAGATCGATGCCGGGCCGCAGCAGGTCAGCATCGCCGTGAGCAACCCGGGGCCGGCGATCGACGATGAGCACCTGCCGTTGCTGTTCGAACGCTTCTACCGGGTGGATGCGGCACGTAGCAACAGTGGTGGGGGTAACCATGGGTTGGGGTTGGCGATCGTCAAGGCGATTGCGCTTATGCATGGTGGGGAGGTGTTCGTGCGTAGTGCCGCTGGGTTCAATACATTCGGCATCCAATTGCCAGTTCTGAGGCCTGTGCGGTCTCTGTAGGAGCGGCCTTGTGTCGCGAAAGGGCTGCGTAGCAGCCCCCGGCAATTGTTGCTGTGGCACAAAACCTGGGGCCGCTTCGCGCCCCATCGCGACACAAGGCCGCTCCTACAAAGGGCCGTGGAAGTGCTCTAGGCTGGGGGTTTGCGCCGAAAGTCCAATTGCTTTTCCTGCGATAGTTACCTTTTACGCAACAGTGCTTATCGCGCTTCGCTCTGTTTCAAGTGCATTGAAAGGACTAACTTTACCCCCGTCCTCATTAGCACTTGCACCGCAAGAAGGTAGTTTCAAATGTCCAACAGTATGGGTATTGCCAGCGTCTTCGTCCTGTCTTCCCTGTTGTTGTCGCCCCTGGCCATGGCCGAAGAATCCCAGGCTTTCGTCACCCGTAATGCTGAGTTCGCCGCGGTCCACCAAGAGGCCCGCGAAGCCGTAGCCGCACAGCAGGCCGACGCCGCCAAAGACGCAAACCAGACAGCTTCCAAGGTTTCTGTCGATGCCAATGCCGACAGCTGATCAAGCGCTGTCGCTGCTCCCGTTTTCCCTTGGCTACGCCATGGGCACCACCGGTGCCGATATGTTAGCCTTTTAAAGCCGCTGCCGATCAGCGGCTTTTTTTATGTGCTTCAACTATCAGCCAAGCTGTAACGTCCACCTATAAAAAAGACGCACATTCGAAAATAAAAACTGCCCCACCGCCAGACCCAAGGAGCTAGTACCGGTGCCTTCCGCGTTTCGTTTTACCCCGTTGTTCATTGCGTTGACTGCAACGATCCCTTTCGCCGCCCAGGCAGATGAAGACAAGGCTGATGGCTTCATCGAAGGCTCGTCCCTCAACCTGCATTTCCGTAATGCCTACTTCAACCGCGACAACCACAACGCCGGCGTGCGCGACACCCGCGAGTGGGGCCAGGGCGCGGTTGCACGCTTCGAGTCGGGCTACACCCCAGGTGTGGTCGGCTTTGGCCTGGACGCCCACGCCATGCTGGGCCTGAAACTCGACGGTGGCGGCGGCCATGCTGGCACCAGCATCCTGCCGACCCACCAAAAGAACGAAGACGAACTGGGTGCTGCCCCTCACTCGTTCTCCACCGCCGGTGCCGCAGTCAAGCTCAAGGCGTTCGACACCGAGCTGAAAGCCGGTGACCTGTTCCTCACCAACCCGGTGATCGCCGGCGGCGAAACCCGCATGCTGCCGCAGACCTTCCGTGGTGTGAGCCTGACCAACACCAGCATCGACGGCCTGCTGCTCGAAGGCGGCCAGGTGAGCTTCACCAAGCCGTACAACCAGAGTGGCCACCGCCGCATCGACACCTACTACGGTTCGCTGGGCGAGCACGACAAGAGCAAGCACCTGAACTGGGCCGGCGCGTCGTGGAGCGGTACCCCGAACATCACCGCCAACCTGTATGCGGCCGAGCTGAAGGACATCTGGAACCAGTACTACGCCGATTTCGACTACACCTACGTGGTCAACGACCTGGTCAGCCTGAACCCGGGCGTGCACTTCTATCACACCCAGGACACCGGCCAGGCCCTGCTGGGCAAGATCGACAACAACACCTATAGCGTGCATTTCACCGTCAACGCCGGGTTCCACAGCGTCACCGCCGCCTACCAGCGGGTCAATGGCAACACGCCGTTCGACTACATCAACCTGGGCGACAGCATCTACCTGGACAACTCGCGCATGTACTCGGACTTCAACGCACCGAACGAGCGCTCGTGGAAGCTGCAGTACAACTATGACTTCGCTGGTGTGGGCATCCCTGGCCTGACCACGGTGCTGTCGTATTCGCGCGGTGAAGCCGACCTGACCAAGGCCGTCCAGGACACCACCCACTACGACTACTACCGTGCCGATGGCAAGAACGCCATGCACTGGGAGCGCGACCTGGACGTGAAGTATGTGTTCCAGGAGGGTGACCTGAAGGACCTGTCGGTGCTGGTGCGCTACGCCACCCACCGTGGCAGCCAGGGTTATGCGTCGATCGACAGCAACAGCGACAACGATGAACTGCGGGTGATCGTGGATTACCCGTTGAACGTGTTCTGATCCTGGTTTAAAGGAAGCACACATAACCCCTGTGGGAGCGGGTTCACCCGCGAACACCGGCGAAGCCGGTGCCAAACACCGAGTTGGTTTCTTCGCGGGTGAACCCGCTCCCACAGGGGCTTGTGGTAAGTCCAGAACAAGGTATACCGTGATTCCGTCGGACAAATCTTGTCCGACAATCCCCGCTTCCCTAGAATGTCGCCGCCGCGAATGGCCCTGCCCACGCAGTAGCGAGCATGACCACCCGATTACCGCGTTTCGCACACTACAGGTCGCACCCCGAGCTGATCCTCAATCTGGGCAGTTGCCTTGCCGTGCTCGCCATCGTGGCCATCGTCAGCTACCTGCTGGCGCGCGAGCGCGACAATGTCGAGCTGTCGGCAATTCGCTCGTCCAACAATATCGTCCAGCTGATCGAAAGCGACATCCTGCGCAACGTCGAACTCTACGACCAGTCGCTGCAGGGCCTGATCTGGGCGGTCGGGCGCAAGGAGCTGCCGGAAATCCCCGGCCCGCTGCGCCAACGCCTGCTATTCAATGAAGCCTTCGTCGACCGCAAGCGCGGTGACGTGCTGTGGCTGGACAAGCAAGGCAATGTGGTGGGCGACTCCACCAGCAGCGTGCCACGCAAGGCCAACTTCGGCGACACCGGGGTATTCCAGGCGCACCTGCACAACCCCAACCTCGGCCTGCTGGTGGGCCCGCCATTCAAGGCCAAGCTGGGCGACCTGGACTGGTGCATCAGTTTCAGCCGGCGTATCTCCGACGCCAATGGCGAATTCACCGGCCTGGCAGCGGGTGCACTGCGCCTGTCGTACTTCAGTGAGCTGTTCCAGCGCCTGGACATTGGCGATGACAGCAGCATCAACCTGCTCAACACCGACGGCCAACTGCTGGCTCGCCAGCCCAGCCGCACGCAAGACCCAGGGATTGGCAGCAACTATGCCGAGCGGCCCAATTTCAAACGCATTCTCAGCGAGCAGAGCGGCAGCTTCACCGCCCGCTCCAGCCGCAACGGCAAACCACGCATGTACACCTTCGCCAGGGTCGCGCAGCTGCCGCTGATCGTACTGGTGGTGCATTCGGCCGAAGACGTGTTCGAGTCCTGGCGCCGCACTGCGATCCTGGTCAGCGTGGCCACCGGGGTGCTCTGTGTGGGTATCCTCTCGCTGACCCTGCTGCTGGGCCGCGAACTGCGCCGCCGCCAAGAGGCCGAACAGGGCCTGGCGACCCTGGCTGCTACCGACAGCCTGACCGGCCTGGCCAACCGCCGCCGCCTGGACCAGGTACTGCGCCAGGAGTGGGCCCGCGCCCAGCGCAACCGCAAGCCGTTGGCCGTGCTGATGGTGGATGTGGATCATTTCAAGGCATTCAACCAGCGCCACGGCCATGCCGGTGGCGACCATGCCTTGCGCGAAGTGGCCAGGACCATCGAGGCATGCATCCGTCGCCCGGCCGATCTGGCAGCGCGTTACGGTGGGGAGGAATTTCAGGTGGTACTGCCGGAAACCGACCTGGCCGGTGCGCAGCTGCTGGCCGAGCGCATCCGCGCCAGTGTCGAGGCGCTGGCGCCGTTTGCCGATGATGCCCACTCGGTCACGGTGAGCATCGGCATCGGCCTGTCAGGCACCCAGCACGATCTGGCGAGGGTGCTGGGTGCTGCGGACGAAGCGCTCTACCGGGCCAAGGCCAAAGGCCGCAACCGGGTAGAGGGGCCTGCCGACTAGGCGCGGGCGCGGGCGGCGTTGCGCAGGGCCCTGACCTGGTCATGGTTGCGCTGTACACCTTGCAGCTGTTTTTCCACCAGGGTGTAGGTCTGGTCGCTGGCGGTGCGGCCCAGCTTCACCAGTTTCTCGCGGGCTTCCTTGTAGGCCTTGAGGGCATGGTCCTCACCCCGCTCCACCTCGTTCAGCACCGCTTCCTCATCCTTGCCGGTGACCATCGCCTTGAGGTTGACCCAACCCCGATGCAGGTCACCGCTGATGCTGGTGGAGGTTTCCGGGTCGCCACCCAGGCGACGCACCTCGCTCTGCAGTTCGCCGGCCGCATTGGCGCACTCACCGGCACGTTGAACGAAGAACGCTTTCAGTTCGGGGTTCTTCACATCATCGGCCGAGGCCTTGAAGCCTTTCTCGCCATCCTTGCTGTACTCGATCAGGTCGTTCAGCACGTCGATCACGTCTTTGTTGGGATTGCTCATGGCACAAACTCCTTGGCAGGTGATAGTCATCTGTAATGGAGCAGCGTTCGTGCCAAGCCTTTAATCTCGACAAAATCTTTATAAATCAAATAGATACAAATATCAGAGCAGAACCTGAAAACGGCGTTCTGCATGATTGCCGCTTGGGCCTTCGTGCAGATTGCAGTATGGTCGGCGCTTTTCAACAGCCAGGTGCGCCGATGATGAAGCCGGAAACCCTCGAACTGCTGGTGACCCGCACCATGCCGTTTGGCAAGTACCAGGGGCGAATCATTGCCGACCTGCCGGGGGATTATCTGGCCTGGTTTGCGCGCAAGGGTTTCCCGGCGGGGGAATTGGGTGGGTTGCTGGCGCTGATGCACGAGATCGATCACAACGGGCTGGGTGATCTGCTTGTGCCGTTGCGGCAAAAGCACGGGCGTTGACCTGTTCTGGCCTCTTCGCGGGTGAACCCGCTCCCACAGAGACCGCGCCGGACCTGATGCCTGTGCAGTACCTGTGGGAGCGGGTTCACCCGCGAAGAGGCCAGTAAAGCCAGCTCAAATCTCTAACCCTTCACCGGCGCTACCGCCAACTCCACCCGCTCGCTCTTCTTGATCACCGCATACACCACCGCCGTCAGCAGGCTGCCCGCCACGATCGCCAACAAGTACAGCAGCGCATGGTTGATCGCATTGGGGATCAGCAGCACGAACAGGCCGCCATGCGGCGCCATCAGCTTGCAGCCGAAGTACATCGACAATGCCCCGGTCAATGCCCCGCCGGCCACGCTGGCCGGGATCACCCGCAGCGGGTCCTTGGCGGCAAACGGGATAGCCCCTTCGGAGATGAAGCACAGCCCCAGCGCCAGGGCCGCCTTGCCCGCCTCACGCTCGCTCTGGGCAAACTTGCGTCGGGCCAGGAAGGTGGCGATACCCAGGCCAATCGGCGGCACCATGCCGGCGGCCATGGTCGCGGCCATCGGCGCATAGCTCGACGAGGCCAACAGCCCCACCGAGAAGGCATAGGCGGCCTTGTTGATCGGCCCGCCCAGGTCGACGCACATCATGCCGCCCAACAACAGGCCCAAGAGGATGGCATTGGTGGTACCCATGCTGTCGAGAAAATGCGTGAGCCCTTCCAGCATCGCCGCCACCGGCTGGCCGACCACGTAGATCATCACCAGGCCGGTGAACAGGCTGGCCAGCAGCGGAATGATCAGGATCGGCTTGAGTGCCTCCAGGCTGCTGGGCAGGCGCGCCCAGCGGGCAATGGCCTTGGCGCTGTAGCCGGCGAGGAAGCCGGCGACGATACCACCGATGAAACCGGCGCCCAGGGTGCTGGCCAGCAGGCCGCCGATCATGCCGGGCGCCAGCCCCGGGCGGTCAGCGATGGACCAGGCGATATAGCCCGCCAGCAGCGGCACCATCAGCTTGAACGCAGCCTCGCCGCCGATCTGCATCAACGCCGCCGGCAAGGTGCCCGGTTCTTTATAGGCCTCGATACCAAACACGAACGACAGGGCAATCAGCAGGCCGCCAGCCACCACCATCGGCAGCATGAACGACACGCCGGTGAGCAGGTGCTTGTATACCCCGGTCTTCTCGCCCTTCGCTGGCGTGCTCGCCGCTGCAGCATCGCTGCTGTTTTCCACCTTGGCTTCGGCCAAGGCCTTGTCCAGGGTGGCACGGGCCTGCTTGAGGGCGATACCGGTGCCACAACGGTAGATGCGCTTGCCGGCGAAACGCGCGGTGGGCACTTCGATGTCGGCGGCCAGCAGCACAACATCGGCTGCGGCGATGGCTTCGGCGGACAAGGGGTTGCGCGCACCGACCGAACCCTGGGTTTCGACGGTGAGCTGGTAGCCCAGTTGCTGCGCGGCCTGCTGCAAGGCTTCTGCGGCCATGAATGTATGCGCGACGCCAGTCGGGCAAGCCGTGACGGCGACGATGCGTGCGCCTGCGCTGCCAGCTTCGGCCGCAAGGCCGGGCACCGCGGCCAGCAGCCGGGCGTTGGCCGCCGCCTCATCGAGGAAGCCTTCGCGGTCGGCCAAAGCCTGGGACGGCGTGCTCTGGTACACGCGCTTGTCGACGAAACGCGCCAGGTCCACCGGGCCGGTGCTGACCACCAGCACCCAGTCGGCCTCGGCTATCTGCGCGGCGCTCAGTTGCCGCTCGGGGTGGCCGGCATCCTGCACTTCGACGCTGGTGCTCCAGCCGCGCCGCTGGGCAGCGGCGGACAGCAAGCGCGCGCTCAGCACGCTCGACACCTGGCCGTTGGGGCAGGCAGTGACAATGGCAATGTTCATCGGCAACCCTCTTGTTGTTCTGTCAGTTGCACGGCGGCTTCCAGACGCGCCAGTTGCTCGCGGTCACGGATGCCGAAACCAACCTGGGTAACAGCCTGTGCTGCGATCGCGGTGGCACGGGTCAAGGTCTGCGCCGGGGCTTCACCCAGCAGAAGGCCGTGGACCATGCCGGCCACCAGCGAATCACCTGCGCCCACCGTACTGGCGACCTGCACCTTGGGTGGGCAAGCATGTACGGCATGGTCATGGGTAAACCAGCTGACGCCCTGCTCGCCCGCCGACACCACCACGTGTTCGACGCCACTGGCCAGCAGACGCTCGGCAGCAGCGCGCTGCTGCGCCGGGTTATCCACAGCCAGGCCAAGCACTTCGCCCAGCTCTTCGGTATTGGGCTTGACCAGCCAGGGCGAGCTCTGCAGGCCGGCACGCAGGGCTTCGCCGCTGCTGTCCAGGGCCACCTTGAGGCCTTGCGCCTTGAGCTGTTCGAGCAACTGGCGGAACCAGTCGGCACTGATCCCGCGCGGCAGGCTACCAGCCACCACCACCGCGTCGTGGCCCGGGGCAATCTGCGCCAGGCGGCGCAGCAATGCACTGCGTGCCGCTTCGTCGACTTCCGGGCCTTGGCCGTTGATGTCGGTGACACGGCCATCAGCCTCGACCAGCTTGATGTTGCTGCGGGTTTCGCCCGGTACGCGGACAAAGCAGTCGACGAAGCCGCGCCAATCGATCAGCGCTTCGAAGGGCTGCAGGTTGTCACGCCCGAGGAAGCCGCCAACAGTGACGCTGTGCCCCAGGTCGGCCAGTACCTGGGCAACGTTCAGCCCCTTGCCCGCAGCGTGGCTGTGCTGCTCCTGGCTGCGGTTGACCTGCCCCGGGCGCAGGGTATCCAGGCCGATGGTGATATCCAGCGCCGGGTTCAGGGTGAGGGTGAGGATCTTGGCCATTCAGTAACGCTCCACCAGCGCGCGAACCGCTGCGGCGCTGTCCTGTTGCAGGGCCTCGCGCGCCAGGGCGCGGGCCGTCTGGTGATCGGCCTGGCGGACCAGGGCCTTGACTTCGGCAATGCTGCGCGCGGCGACGCTGAGTTCGTCCACGTCCAGGCCCAGCAGCACGGCCACCGCCTGCGGGTCGGCCGCCAGCTCGCCGCACACGCCCACCCACTTGCCATGGGCATGGGCGGCGCGCACGGTCATGTCGATCAGGCTGAGCACCGCCGGGTGCAGGCCGTCGGCCTGGGCCGAGAGGCTGGGGTGGCCACGGTCGATGGCCAGGGTGTACTGGGTCAGGTCGTTGGTGCCGATGCTGAAGAAGTCCACTTCGCGCGCCAGCCGTGGTGCCAGCAGCGCTGCCGAGGGCACCTCGACCATGATACCCAGCTGCAAGTCGGCTACCGGGATCTCGGCGCGCAGGCGCTCGACCATGGCACGCGCCTCGCGCCATTCATGGACCTGCCCGACCATCGGGAACATGATGCGCAGCGGGCGCTGGTCGGCCGCGCGCAGCAAGGCGCGCAGCTGGTCCTCCATCACCTGCGGGCGCTGCAGGGTCAGGCGTACGCCGCGCACACCGAGGAACGGGTTTTCCTCGGCAGCGATCGGCCAGTACGGCAGCGGTTTGTCACCGCCGACATCAAGGGTGCGTACCACCAGCGGGCGCCCGTCGAGGCCATCGAGCACGCGGCGGTACTCGGCTTCCTGGGTCGCTACGTCCGGGGCCTGGGTGTGGGCCATGAAAATCAGCTCGGTGCGCAGCAGGCCCACGCCTTCGGCGCCCTGCTCCACTACCTTGGCGATGCCGTTGCTCTCGCCGATGTTGGCAAACACCTCGACAGCGTGACCATCACGGGTGACCGCCGGCTCGAAACGGTTGGCCCAGGCGGCCTGCAAGCGCTGCTCGCGCAGGTCGCGTTCGGCCAGGGCCCGTTGCAGTTCATCCGCCGGCGGCGCCACGCTGACCACGCCACGCTGGCCATCGAGCAGCAACGGCGTGCCACTGTCCAACAGCAGTATCGACGCCCCCGCGCCCACTACCGCCGGAATGCCCAGGGCACGGGCGACGATGGCGCTGTGGGCGGTGGCACCGCCCTGGGCGGTGACGATACCGGCGACGCGGCTCGGGTCCAGCCGGGCGACATCGGACGGGCCGACTTCGGTCATCACCAGCACGTAGGGTTGCTCGGGTTCACACTGGGCCTGCACGCCACACAACTGCGCCAGCACGCGGCGGCCAATGTCACGCAGATCGGCAGCACGTTCGGCGAGCAAGGCATCGTGCAGCGACTCCTGCTGGCGCGCCGCCGCCTCGATCACTGCCATCCAGGCTGCCGCGGCACTTTCGCCCTGGCCCAGGCGTTGCTCCACATCATCGGCCAGGGCCGGGTCGGCGAGCATCTCCTGATGGGTGACGAAGATTTCGCCAATGGCCTTGTCGCTGCGCTGGACCAAGGCCTGCAGCTCGCCATTGACAGTCGCAACGGCTTCACGCAGCTTCTGCCGCTCCAGGGCGCAGGACTCGCCGCGCAGGGGATAGTCGAACTCACGCTCGACACACACATGCGCCGGGCCACTGGCAATGCCGGGCGCCGCACCCACGCCGTGGATGCGGCTACCAGCTGCGGGCGCTTGCAGCACTTCGGCCGCTGCGCCGGCTGCGGTCGCCGCGCTCTGTGGCAGTGGCTCCACCTCTTCCCCCAGGCCTTGTTCGATGGCGGCCAGCAGCACCGGCAAGGCATCGGCGGCGATGGCTGGCTCAGCCACCAGTTCCAGCGCCTGGCCACGTCGGGCGCCGAGGCTGAGCAGCTTGCTCAGGCTCTTCACCGACACCGCTGGCTGCGCGCTGTCGACCAGGCGTACACGGATTTCCCCGTCGAAACCTTTGGCCAGTTGCGCCAGTACCTTTGCCGGGCGGGCGTGCAAACCGTGCGGGTTGGCCAGCACGACCCGCGCGCTGGGCCAGTCCACCGGCGCCTCTCCGCCCAGGACTTCAAGCACCGCGCGGCTGCTGGTGGCCTGGTAGAGCATCTGCCCACGGCCTTCGATCAGCACTTCGCACAGGCGCTCGAGCAAGGCCTGGTGGGCAGCACCGAGGCTGGCCAGGCAGAACAGGCCGTTGAGCGGCTGGTCGCGGTAACGCAGCGGCTGCTGCGGGGTGATGAAGGCCAGGCCCGGCTGGCGCACCTGGCGCTCGCTGTGCAGCCACCACAGGCCCTCGCCCAGCGGCAGCGGCTCGGCCTGCTGCAACACGGCGGCAAAACCGCTGTCGACGCAGTCGGCGCGCTGCAACAGGCGGGCGCCGCGCCAGGCCAGTTCATCGAAGTCCTCGGCCGCCAGGTTCAGGCCGACCAGTTGTGCATCCAGCGCCAGTTCCTGCGGCGCGCCCTGCAACAGTTTCAGCAACGCCTCGGCGGAGCCGGCGCGGCGCAATGCTTCGGCCAGGTCGGTCTCGCCCAGGGCACGGGTCAGCAGTTGCAGCAGGCGCAGGTGCTCATCGGAACGGGCGGCGATGCCGATGGCAAGGTAGACCATCTGGCCATCCCCCCAATCCACGCCCTCGGGGAACTGCAACAGGCGCACGCCGGTGGCGTACACCAGGTCACGGGTCTGCGGCGTGCCATGGGGGATGGCAATGCCCTGCCCAAGGAAGGTGGAGCCTTGTGCCTCTCGGGCCTGCAGCCCTTGCAGGTATCCCTCGGCGACCAGGCCATCAGCGACCAACCGGTCGGCCAGCAGGCGCAATGCCTCGGCCTTGTCGGCGGCCTTCTGGCCCATGGCTATCTGCTCCTTGGCGAGCTCGAGCATGACCTTCTCCTTTTGCAGTTCCCGGTCGGGTACTGGAGTATTGTTGTGAAATTCACTTGAACGGCCAGTTCAACAGCCTTGCACGGATGGCAGCCGAGGCAGAAAATTCGGCAGCTGAAACGATTAATCTGACCAGACGGCCACGTTACTCGATAATCTGCCGAGGAAAAAGCCCCATCCTGTCGGACAATTGCGACAATGGTCGTCTGCGCGTGGCGCCCTCGCCGGGTCAAACTACCCGGTCAGGGCTCACAGCCAGCCCCGGTAATAACAAGGAAAATTCGGTGAAACTCAGCGATATCGCCCGTCTGGCCGGTGTGTCCGTGACCACTGCCAGCTACGTCATCAATGGCAAGGCCGAACAGCAGCGCATCAGCAACAGCACTGTCGAGCGGGTACGCGCGGTGGTCGAGGCCCACGGCTTCACCCCCAACCCGCAGGCCGCTGGCCTGCGCAGCCGGCATACCCGCACCCTGGGCTTCATTCTCCCGGATCTGGAGAACCCCAGCTACGCCCGCATCGCCAAGCAGCTCGAACAAGGCGCCCGCGCCCGCGGCTACCAGTTGCTGATCGCCAGCAGCGACGACCAGCCCGACAGCGAGCGCCAGTTGCAGCAGCTGTTCCGCGCCCGCCGTTGCGATGCACTGTTCGTCGCCAGCTGCCTGCCGCCAGAGGACGACAGCTACCGCGAACTGCAGGACAAAGGCCTGCCGGTGATCGCCATCGACCGCCGCCTGGACCCTGCGCACTTCTGCTCGGTGATCAGCGACGACCGCGACGCCAGCCGCCAACTGGCCGCCAGCCTGCTGAGCGCCGCCCCGCGCAGCATCGCACTGATCGGCGCGCGCCCCGAGCTGTCAGTCAGCCAGGCACGTGCCGGCGGCTTCGACGAAGCCCTGCAAGGCTATGCCGGCGAAGTTCGCCGCTATCAGGGCGAAGCGTTCAGCCGTGAGTGCGGCCAGCGCCTGATGCAGCAACTGATCGATGACCTTGGCGGCCTGCCGGATGCCCTGGTGACAACCTCCTACGTGCTGCTGCAAGGGGTGTTCGACACCCTGCAGGCGCGCACTGCCGACTCACGCCAGCTGCAGCTGGGTACCTTTGGCGACAACCAGTTGCTCGACTTCCTGCCGCTGCCAGTCAATGCCATGGCCCAGCAGCATGGCCTGATTGCCGCCACCGCGCTGGAACTGGCACTGGCCGCGATCGAGGACAAACGCTACGAACCTGGCGTGCATGCCGTCGGTCGAACGTTCAAGCAACGCATTACAGCGGCCTGAACATGCGCCTGATCGACACCCACACCCACCTGGACTTCCCCGACTTCGACGCCGACCGCCAACAACTGCTGGCCAACGCGGTGTCGCGCGGGGTGGAGAGGATGGTGGTGCTGGGGGTGTACCAGGCGAATTTCCAGCGGGTGTGGGACCTGGCCTGTGCCGACCAGCGCCTGTTCGCCGCGCTCGGCCTGCACCCGATCTACCTTGACCAGCATCGCCCGGAGCACCTGGCGCAGCTGCGCGAGTGGCTGGAGCGCCTGCGCGGCGACCCACGGCTATGTGCCGTGGGCGAGTTTGGCCTGGACTATTACCTCGAAGACCTGGACAAGGCCCGCCAGCAGGCGCTGTTCGAAGCGCAACTGCAGATGGCCTGCGACTTTGAACTGCCCGCCCTGCTCCACGTGCGCCGCAGCCATGCGCAGGTGATCGCCACGCTCAAGCGCTACAAGCCGGCGCGGGCGGGGGTGATACATGCGTTTGCCGGCAGTTACGAAGAGGCCCGCGAGTACATCAAGCTGGGCTTCCGGCTTGGGCTTGGCGGTGCGGGTACCTGGCCGCAGGCCCTACGGCTGCGCAAGACCCTGGCGCGGTTGCCGCTGGACAGCGTGGTGCTGGAGACCGATGCGCCGGACATGGCGCCGGTCATGTTCCCCGGGGTGAGGAACAGCCCGGAGCACCTGCCGGAGATTGCCGGGGCGCTGGCGCAGGTGATGGGGGTGGATGTCGTGGAGCTGGCTGAAGCCAGCACCCGCAATGCTTGCGAGTTGTTTGGCTGGTAGCTGAAGCGCTGGCACCTGCGTGGGCCTCTTCGCGGGCTTGCCCGCTCCTACAGGGACCGCGCAAATCTCGAGGCCGGCGCAGTACCTGTGGGAGCGGGCAAGCCCGCGAAAAAGCCAGCGAGCCAGTTCAGACAAGCACCGTCCACAGCGCAAACCCGGCATACCACAGCACCGCACAGCGCAGCAGCAGCTCCCACAGGCTGTCCAGCCGCCCCAGCCCGCGCTGGCTGTCTTCTTCCTCGGGAATGTCATCGGCAATGCGCCCGACCCGGGCCACCAGGTGTGCGGCGCTGATGTGCCAGTTGAGCACCTCGTGCAGCATCACTCGCGTGACCGCGAGGAAGTTGCCGACCAGGGCAAAACTCAAGGCCAGCACCCGTACCGGCAGCCAGTCCATGATATGCCTGAGCTGCTCGGCACGAGCCTTCAACGTCGGTTGCTTGCTGTGTTCGCCACACAGCGCCAGCAGGCGATAGGCCAGGGCTGCACCCGGGCCCAGCACGAAGTACCAGAAGATCACCGCGAAAAAGCCCTGGTACACCTGCCAAAGCAGGTTGCCCTGCACCCGCACCAACAGGCTGTGCGGTTCGTCGGCCGCCAGCCCCAGGTCGCGCTCGGCCACATGCAAAGCGGCCTGGTCATCACCGCGCCGCCAGGCATCGCGGAACGGCCCCAACGATGCCTTGGCATCGCCGCGGCCCAGGCTGTAGATCAGCACCAGCAGGTGCACCGGCAATGCCAGCAAGCCGTACGCCACCGGGTCCAGCACATGCAGCAGCAACACCAGCAGCGCTACCGGTGCCAGTACCAGGATGGCCAGCGTCCACCACGGGTGCACCGTGCCGCTGCGCTCCAGGCGCACCAGTTCGCCAAGGAAGAACCCATCGCGCTGCACCTGATGACGCAGGGCCGAGAACTTCTCGACCCACAACGCCAGCAACAACACCAGAAAACTCATGCCTTGTCCTCGTTTTGCTGCAGCGCCTGTCGGTAGCGCGGCCAGTCGAAGGCCGGGCCGGGGTCGGTCTTGCGCTGCGGGGCAATGTCGCTGTGGCCCTGGATGCGGCCCAGGTCGATGGCCGGCCAGGCACCGCGGATGTGCCGGGTAAGTTGCTCCAATACCGTGTACTGGGCATCGGTATAAGGCAGATCGTCGGTGCCTTCCAGTTCGATGCCGATGGAGAAATCGTTACAGCCTTCACGCCCGTCGAAGCACGACACACCGGCGTGCCAGGCGCGGTCGAGCAACGACACGAACTGGGTCACCGCACCGTCACGCTCGACGAACAGGTGCGCCGACACGGTCAGGTGGTTGATGCTGGCGAAGTACGGGTGTTCGTCTGGGTCCAGGCGGTTCTGGAAGAATTGCTGGACCTTGCCGGTGCCGAAACAGGCAGGCGGCAGACTGATGTTGTGGATCACCAGCAGGGAAATCGATTCGCCTTCGGGGCGGGTATTGAAGTTCGGCGAGGGGCAGTGGGTGATTCCGATTCCGTGGAACCAGCCAGTGGCACGGTCCAATTGCATGGGGCAGATCCTGAAAACGCCGTGAACAGGTCAACAGTATGCCCTGCGGCCAACGCCGTTTGCATGTGAATCATTGTAATGCTGTGGGAGCGGGCGTGCCCGCGAACACCGGCGCAGCCGGTGCCATCCACCGCGGCGCTTGTTTCGCGGGCACGCCCGCTCCCACAGAGATCGTGCCAGCTTGCAGATATTGCGCAAGACAGTTGTGCCTACCGCCGCAGCCTGTCAAGCACCGCCTCAAGCGCCCGCTCGAACAACAACCCGTCATCCAGCACTCGCACGTCGCCTCGGTGCAGTGCCTGGGCCAGGCTGGCACCATTCCATTCGCGCACTTTCATGCCGGTGCGGTTGGCGAACACCAGCCGGTCGCTGCTGTCGATGCGCGCCACCAGCTTGCAGCGCAACGGTTCGTCCTCGTCCAGCACCTCGACCCAGGTACCGATACGCAGGCGCTGCACCTGGCGCAGCGCCACAGCCTGCCCGTCGGCAAACTGCAACGGAGCACAAGCGGGTTCTTCAGCAATCGCCAGGACGATGTCCTCGTCCACCAGCACCTCGCTCAGGGGTTGGCCCTCACCACCGGGCGCCACCGCGGTACCCGCGCAGGCACGCAGGTGCAGTTGCTCCAGTTGCAGGAAGAATTCGCGGGTCGCTGCCGAGTCCAGGGCCACGCTGGACAGGCCATCGCGCAGTGCCTTGAGCAGGCCCGGTACCTGCTGCAGCAAGGTATGTGGCTCGTGCGGCGGGGTGATGCTGGCCAGCAGCGTGTCCATCGTCTGCAAGGCGTCTCGCCAGGCCTGGGATGCCTCGCCCTGCTTGAGCCAGGCCAGTAGCAGTACCTGGCTCCAGGCCTGCACCAGCATCTGTACCACCACCTGCGGCAATAACCGGCCGCGCAGCCGCTGGTTGAGTGCATGCTGCACCTGCTGCCTGGCCTGCAGGGCTCGTGCACGCCCTTCTTCGGCGTCGCGGGTACGTTGTTCAAGCAGCTCGTTGCGCCGCCGCTCGTCCTGGTTGAAAGCGAGGAAGTCTTCGAGCAGTTCGGCGAACAGGCTGGCATCTTCGGCAAAATCATTGAGCAGGCGCTGGACGATACGCTCCACCCGCAGGTGCAGGCTGTCGCGCATGCCGTCGCTGCCGCATTCCCAACCGATTGCCGCGCCAGCGATCTCGTTGAGCAGGCGGCGGGCCGGGTGGCTGGCCCGACTGAACAGCCCCTTGTCCAGCAGGGCTACCTTCAGCAGCGGAATATGCAGGCGCCCGATCAGCGCACGCAGGCTGGCCGGCAGATTGTCGTCGTCCTGGATGAAGGCGAACAGCAGCCCAACCAGGTTGATCATGTCCTCGTCGGCCACGTCGATGCGCCGGCGTGTGCCGCTGCGCACGCTGACCCGCAGCAGCAGTTGTTCTAGCTGTTGCCCAAGCTCGAAATCATCGGCCTCGTGGGTAGCGGGCACGTAGTGCTGCAAATGCGAAAGCAGGCGCAGCAGGTCGGCGGTGCTTATTGGCTGGGCGGCGGCCACCGCCTGCAAACGAGGCGCGAACTGCCCGCGCGCCGGGGCCAGCAGTGTTTGCAACGAGGCAAAGAACGCCTGCCCTGCCGCGTCCGCGCCCACCTCGTGCCCCAGGTTCGCCGGCCCGCGTCGTGCGTTCAGGCGCCGGTCTTCGGCGCGCCGGCGCGGTGCCGTTGGCAACTCGGGCAACACACCGGCAGCGGCCAGCAACTGGTTGGCTTCGCCATAGATCACATCGGCATCGCGCAACACATAGCGCTCGAACAGTTTCAGCAGGACCAGCTTGACCCGCAGGCAAACCCCCAGATTGCGGCCAGCGTCGAGGAAGTAGCCGCACAGCGCTGCGGGCCCCAGCGGGTTGTGCTGCTCGTGCAGGGGGCGGTCGAGCAGTACCTGCAAGCGCAGGCCCAGTTGCTGCAGGGCAATGCCGTCGCGTGACAGCACCCGCGCGACCATACCTTCGATCGCGGCGGCCCGCTCCACCTGGGCCTTGCTGCGCAGGTTGCCCGGCTCGACCAGGTGCGCCAGCAGGTCGACCTGGCCGATACGGGCAAAGGCATCATAGAACGTGTCGAGAAAACCGCGCTCGATGCTCTTGCGCTTCAGGCGCAGGTCACGCATGGCCTCGAAGTACAGGTTCTGGTCACTGCGGTCGAAGGCCTTGTCGGCCATCTCGAAGAGGGTGTCGTCGGCGTTGTCGAACAAGTCCTGCAGGCCCTGACGCAACTGCAAGGCGGCCTTGTCCCGCACCTGCAGGAGCAACACCGGAAGGCAAGGCAGAGGCGCACGCCCGCCTCGATCGATGGCTGCCGCCAAGGGCACCACCTTGCCTTCTTTTTGCATCCTGTACTCCTTGCAGGGTGTCTCGCCCGAAGGGGCTGAAGATCGTCAAAGTCATGACGCCAAATACTGGTCACCATTATCGGTAAAAACCCGCACAGCTGCCAGCGCCGTTTCACTGGCTGGCTAATGACCCTGATTTACCCCGCTTGCTCACACCGGCCGACCAAAGGTCATCGCCAAGGCGACTGTACACACCGGCCCCCTGCCCTATAATCGCCGGCATCTAGCTTGTGGAGCCGACCATGCCGAACCTACGCCTTGCCGACCTGACCGCTGAAATCGAAGCCAACGTGCGCCGTGCGCTGTTGGAGGACATCGGCAGTGGCGATATCACAGCGCAGCTGATCCCGGCGGAGCGCCTGGCCAAGGCGACCATCATCACCCGCGAAGACTGCATTATCGCAGGCACCGCCTGGGTCGATGCCGTGTTCCGCCAACTCGACCCGCGCGTGGCCGTGCACTGGCAGGTGGCCGATGGCGAGCGCGCCACGGCCAACCAGCCGCTGTTCCATCTGGAGGGCCCCGCGCGTTCGCTGCTCAGTGGTGAGCGCAGTGCACTGAACTTCCTGCAGATGCTGTCGGGGGTCGCCACCCGTGCGCGCTTCCTGGCCGACCTGGTGGAAGGTACCCAGGTGCGCCTGCTGGACACCCGCAAGACCCTGCCGGGCCTGCGCCTGGCGCAAAAGTATGCAGTGACTTGCGGCGGTTGCGACAACCACCGCATCGGCCTGTACGACGCCTTCCTGATCAAGGAAAACCACATCGCCGCCAGCGGCGGCGTGGCCGCGGCCGTGGCGGCGGCGCATCGCATTGCGCCAGGCAAGCCGGTGGAAATCGAAGTGGAAAGCCTGGACGAACTGCGCCAGGCACTGGCCGCAGGTGCCGACATCATCATGCTCGACGAGCTGAACCTGGAAGAGATGCGCGAAGCAGTGCGCATTACCGCGGGCAAGGCCAAGCTGGAAGCCAGTGGCGGGGTCAACGAGACGACCTTGCGGGTGATTGCCGAGACTGGGGTGGACTACATCTCGATTGGTGCCATGACCAAGGATGTGAAGGCGGTGGACCTGTCGATGCGGTTGAGCCTGTGAGCTGATTGCAGGCATGAAAAAACCGGCCTCAGGGCCGGTTTTTTCATTGGGGGCGCTTTGCGCCCCTATCGCGACACAAGGCCGCTCCTACAGGGATCGCATATCCCTGTAGGAGCGGCCTTGTGTCGCGATAGGCTGCGCAGCAGCCCCGGCGATTCAGAATCAGAACGAAGCGTTGGCCAGCCCGTCCAGGTAACGCTCGACATCCAGCGCCGCCATGCAGCCCGCACCGGCCGAGGTAATGGCCTGGCGGTAAACGTGGTCAGCCACGTCACCGGCGGCGAACACGCCCTCGACGTTGGTGGCGGTGGCATTGCCTTCACGGCCACCGTTGACCACCAGGTAGCCGTCCTTGAGGGTCAGCTGGCCTTCGAACAGCGAGGTGTTCGGGGTGTGGCCAATGGCGATGAACACGCCGTCGACCTTGATTTCGTCACTGCTGCCGTCGTTGTTCTTCAGGCGCGCACCGGTCACGCCCATGTTGTCACCCAGCACTTCGTCCAGGGTGGCGTTGAGCTTGAGCTCGATCTTGCCTTCGGCCACACGGGCGTGCAGCTTGTCGACCAGGATCTTCTCGGCGCGGAAGGTATCGCGACGGTGCACCAGGGTCACCTTGCTGGCGATGTTGGCCAGGTATAGTGCCTCTTCCACGGCAGTGTTGCCGCCGCCCACCACGGCAACCGGCTTGTTGCGGTAGAAGAAGCCGTCGCAGGTGGCGCAGGCCGAAACACCCTTGCCCATGAAGGTTTCTTCCGACGGCAGGCCCAGGTAGCGGGCGCTGGCGCCAGTGGCGATGATCAGCGCGTCGCAGGTGTACTTGCCGCTGTCACCCTGCAGGGTGAAGGGCTTGTTGGCCAGGTCGACAGCGTTGATGTGGTCGAAGACGATTTCGGTTTCGAAACGCTCGGCGTGCTCCTGCATGCGTTGCATCAGCGCCGGGCCGGTCAGGCCATGGGGGTCGCCCGGCCAGTTGTCGACTTCGGTGGTGGTGGTCAGCTGGCCGCCGGCCTGCATGCCGGTGATCAGCAGCGGCTTGAGGTTGGCACGGGCGGCATACACCGCGGCGCTGTAACCGGCAGGGCCGGAACCGAGAATGATGACGCGCGAATGACGTACTTCAGACATGTCGAACTCCTGTCGAGCGGGCCGCAGGGCCGGCATCGGTGCACCGGCTGCGCCAGCAGGAAAATTAAAAAGGACCCACGCAGCACTTGGGGAAGGCTACAACGCGCAGGCCCAGAAAGCGGAAAGTTGAGCGCACTGTAGCGAGGTCGCAAAGATTAAGGAAATATCCTTCGACAATCCACCTCATAGGCATCGTCTATTCAGCGATTTCATCGATAGCCAAGCCCTGCTGCTTTTGTTACAGCCCGTTTCCCACCCGCTGCCCGCCTTTCGTCGGCGCGGCAAACTCGGTAAGGTCAGCGCGTTTTCCTTCTCTGCGGAGTCTCTCGATGCAAGCCCCTGTCCTCTCTGGCCCCCAGTACCTGCGCGAAGGCCTGAAACTGGTGCTGAGCCCCAACCTGCGGTTGTTCGTGCTGCTGCCGCTGGCGGTCAACCTGCTGCTGTTCGGCGGCCTGATCTACTTCGCCGGGCATCAATTCGACCTTTGGCTTGATGCCCTGATGCCGACGCTGCCGGATTGGTTGAGCTTCCTCAGCTACATTCTCTGGCCGCTGTTCGTTGCCTTGTTGGTGCTGATGGTGTTCTTCACCTTCACCTTGGCAGCCAACATCATTGCCGCGCCTTTCAATGGTTTCCTGGCGGAAAAGGTCGAGGTGGTGGTGCGTGGGCAGGACAACTTCCCGGCATTCAGCTGGGGCGAACTGGTGGCCATGGTGCCACGGACCTTCGGCCGTGAAATGCGCAAGCTGGGCTACTTCCTGCCACGGGCAATCGGCCTGTTCATCCTGTCGCTGATCCCGGTGGTCAACGTGGTGGCGGCGCCGCTTTGGCTGATCTTCGGGGTGTGGATGATGGCTATCCAGTACATCGACTACCCGGCGGACAACAACAAGATGAGCTGGCAGGACATGCTCGCCTGGCTGCGCCAGAAACGCTGGCAGAGCCTGGGCTTTGGCGGCATTACCTACCTGGCGTTGATGATCCCGCTGGTGAACGTGCTGATGATGCCGGCGGCGGTGGCCGGGGCCACGTTGTTCTGGGTGCGGGAACGGAACTGATCCCTCTCGGACCTTGCGCGGCCTCCTGTGGGAGCGGCCTTGTGTCGCGAAAGGGCCGCAGAGCGGCCCCAGGATATCAGCACTAATGCACAAATTGCTGGGGCCGCTTTGCGGCCCTTTCGCGACACAAGGCCGCTCCCACAAAGAAGCAGACCGCGTCTGATCCTGGTCCTACTGCCCCAACCGGCTGGAAAACTGCCCCACCACATCCACCACCCGCTTGGCCCCGTCCTGGATCTCGACAATCACGCTCCCTGTCTCGTCCGCCAGCGCCAGCCCCTGCTCGGCCTGGCGCTTGCTGGTGTCGATGATCGCCACTGCCGCCTGGGCCAGTTGCTCGTTCTGCTGCACCACCCGGGCGATTTCCTCGGTGGCGGTGCTGGTGCGCGAGGCCAGCTGGCGCACTTCATCGGCAACCACGGCAAACCCCCGCCCCTGCTCGCCGGCGCGGGCCGCTTCGATGGCCGCGTTCAGCGCCAGCAGGTTGGTCTGCCCGGCAATGTCGCTGATGGTCTTGATGATCGAACCAATCACCCGCGATTGGGTATCCAGCGCCTGGATGCCCTCTGCCGCCTCTTGCATCGAAGCTTCCAGCCCGCGCATCACGCTGACGCTCTGGGTGACCACATCGGTGGCCTTGCGGGCGCTGGCATCGGTACCCAGCGAGGTGTTGTAGGCAACATCCGCCGCCTCGGCCACCGCCTGCTCCTGGTTGACCTGCTCGGTGATGACGGTGGCGAATTTGACCACCTTGTACAGCACGTCATGGGCATCGAAGATGGGGTTGTACGAAGCCTCCAGCCAGACCACCCGGCCATGGGCGTCGATACGTTTGAAGCGGTCGGCAACGTACTCGCCACGGCGCAGCTTGTCCCAGAACGCCTGATAGCCGGCCGAGTTGGCCTCCTCCGGCTCGCAGAACATGCGGTGATGCTTGCCACGGATCTGCTCCAGGCGGTAACCGACGGTGCCCAGGAAGCGTTCGTTGGCGGTGAGCACGGTGCCATCGAGATCGAACTCGATCACGGCGGTGGAACGCATCAGCGCCTTGATCAGGCTTTCGTGCTCGCGGGAGGTCTCGATGGTGCGGGTAAGGTCGCTGGAGTGCAGCGTGAAATACTTGATGCGCCCCTCGCTGTTCTTGACCGGCTGCAGGATCGACCGTAACCAGGCCTCCTGGCCATTGCCGCGCAGCAGGCGGAATGCACCGTTCAGGTGTTCACCGCGGCTGATCGCGCCTTTCATGCGCTGGTAGAAATCCAGCGTCTTCACATGGGCGGGGACGATGTCCTCGATGTTGCGCCCAAGCAATTGTTCGGCACGGTAGAGCATCTCGCTCTCGAAGTTGCCGTTGACCATCTCGATCCGCCCCTGGGGGTCGAGTTGCAGTACCAGCATCTCGCTGTCGAGGCTACTCTTGACCTGTTCGATGGACATCAGGTCTTCGCGCAACTGCCGGATTTCTTGCTTGAGCTTGTTGTTGAACATCACCGCTCTCCTGGAGCGCATCGTCGAATGCATCTTCATCGGCTGCCGGTGCCCCCTCTTGAGCACCCTTGCAAGGAAAAATTCACAAGGCGAAAAGCGTCAGCGATCAGGCGTCATCTGTACGTCACATGGCAGTCACATTGGCGCAATCCAGCAGGCGGACACTTTTTGTCATGAATACACCCGCCCTACGCATTACCCTGGTCAGCGAAACCTTCCCACCCGAGATCAACGGCGTGGCCAATACCCTTGGCCGGCTCAGCGAAGGGTTGCGCCAACGCGGCCATGAGATCGAAGTGGTGCGCCCGCGCCAGGCCGGTGAAGCACCACTGCACAACGACCCGAACCTGGTGCTGTGCCGTGGCTGGCCCCTGCCTGGTTACCCGGGCTTGCAATGGGGCGAGGTGTCGATGCACAAGCTGTTGCGCCGCTGGCGCCGGCAGCGCCCGGATGTGCTGTACATCGCCACCGAGGGGCCGCTTGGGCTCAGCGCACTGCGCGCGGCCCGGCGCCTGGGGGTAGCGGTGGTCAGCGGCTTCCACACCAACTTCCCGCAGTATTCCGGCCAGTACGGGTTGGGCCTGCTGACGCGCCTGCTCACCAACTACCTGCGCTGGTTCCATCGGCGCACGGCGACCACCCTGGTACCCAGCCTAAGTCAGCGCCTGGAGCTTGAACGCCGCGGTTTCGAACGCCTGGAGCTACTGGCCCGGGGGGTCGATGCCTGCCTGTTCAACCCGGCCCGGCGCAGCCCCGCATTACGGGAAAGCTGGGGGCTCGGCCCGGACGACATCGCCGTGCTGCATGTCGGGCGGCTGGCGGCAGAAAAGAACCTGGGTTTGCTGCGCCCAAGCCTGGAGGCCCTGCAGAAAACTTATCCACACAAACGCCTGCGCCTGATCATGGTGGGTGACGGCCCACAGCGTGCCGCCCTCGAACAGCAGGTACCGGATGCCGTGTTCTGCGGCGCCCAGCGAGGCGAGCTACTGGCCGAACACTATGCCAGCGGTGACCTGTTCCTGTTTCCGAGCCTGACCGAAACCTTTGGCAATGTGGTGCTCGAAGCCATGGCCTCGGGGTTGGCGGTGGTCGCCTATGACGAGGCGGCCGCCGCGCAGCATATTCGCCATGGCCATAGCGGTGCGCTGGCCATGCCGGGGGACCAGGCGGCGTTCATCGACTCTGCCTGCTGGCTGCTGGAAGAAGAGGAGACGTTGCGCCGGGTGCGCCTGAATGCGCGAAAGCATGCCAGTCGCCAGGGCTGGCCGGCGATTGTCGAGCAGTTCGAGGGGTATCTGCATGCAGCCCGGAACCAGGCTGCGACTTCACCAGCTTCGAGGCTGGGTGCTACGCGATCTGTGTAGGAGCGGCCTTGTGTCGCGATCGGGCTGCAGAGCAGCCCCTCGATAGTTGCGACAATGCTGATATCCGGGGGCCGCTATGCGGCCCGATCGCGACACAAGGCCGCTCCTACAGAGAAACCGCGTCAGGCGCTTCAGGCCAAGGCTTTCTCGATAGCCTGTACCACCGCTGGATCATCCGGTGCCGTGCGCGGCGAAAAACGCGCCAGTACCCGCCCGTCCTTGCCCACCAGGAACTTCTCGAAGTTCCAGGTAATGTCCCCCGGGAACTCCGCACCCTCACCCGCCAGCAGGCGGTACAGCGAGTGGCGCTGCGGCCCGTTGACCTCCAGCTTGCCACCCAGCGGGAAGCTCACCCCATAGTTGAGGCTGCAAAACTCCTGGATTTCCTTTTCGCTGCCAGGCTCCTGGCCGGCAAACTGGTTGCACGGCAGGCCAAGCACGTTGAAGCCCTTGTCCTTGTAAACCTGGTAGAGGTTCTCCAGGGCCTTGTATTGCGGCGTGAGACCACACTTGGAGGCAACGTTGACCACCAGCACCACTTGGCCCTTGAACGGTGCGAGGGGCAGCTCCCCGCCGTTCAACGCGTCCAGTTTCAGGTCGTGAAATGCACTCATGATGAATCCCCTCTCAGGTTCCCGGTTGCCGCGCAGGTGAATTCCGCCCACTAAAAAGGCGCTCGTCCAAACCGTCCACCTCCCGTAGGAAGGCAAATCGGCTTGCCCGAGCGCCTGGCGACTTTCTGAGCTTAGCGCAGAAAATCAGTGGTGATGGCCACCTTCACCGTGGATGTGGCGGTGAGCGATTTCTTCGTCGCTGGCATCACGCACGTTGACTACCTTGACCTGGAAGGTCAGGCGCTGGCCGGCCAGCGGGTGGTTGCCGTCGACGGTCACGTCGTCGCCGTCGATGTCGCGGATGGTGACGATCTGCATCTGGCCATCCGGCGCCGAAGCGTGGAACTGCATGCCCACTTCCAACTCGTCGACACCTTCGAACAGGCTGCGGTTCAGGGTGCTGACCAGCTCGGCCAGGTATTCGCCGTAGGCATCTTCCGGCTCGATGGAAACGTTCAGCTCGTCACCGGCCTGCTTGCCTTCCAGGGCTTTTTCCAGGCCCGGGATGATGTTGCCGGCACCGTGCAGGTAAACCAGCGGCGCACCGCCGGCGGAGCTGTCGATGGTCTCCCCGGCGTCGTTGGTCAGGGTATAGTCGATGGAGACAGCCTTGTTGGCGGCGATCAGCATGGGGCAAGACCTTTTGCAAAAGTATGTAGAGCGGACAAGTGTAACCAAGCCATCGCCCGATTGCGAACGCACTGCGGACGAGCAACGGCCCATCAGTCGGATCACCGGCTTCCACCAGGACGAAGAGGGCCACTGGGTGGCCGAACTGTCCTGCGGCCACACCCAGCACCTGCGCCACCAGCCGCCGTGGCAGGCACGCCCCTGGGTGCTCGACCCGGCCCAGCGCGCGCAGCGTATCGGCCAGCCTTTCGCTTGCGGCTGGTGCGCACAAGGGGCCGATAGCGCTACCCTTGGCCGTTAATTTCTTGCACCGCTTATTTCGAGAAGCACGCATGCAGACATTTTTCATTGCGCCGACCGATTTCGGTGTCGGCCTGACCTCCATCAGCCTGGGCCTGGTGCGCACCCTGGAGCGCGCCGGGCTGAAGGTCGGCTTCTTCAAGCCGATCGCCCAGCCCCACCCGGGTGACACCGGCCCCGAACGCTCCACCGAGCTGGTTGCCCGCACCCACGGCATCAAGCCCCCGGTACCGCTGAGCCTGGCCCATGTCGAGCGCATGCTCGGCGATGGCCAGCTGGACGAGTTGCTCGAAGAAATCATCCGCCTGTACCAGCAAGCCTGCATCGGCAACGACGTGGTGGTGGTCGAGGGCATGGTGCCCACACGCCACGCCAGCTATGCGGCGCGGGTCAACCTGCACCTGGCCAAGAGTCTGGATGCCGAGGTGATACTGGTATCTGCACCGGAAAACGAAGTGCTCAGCGAGTTGTCCGGCCGGGTCGAACTACAGGCCCAGCTGTTCGGCGGCCCGCGCGACCCGAAGGTGCTCGGGGTAATCCTCAACAAGGTGCGCACCGACGAAAGCATGGCGGACTTTTCCACCCGCCTGCGCGAACACTCGCCGCTGCTGCGCGGCAACGACTTCCGCCTGCTGGGCTGCATCCCCTACCAGCCCGAACTGAACGCCCCGCGCACCCGTGACGTGGCCGACCTGCTCGGTGCCCAGGTGCTCAATGCCGGTGACTACGAGCAGCGGCGCATGAGCAAGATCATCATCTGCGCGCGTACCGTGGCCAACACGGTGCCGCTGCTTACCTCGGGTACCCTGGTGGTGACCCCGGGTGACCGCGACGACATCATCCTCGCCGTCAGCCTGGCAGCGATCAACGGCGTACCGCTGGCCGGCCTGCTGCTGACCAGTGACGGCAAGCCAGACCCACGCATCCTGGGCTTGTGCCGCGGCGCCCTGCAGGCCGGCCTGCCGATCCTGTCGGTCAGTACCGGCTCGTACGATACCGCCAACCAGCTCAACTCGCTGAACCGCGAAATCCCGGTGGACGACCGCGAGCGCGCCGAATTCATCACCGACTTCGTCGCCAGCCACCTCGACGCCGCCTGGTTGCACCAGCGTTGCGGCACCCCGCGCGAACTGCGCCTGTCGCCTGCAGTGTTCCGCTACCAGCTGATCCAGCGGGCGCAGCAGGCCAACAAGCGCATCGTCCTGCCGGAAGGCGCCGAGCCGCTGCTGGTGCAGGCAGCGGCCATCTGCCAGGCCCGCGGCATTGCCCGCTGCGTGCTGCTGGCCAAGCCCGAGGATGTCGATGCCGTGGCGCGCGCCCAGGGCATTACCTTGCCGCCGGGCCTGGAAATCCTGAACCCCGAGGTGATTCGCGGGCGCTATGTGGAACCGATGGTCGAGCTGCGCAAGAGCAAGAACCTCAATGCCCCAATGGCCGAGCAGCAACTGGAAGACCCGGTGGTGATCGGTACCATGATGCTGGCCCTGGACGAAGTGGACGGCCTGGTCTCGGGCCTGGTGCACTCCACCGCCAACACCATCCGCCCGGCCCTGCAGCTGATCAAGACCGCGCCGGGTTCGAGCCTGGTGTCGTCGGTGTTCTTCATGCTGTTCCCCGAGCAGGTGCTGGTGTACGGCGACTGCGTGATGAACCCGCACCCGAGTGCTGTCGAACTGGCCGAGATCGCCCGGCAGAGTGCCGAATCGGCGCAGGCCTTCGGCATCGCGCCGCGGGTGGCGATGATCAGTTATTCAAGCGATTCGGCCAGCGACGAGGAAGTCGAGAAAGTGCGCGAAGCGACCCGCCTGGCACAGGGCGCGGCGCAGGAGCTGCTGATCGACGGGCCGTTGCAGTATGACGCGGCGGCCAACCCGGCGATTGCACGGGAGCTGGCGCCGGGCAGCCCGGTAGCCGGGCGGGCGACGGTATTCGTGTTCCCTGACCTGAATACCGGCAACACGACCCACAAGGCGGTGCAACGCAGCACCGACGGGGTCAGCCTGGGGCCGATGCTGCAAGGGTTGCGCAAGCCGGTGAACGACTTGCCGCGCGGGGCTCAGGTTGACGATATCGTGCATACCATTGCCCTGACGGCGATTCAGGCCAGCGTGGCAGGCTAAAAGCTGGGGCTGCTTTGCAGCCCCTGTGGGAGCGGGTTCACCCGCGAAGAATGCGACGCGGTGTTTGGCACCGGCTACGCCGGTGTTCGCGGGTGAACCCGCTCCCACAGGGTCACTCTGATCGATCAGGGATACTGCTGAACCTGACCTTGCTGGTCATACTGCTGACCCGGAATCGGCTTCAGGTTCACTTCCACCCGGCGGTTCTGCGCGCGGCCATTGGCGTCGGCGTTGCTGGCGATCGGCTGGTCCGGGCCCATGCCACGTACGGTGATACGCGAGGCATCCACACCCTGCGAGGTCAGGTAGGTGCTGACCGCCTGCGCACGGCGCTGGGACAGGTCCATGTTGTGCTGGCGGCTGCCAGTGCTGTCGGTGAAACCGACCACTTCGATGGTGTTCTGGTTGAACTGCTTGAACGAGCCGGCCAGGTTGTTCAGCGGCGAGTAGAAGCTTGGCGCGATGTTGGCCGAGTCGGTGGCGAAGGTGATATTGCCCGGCATGATCAGCTTGATCTGGTCACCCTGGCGCTGCACTTCCACGCCGGTGTTGGCCATCTGCGCGCGCAGCTCGGCTTCCTGCTTGTCGGCGTAGTAGCCATAACCGGCTGCGGCGGCACCTACGGCGGCGGCACCGATCAGTGCACCCTTGCCACGGTTGTTGTGGTCGATGGCGGCACCGGCGATAGCACCGGCCAGCGCGCCCAGGCCGCCGTACTTGGCGGTCTTGCTCATCCCTGTGGAGCCCTGCGCCTGCCCTTGGCTGTCATAAGGGTTCTGCCCGGCACAGCCGGTCATCAGGGCAGCGGCGGTTGCGACGATAATCAGACGACGCATGGTGAACATGGACAAGCTCCTACTGAATTCATGAATGCGGCAGATCATAAAGGGATCTATGCCAGCCTTGGATTGCAACGGCAACGAAAAATTCCATGAAAGTGCCTTCATGTGCCATCAGGCACGCACGAAGGGGTTTTCGCGCATTTCGTCGCCCAGGCGGGTATCAGGCCCGTGGCCGGTCACCACGACGGCCTCCTCGTCCAGCCGGTACAGCCGCTCCTTGATCGAACGGACGATGGCCCGCTGGTCGCCACCCCACAAATCGGTACGGCCAATGCCACGGCGGAACAGGGTATCGCCGGCGATCAGCAGCTTGGCGTCGGCAAACCAGAAGCTCATCGAGCCCGGCGTGTGGCCTGGCGTATGCAGGGCCACGCCACAACCGCAGGCCAGCTCCTCGTCATCCCCCAGCCAGCGGTCTGGCGCAGGTACCGGGGTGTAGGGCACGCCGAACATCTGGCACTGCATTTCCAGGTTGTCCCACAGCGCCTGGTCGTCCTTGTGCAGGTGCAGCGTTGCGCCGGTCAGTTCCTTGAGCTTGCCCGAGGCAAGGAAGTGATCGAAGTGAGCGTGAGTGTGGATGATGCTCACCAGCGTCAGCCCGTGGGCCTGCAGGCGGGCAAGGATCTTGTCCGGGTCACCGCCCGGGTCGACGACGATGGCCTTTTTGGTAAGCGGGTCGCCGATCAGGGTGCAGTTGCATTGCAGGGGGCCTACGGGGAAGGTTTCGCGGATGAGCGCTGACGATGGATTCTGCATAGGGAATACGGGAACCGGTTAATCGAAGAGGGTCTGTACGCGAGCCAGTGCATCAAGGATGACGACCTCGGGTACCGACTCTATGCGTTTGGCAAATCTGGCTTCAAGGTCGACTGTGCGCACCTGATTGCAGAGCATCACGCCCTGAGTCTGCGTACCCGCACCGCTGAGCGTGACGGCGAAACCCGCATGCCTGGCAAAATCGCCACCTTGAGTGATCGGCACTACCACAGCCAGGCCTGACGCATTGAACGCAGCTGGAGTGAGCACCAGCGCAGGTCGCCCGGCCCCCTGCTGCTCCCGTCCAACAGTCGGATCGAGATTGACGCGAACGATATCGCCCCTGGCGAACTTCACCCGTTTCACACTTCACGCCCTACTGGTGGCATCGCGTTCCAGTCGGCCATGTCCTCTGGCTCCGGTGCATCCAGATCGCACTGGGCCATCAGCTCTTCAAGGGTGTATTTGGGTTTCGACCTGACGGGTTTGAGCACCATGGTCTCACCCGCGGTGTCCAGGCTCAAGGTAGAGCCGACACCGAGACGCATCTGTTTGAGCACTGCAGCCGGCAAGCGAATCGCGGCGCTGTTACCCCACTGTTGAATCTTGATCTGCATGAGTATCTCCCAAGGTAGATACATAGTAGAAACCCTCCAAATGATTGCAAGCGAAATGTAGAGACGTCGTATCTACACTGTCATTTGCCCGGTATGGACAAAAGCCCTGCAACCTCAAGAAGGAAATGCCCTACATCAACTTGGGAACCTACTTTCCACCTGCAAAAATTTGAAACGCAATCGTTGTCAGTTTCAAGGCAAGAACAACCTGAACAACCCACCCCCAAGCGCCCCGCCATTGGAGATCTCGATCCGCCCGCGCACCCCGCCGCTTTCATGCAGTGCCGCGATCCGCGCCGCAAAATACAGGCCCAGGCCGGTACTGCCACTGGTCGAGTCGATACCCTGGATGAATTCTTCCTGGCGTTCGAGCATGCGCTGTGGATAACCCGGGCCGTCATCGTTGACGCAGATGGCCAGCTGGTTGTCTGCCTCTTCGATGGTGATCAGCAAGGCATGCGCGGCAAAGCGGGTGGCGTTGGTGATCACGTTGGCGATCACCGAGGCCACCAGCTCGCGGTCGAAGAAGCCCAGCGGGTTGTCGGTGTCGATGCGCCAGGTGGCAAGGATGTCCTTGTGCTTGAGCACTTCCTCGTGCGCAGCCAGCTGGGCTTCGATGAAATCGTCCAGTTCGTGGTAGTCCGGGCACACCGGCAACTGGTTCACGCCCAGTTTGTACAACCCCAGCAACTGCACCAGCATGCCATTGAGGTGGCGAAACTCATGCTCCATCACCCCCTGCTCGGCACCACCGCGCAGTTCCTCGGGCAAGCGCTGCATCCACTGGTTGTGGGACTGGATCAACGCCGACAGGGAATTCTTCAGGTCGTGCACGGTGGAGGCGATCACCGTGGAAAAATCCAGCCCCTGGTTGTCTTGATTCATGCGCCGAACACTCGGATGTGCAGTTTGCGGTAGCGGTCGTAGCGGTTGTCGCTGGCGGGGATGCCGGCCACGCTGGTCAGGGCGTCGCGGCACTCCTGCATGATCGCGGGCTGAGGGCTGTCTCCGCCGATGCGCAGCAGCGCCTGGGCAGTGTTGAGGGCGATGCTGATGTTCTTCGGCTGCAAACCCAGCGCCTTGCGGAACAGCTGCAACGCCTCGCCGAGCTGCCCACCCTGGTAACTGCGCACACCCTGGCGATTGAGGGTGACCGCTTCGGTAATGGCGTTGAGCACGCTGGGGTCGTCCGTCAGCTTGCCGACCCTCTCCATGACCTTGGGGTCGTCGCCATAACTTTCCACACAGCTCCTCAGCACGCCGATGGCGGCGGCTTCCTGCCCCATGGCCTGCAACTGCGCGGCAACGGTCAGGGCCGAATCGACCGAAAAGAACTGGTTCATCTTGTCCAGGCGCTGGATCGCCTGTTCGGTCAGCTTGGCAGCCGTTTCAGGGTCGCCGGCCTGCTGCAGGCTGGCGGCCTTCATCATGCGGGCACGCACCTGCAGGCCCTGGTCCTCGGGGTTTTCCTTGGCTACTTCGCTGAGCGTGCTGTTGATCTCGACCCGGGTGCGCGCATCCAGGCCAAAGCCGGCATTCCTGCTCATCAGCGCCTGCACCAGCCCCAGGTTGTTCTCGGGGTCCTTGTAGCGTGAGCTCTGGCCCTGGTTCACCGCATGGCGGAACGCTTTCGAAGCACTCTCGAAGTCTTCGTTTTCCAACGCCAGCTTGCCCAGCGTCGACTGCCGGCGCACCGACAGCGGCGACAGGCGCACGGCTTCTTCAAGCATGTTCTGCGCACGCCTGGTTTCGCCTTGGGCCACCAGCACCTCGGCCATGCCATCGTACAGGCCTGGCATGATCGGGAAGGCCTTGAGCGCCTGCTCGTACACGCCCTGGGCCTGGGCATTCTGGCCGCGCTTGTGCATCAGGCTGCCCAGCGCCGAGTACACCCACGGCTGCGGGCGGCTGGCCAGGATGGCCTTGAGGAACTTCTCCAGCTCCTCGAAACGGTTGAGGTTGCGCAAGGCATCGGCCCGATAGCGCAGGCACAGCGGGGCCAGGCGTGGGTCGCGCTTGCACAGCTCGGCGCAGGCCGCCAGCACTTCGGCCGGGCGATTGCGGTCCAGGGCCTGCAGGATCGGCTTGAGCAAGGTCTTGCGCTGGTACAGCTTCTCCACGCGCTGGGCCAGGCCAACCCGGTTGAACGGCTTGGTCAGGTAGGCATCAGGCTCGTGCTCGATGGCGCTGAGGACAATGGCCTGGCTGCTCTCGGCCGTGACCATGATGAATATGCACTCATGGCTGATGTGCTTGTCGAGGATCAGGTCTTCGAGCACCTGCTGGCCGTTCTTCTTGCCGTCGCCCAGGTGGAAGTCCTGCAGGATGACGTCATAGCGCTTTTGCGCGCACATGCGCAGCGCCTGCTCGCCGCTGTCGGCGGTGTCCACGTCACGTACGCCCAGCTCGCGCAGCATGGAACGGGTCGACGTGCGAAAGTCGGTAAAGTCGTCGACGATCAGAAAGCTCTTTTGCCCGTACTGCAGCATCAACACGACCTGCCTTGGAATGATTGAAAAATCGCGCGAGGCGATGCCACCGATAGCTGTATCGGCAGCTGGTCGGGAAAGATGAGGGTAGAGCGTTGGCGGCCACGAACGATGGCCTGGCGCCATCACTTTAGCGAACAAGGCTCTGCAGGGCTATTTCACGCCAGCATTCCCAGGGACTTGGCCTTGGCCACCGCCTGGGTACGCCGCTCCACCCCCAGCTTGCTGTTGATATGGCTGGCGTGGGTTTTCACCGTGTGCAGGGAAATGAACAGCCGCTCGCTGATCTGCTGGTTGGAACAGCCTTGGGCAATCAGCTCGAGCACGGCCAGCTCGCGGCTACTCAGGGCTTCGCCGCTGCCGGTGCTGACGCTCGGCAGCGGTGGCAGGCGCTTGAGCAGTTCGCCCTGCACCGAGCAGGCGGCAACTGCCTGCAGCTGTTCGAAAAGCCACTGCGGGTGCTGCTCCAGCAAAGGCTGGAACGGTTGCAGCACGCCGCCTTGGGCTGCCTCCAGCAACCGTGGCAACAACTGGGCGGCCTGCTCTTCCCGGCCTTCGCCCAGCAACAAGCCAAGCCACTGGCACAGGGCACTGACGCTGAGCATCATGCCGCCACTGGCCTGGCCGCGCTCGACCAGGCTGGCCAGGCGTTGCGCCGCGTCGTCGCTACGCGACTGGATACGTTCGAGCGATGCCTGCTGCAAGGCGATGTGCAATGGCAGCAACGGGTGGAACTCCGGGGCCGCCGCCGGTTGCTCGCCACCATAGGTCTGGCCCAGGCGCAGCAGCCAGGACTCGGCCAGGTCGATGCGCCCCTGTGCCAGCCACAACTCGCATTTGACCAGGGTGATCATGGCCAGGTAGTAGACCGGCGGCACATCCCAGATGTGCATCAGCCGCTCGGCCTCGGCCAGTTCGGCAAAAGCCTCGGCAAAGTGCCCTTCCCGGCCATCGAGCGTAGCGATCACGCAGTGGCCGATGAGCACGCTGATATCGCGACAGGCCCGCGCCTCGC
Organism: Pseudomonas sp. B5(2017); assembly: GCF_002112825.1. Classification (NCBI taxonomy): domain Bacteria; kingdom Pseudomonadati; phylum Pseudomonadota; class Gammaproteobacteria; order Pseudomonadales; family Pseudomonadaceae; genus Pseudomonas; species Pseudomonas sp. B5(2017). The sequence continues at coordinate 114,442 of NZ_NEIR01000012.1, forward strand.
CCAGCCCCGCACGCAAGCGTGCACGGCCCTGGGACGGCTGCAGGCGCGATACCAGCAGGTAGCCTTCGTAAAGCGTCAGGCGGGCGCGCACGGCATACAGCCGCTGTGCCGACAGCCCTTGCAGGCGTTGCAGCCCCTCGCGCACTTCGTCCAGTGCGCGCAACACCTCGCCACGGGCATGCAGCACCCGCGCCCGGTCGTAATGGGCCAGGGCCTCGAACAATGGGTTGCCAACGCGCTGGGCCAGCTCCAGGGCCTCACGGTTCCAGCCGCGGGCCCGCCAGAAATCGCCATCGGCAATCGCCAGGTTGGACAGCGTCGACAGGCACACCAGGCGTTGGCCATAACGCTTGCTCGGCAGGCTCTGCAGCGCTTCGCCGCAATAGGCCAGGGTGCGCTCGCGGTCGCCACGGCCACGGGCGATCACACCACTCAGCGCCAGCCACTGGGCCAGCATGGACTTTTGCGCGGTCGCCGAGGGCGCGGGCAGGAAGCGGCTGAGATAACCCGCCAGCTCCTCGGCCGCGTCCAGCTGGCACGCCAGGCCCAACGCCCAGCTGTACAGCACGATCAGCCGCGGCGTGCTGATCAGCAGGCTGTCGGGCAGGTCCATCTTCCAGCGCAGCAACATGCCGACGTTCTGTTCGGCCAGCAGTTGCTCCTCGGACAGGCTCTGCACCAGGTCGGCGGCGACATCGAGGTGACCGGCCCGCAGCGCCTGCTCCACCGCTTCGTCCAGCAGGCCCTGGCTTTCGAACCAGCGGCAGGCACGCAACTGCAGGCCGGCCAGCGGCTCGCTGGCCTGGCGGCTGCGCAGCAGGTCGGAGAACAGGTGGTGATAGCGGAACCAGTGGCCATGCTCGTCCAGCGGCACCAGGAACACCTGGTGCGCCTGCAAGAAGCGCAGGATCGCGGCGCTGTCGTGGCGGCCGCGCACGGCATCGCACAACGGGGCGCAGAAACGCTCCTGGCAGGCCGTTTCGTACAGGAAGGCCTGCACATCGGCGGGCAGCATGTCGATGACTTCTTCCAGCAGATAGTCGCGGATCAGGCCCTCGCCGCCGTGCAAGGCCTGGGGCAAGGCCTGCTCGTCTGCGGACTCGCTGGCCGCCAGTTGCCAGAAACGCAACCCGGCCACCCAACCGTCGCTGCGCTGGATCAGGTTGTCCAGGGCCTGGCCACGCAGCCCGGTGGGTTGGCGACCGATCACCGCCAGCGACTCTTCGGCGGTAAGGCGCAAGTCCTGTTCGTTGAGCTCGACCAATTGCCGCGACAGGCGCAGGCGCGCCAGGTGCCAGTCCGGGCGCTGGCGGCTGGTGACCAGCAGCACCAGGCCGGGGGGCAGGTGATTGAGGAAGAACTGCAGGCAACGGTCGAGCACCGGCCCCTGGGCCAGGTGATAGTCGTCCAGCACCAGCAACAAGGGCGTATCGGCTTGCAGGTACAGCGCCAGCTCGTCGAGCAGGCCGTCGAGCCATTCCTCGAAGGCGAACGGCTGGTGGCGCTGGCGCATTTTCAGCAGGCCCATGGCCTGGCCGCCCAGCGCCGGACAGTACTGCTGCAGGCCTTCGAGCAGGCGTTCGAGGAAGCGGCCAGGGTCGGCATCCCGTTGGCTCAGGCCCAGCCACAGGCTACGCCAGTGCTCGGGCAGCGCTTCGCAAAATTCGATGGCCAGGGAGCTTTTGCCGAAACCCGCCGGGGCATTGACCAGCAACAGCCGCCCGCCGAGGCCGGCTTGCAGCCGCTGGCACAGGCGCAGGCGCGGCACATGGCCGTCCGGCAAGGGCGGCCGGAAGAAACGCCCGTCCAGCAGGCCCAGGGCCTGGCTGGCGAATCCATGCGTACGGGACAGATCTGTCATGGCCGGCTCGTTCTGGTTGGAAGACTACGGCGGTATGGATGCTTGCGAGACTAGCGGGTAACGCTGCGCATTTGAAGATGATGGGCGCAATTCCCCTGGAAAAGACTGCGACAAAAAGCAACATGGCTGATGGACAGGGGCTGGGGCGGGGGTTTGCTGAGGTATTCACCAGCTTTATTGCTGTACCGGCCCCTTCGCGGGTGAACCCGCTCCCACAGGGATTGCACAGGTTTCAAGTCCAGTGCAGTACCTGTGGGAGCGGGTTCACCCGCGAAGAGGCCGGTACAGGAAAATGAAACGCCCCGGTCAAGCCGGGGCGCTCCGAGGTTGCGTGATACTTAGCGAATACCCGACTGGCGCAGTGCCGCTGGCTGGAAGTCCGCCTTGCTGGCGCTGAAGCCGAAGTCGTAGGCGCGCTTCTCTTCGTTCTTCATGCCCAGGGCCAGGTAACGGCCCGACTGCAGGTCGTAGATAGTCTCCAGGGTGTACCACGGCACTTCCACGTTGTAGTACGGCTGGGCATGTGCCTCGGACACGCGCCACAGCTGGCCACGGCCGTCGTACTGGTCGATCACCGCAGCCTGCCAGGTGTCCTCGTCGATGTAGAAGTCACGCTTGGCATAGATGTGCCGCTGGCCTGGCTTGAGGGTCGCGACCACGTGCCACACGCGGCGCAGCTCGTAACGGGAAAGGTCCTGGTTGATGTGCCCGGCCTTGATGATGTCGGTGTACTTGAGCTTGGGGTCGTCGAGCTTGAAGGCGTTGGACGCGATGTACATCTCCTTCTTGCCTTCCAGCTTCCAGTCATAGCGGTCCGGCGCACCGTTGAACATGTCCAGGTTGTCCGAGGTGCGCAAACCGTCGGCGGCGGTACCCGGGCCGTCGTACGACACTTGCGGTGCCTGGCGCACGCGGCGTTGGCCTGCGTTGTAGATCCACGCCTTGCGCGGTTCCTTCACCTGGTCGAGGGTTTCGTGTACCAGCAGCACGGTACCGGCCAGGCGCGCGGGCGCGGTCACCTCCTGCTTGAAGTAGAACAGGATGTTGCCCGGGTTGTTCGGGTCGTAATCCTTCATCTTGTCGCGGAAGACGAACTGGTCGGAGAAGTACACAGGGTTGAAGGAGCCGTTCTGCTGTGGCGTGGCCTGGGTCACCAGGCGGCTGACGCTGCCACCCCGGTAGCGGGTGATGTGGTTCCAGATCACCTCCAGGCCGCTTTTGGGGATCGGGAACGGTACAGCCGTGCGGAAGTTGCTCAGGCCGTTGCCGCCTTCGACCAGGGTGGTCTTGGTGGCGTTCTCCTTGATGGCGGCGAACACGTCGGCCGGCACCGTGGAACCGCGATGGGTCTTGAATACCGGGATCTTGAAGGTGTCCGGGTAGCGCTTGAGCATGGCCAGCTGGCCCGGCGAGAGCTTGTCCTTGTACTGGTCGGCGTTCTGCGCGGTGATGGTGAACAGCGGCTTGTCGCTGCCGTACGGGTCGGACAGGAAGCCCTTGCCGTCGGCACTGCCCGCGCTCTTCGACAGCGGCTCCCACGGGCCGATCGAGCCATCGGCGTTGCCGGCCTTTTCGGCGCCCATCGGGGTCAGGGTACTGCCCAGCTTGGCCGCCTCGTCGGCGGATACTGCAGCCATGACGCTGGTCGCCAGCAGGGACAGGCCCAGCACACCGGCTTGCAGCAGACTTCTGGTCTTGTTCATGTCGTGTCGTCCTGGATCTGTATGCTTAGAAGTTCACGCCGAAGCTGAGGGCGACGAAGTCGCGGTCATCCACGGTGGTGTACTTGCCATCGAAGAAGTTGGTGTACGACAGGCTTGCCGTGTAGGTGTTCTGGTACTCGGCGTCGAGGCCCAGGCTGACGGCCTTGCGGCCTTCCTCGAAGTTGGCGCCAGGGCCGGGCGAGTAGCCGGAGACATCATGCGACCAGGCCACGCTCGGCTTCAGGTTGACCCCGGCGAAGACGTCGTTGTAGTCCCAGATGACACGGGCGCGGTAACCCCAGGAAGTACTGGTGGTGTAGCCGTCGTTCTCGCAGTTGCGGTTCAGGTTGGCAGTGGATGCACCGGCGCCGGCGCCTGCGATGGTGCTGGCGTTGAGTGCCTGGCAGGTATCGGCACCACCGGTGGAAGGCAGTGGGCCAGGGCCGAACACTGGATCGCGACCGTAGCGAGTGTCGTGTGCGTTTTCGAGGCCACCCACATGGGTGACACCCACCTCGCCCACCACGGTCATGCGGCTGGCGCCCATCACCTGGTCGAAGAAGTGCGTCAGGGTGGTCTGGAATTGAGTGATTTCCTTGCGACGATACCCGTGCAGGTCCTGCCCCGGCGTACCGGTCAGCAGCGAAGCATTGCTCAAAGCGCCGCCAATGGGGCGGACCCCGGCGAACAAGATATCAGTGGTATTGAGTTGCACTGGCGCGTTGGGGCGGTAGCTGAGTTCACCGCTCCAGGCTGTCCCTGTAGGCAGCGTGGTGGAGAAACTCAAGCCATAGAGGCGGATATCCTCGGGATATTCGACAAAGTACTCGGAATTACCCGCCACGATCAGGGGTGCCAGAGCGCGCAGCTGTGCAGGCAGGGCGCTCAACCCGGCGAACACAGAAGGCGCAGCCCCTGTAGCGCTGAAGATCGGCGCACGGCTGTGATAGTTCATGAAGTAGGCACCGAACTCGGTGTCCAGCGGCTCGAACATGTAGCGCATGGCCACACCGAACTGGCCGCTGTCACGTGCATCGCGGTCGGCGCCACGGCGCACCATCACCCCTTCCTCGTTGATGTCCACGCCACGGGTGGCAAGGAACTGCTGCGCCGCCCCCGGCACTGTGCGGCTGCTGTTGAGCACACGCAGGTTATTGGTACAGCCGTCGGCAATGATGTCCGGCTGGGAGAAGAAGGTGCCGCAGTTGTCGACGACCGTCTGGTCCCATTCGATCTGGTAGAAGGCCTCGGCCGACAGGTTGTCGGTCAGGCTTTGCGAGATGTAGAACATGTTGACCGGAATCAGGCCTTCCTTGATCTCGGCCCCCGGACGGCGGAAGGCAGCTACGTCGATCGGGTTGATCGAGTTGATACCGCCACCGATGAAGGTACTTTCACCCCAGCTCACCACCTGCTTGCCCAGGCGCACCGAGCCTGGCTGATCGCCGATGGAGTAGTTGTGATAGACGAACGCGTCGAGCAGCTCGGCACCGGACGATTTGGCGCCTTCCTTGCGGTTGGAGTCGCTGATGTCCTTGAACTCGCGGCCTTCGTCCTTCAGTTCGAAGTCGTACCAGTACTTGCCGCGGACGAACACGCCGGTGTCGCCGTACTTGAGCTCCAGGTCATGGATGCCCTTGAAGATCTTGGAGAAGGTTTCGCCCTTCTTGAAGTTCAGGTGGCCATCGTCGGATGTCTGCGACAGGCCCTTGCCGCCGTTGTTCACCCCGATCAGGTTCTTGTTGGGGTTGGCCGTCGACCAGCTGGCGCCGATGGAGAGCGACGAGTCGAACTGGCCTTCGATTTCACCAATGTTGAAACTGACAGCGAAAGCAGGACTTGCGAGCGTGGAAGCAAGGCTGACAGCCAGGGGCAACTTGGCCCGGCGCCAGAACAGGTTTGCAGATTTCATCGACGCTACTCCATGTACTTTTTTTGTTATGGCAGTGAGTCCTTTCAAGAACGGCCCGAGCGACCGGTTTGCAGGCTTGCGCCCGCGGCGACACGGCTTGCGCATGTCGCCTCCCCCATTCCTGAAAATCCCCTGGCCCCGACTATAGCCAGCAAGGCACAGGCGCTTGATCCCTCTAAAGTGTGATTTGCGCTCCGTGCGGCCAACTCGCTGCCATGTTGCCCCGGCTGCGCGCTGGCAGTGCTAAAGGATGGCGTATTTCTGCCGTTTGGCAAGGCTCCACCCCTCTAGCATGCGGGTCGCGTGCTGCGGTACGCGACCCGCATGGCGGTTACAGCGTGGAGAGGAACGCGCTGTTGCTGGCCTGCCACTGGACGATGTCCTGGCGGATGCGTTTCTTGTCCAGCTTGCCGACACTGGTCTTGGGAATTTCGGTAACAACGGCGATCTGGCTTGGAATCGCCCACTTGTTGATGTGCCCTTGCTCGACGAACGGCTTGAGATGTTCCTTCAGCGCCTTGGCGTCGATGACCTGGCCTTCGCGCACAACCAGCAGGGCAAACGGGCGTTCACCCCACTGCGGGTCGGCCACCCCTACCACCGCCACTTCGCGCACGGCCGGGTGACGGCTGATCAGGTCTTCGAGGTCGAGCGAGGAAATCCATTCGCCACCGGTCTTGATCACATCCTTGATGCGGTCGCGGATGTCGATGTAGCCCATGCCGTCGAGCGTGGCGACATCGCCGGTGTGCAACCAGCCCCCCTGCCACAGCTCCTCGCTCTTCTCCGGTTCCTTGAAGTAGCCCATGGTCAGCCACGGCGCACGCAGCACCAGCTCGCCCTGAGTTTCACCATCGGCGGGCAGGAAGTTGCCGTCGCCGTCGACGATGGCCGCCTCGACCAGCGGCACCGGCACGCCGGCCTTGATGCGGTAGGTGACGCGCTCATCCTCGCTGCCGGCCTGCAGTTCGTCGTTCAGGTGGGCGGCGGAAATCAGCGGGCAGGTCTCGGACATGCCATACGCGGCGGTCAGCTGGATGCCGCGTGCCAGGGCGGCCTGGTACAACGAGCGGTTGAGTGCGCTGCCGCCGATGATGATCTTCCAGCCGCCGAAGTCCTGACCTTGGGAGGTCGGGCAGTTGAGCAGCATCTGCAGGATGGTCGGCACGCAATGGGAGAAGGTGACCTTCTCTTCGCGCCACAGCTTGACCAGCATGTCCGGCTCGTAGCGCCCCGGATACACCTGCTTCATGCCGAGCATGGTGGCGGCGTAGGGAATGCCCCAGGCGTGCACATGGAACATCGGCGTGATGGGCATGTACACGTCGTTGCTGCCCAGCAGGCGCACGCTGTCGATGCTTCCGGTAACCGAAGCTTCGGCCAGGGTATGCAGCACCAGTTGCCGGTGGGTGAAGTACACCCCCTTGGGGTTGCCGGTGGTGCCGGTGGTGTAGAAAGTGGTGGCCACCGAGTTCTCGTCGAAGTCCGGGAAGTCGTAGCGCGGGCTGGCAGCGGCCAGCAGTTGTTCGTACTCGCCCACCAGGTTGGGCAGCTCGGCTGTCTTGTCCGGGCCGTCGGTCAGCAGCACGGTCTTGTCGACAGTGGTCAGTTGCCCCGCGATGCCCTGGTACAGGCCGACGAAGTCGCTGTTGACCAGCACCACGCGGTCTTCGGCGTGGTTCATGGTGTAGAGAATCTGCTCGGGCGACAGGCGCACGTTGATGGTGTGCACCACCGCGCCGATCATCGGGATGGCGAACATGCATTCCAGATAGCGGTGGCTGTCCCAGTCCATCACCGCCACGGTGTCACCGGCCTTTACCCCGGCTTCGCTCAGCACGTTGGCCAGGCGCGCGATGCGCTCGTTGAGTTGCGGGTAGGTCAGCCGCAACTGGTCGCGGTAGACGATTTCGCGGGTCTTTTCATAGCGGCTGCCAGACATCAGCAGGCGCTTGATCAGCAGGGGGTAGGCGTAGGCGCCCTCGGCGGGCTTGATGATGCGGGTCTGCAACATGGGTATCCCTTTTCTGAAAAGCGGGCCGGACAAGTCTGGGAACTACTGTAGTTCGCCAATGTGACGGCTAAATCAGCCGAAGGAATGATTTGCATGGTGGAGGTATGAGTGGGGGGCGTTGACGGGCGGCAAGGTTGAACTAGACACTGCGGCGGCAGCTTCAGGTTATGTGGAAGCTGATGGCCTATTCGCGGGTAAACCCGCTCCCACAGGTACTGCACCAGCCTTTGCAATGGCGCAGTACCTGTGGGAGCGGGTTTACCCGCGAATGGCCGCGACACCGAAATCCCGCCCAGCCTCGGAGAACTTCATGCCCAGCCCGCGTCGCGCCGTGTTTCTCGATCACCAGTCCCTGGACCTGGGCGATCTCGACCTCTCGCCCCTGAAGCAGCAGTTCGACGAGTTCGAACTGTTCGCCGCCACCCGCCCGGAGCAGGTCGCCGAACGCCTGCAGGGCGCGGTGGCGGTAGTCAGCAACAAGGTCATGCTCGACGCCGCGACCCTGGCCGCCAACCCGCAACTGAAGCTGATCCTGGTGGCCGCCACCGGCACCAACAATGTCGACCTGGCGGCCGCGCGCGCTCAGGGCATCACCGTGTGCAACTGCCAGGGCTACGGCACACCGTCCGTCGCCCAGCACACCCTCGCCCTGCTGCTGGCCCTGGCCACCCGCCTGTGCGACTACAACCAGGCGGTAGCCGACGGCCAGTGGGCCAAGGCCAGCCAGTTCTGCCTGCTGGACTTCCCCATCGTCGAGCTGGAGGGCAAGACCCTTGGCCTGCTCGGCCACGGTGAACTGGGCGGCGCGGTGGCGCGACTGGCCGAAGCCTTTGGCATGCGCGTGCTCAGCGGGCAGATCCCCGGCCGCCCGGACCGCGCCGACCGGTTGCCGCTGGACGAGTTGCTGCCGCAAGTCGACGCCCTGACCCTGCACTGCCCGCTGAACGAGCACACCCGACACATGCTCGGGGCCCGCGAACTGGCCCTGCTCAAGCCCAACGCGCTGGTGGTCAACACCGCCCGCGGCGGCCTGATCGACGAGCAAGCGCTGGCCACCGCCCTGCGCAGTGGCCACCTCGGCGGCGCCGCCACCGACGTGCTGAGCGTGGAGCCGCCGGTCAATGGCAACCCGCTGCTCGAACCCGGCATCCCGCGCCTGATCATCACCCCGCACAGCGCCTGGGGCGCGGTAGAGTCCCGCCAGCGTATCGTCGGCCAGCTCAGCGAGAACGCCCAGGCCTTCTTCGCCGGGCAGCCACGCCGCGTGGTCAGCTGAGCCCGAGGCCCGCCTCTGCTACACTGCGCCACTTTTTTCCAGGAGGCGTCGTCCATGGACCCGCGCAGTGAAGTGTTGCTCCGCCAGGCAGAGCTGTTCCAGGGCCCGCTGCTGCTCGCCGGCGCCCCCGCCGACGGCCTGCTCGGCCAGTTGCCCCAGGCCCGGGCCTGGACCTGGCATGCGGGCGACCAGGCCATGCTCGAAAGCCGCTTCGCCGGGCGCAGCCACTATGCAGTGGAGCCCCCTGAAGTGGCTTTCGACAGCGCCGTGCTGTTCCTGCCCAAGTCCCGCGAACTGGCCGCCTACCTGCTCAACGCCCTGGCCTCGCGCCTGGCTGGCCGCGAGCTGTACCTGGTTGGCGAGAAACGTGGTGGCATCGAGGGCGCGGCCAAGCAACTGCAGGCCTTTGGCAAGCCGCGCAAGCTCGACAGCGCCCGCCATTGCCAGCTGTGGCAGGTGACCATCGAGCACGCGCCAGAAGCCAAGCCCCTGGAAAGCCTGGCCGAACGCTTCGAGCTCAGCCTGGAAGACGGCCCACTGCAAGTGGTCAGCCTGCCCGGTGTGTTCAGCCATGGCCGCCTCGATCGCGGTACCGCCCTGCTGCTCAAGCACCTCGACGGCCTGCCGAGCGGGCATGTGCTGGACTTCGGCTGCGGTGCCGGGGTGCTGGGCGCCACGGTCAAGCGCCGTTATCCACAAAACCGGGTGACCCTGCTGGACGTGGATGCCTTCGCCGTGGCCGCCAGCCGCCTGACCTTGGCCGCCAATGGTCTGGAAGGCGAAGTGATCAGCGGCGACGGCATCGACGCGGCGCCGACCGAGCTGAGCCTGATCCTGAGCAACCCGCCGTTCCACACCGGGGTGCACACCAACTACCAGGCATCGGAAAACTTGCTGAAAAAATCGGCCGTTCACCTGCGAAAAGGTGGCGAAATGCGCTTGGTTGCCAACAGCTTCCTGCGCTACCAGCCACTGATCGAAGGGGCGCTGGGCAACTGCCAGGTACGCGACGAGGCGGACGGTTTCCGCATCTACCAGGCAACACACGGATAAAAACAGCGCTTGCCGAAAGCGTTTTGCCTAGGCAGAATCCGCACCGTCCTAGGGGAGTAGTCTCCCGCGAGCGCCCAGCTCGCCCGGTACGCGTCAACATACTTGGTCCACAGACCATGGCGCGTGCGACCCACCATGCCAGCCTGCATGGCGAGATCCGCATAGACGGATCCAGGGTTTGACAAGACCTATGACACGCACACCTTACCCGGGGCGGGGAGGCTGTACGTGTCATAGCCGTGTCGACCCGCCCCCGTAGGAATCCTGATGCTGGAATCTCTGTTGGTCCCCACCGCCATCGTTGCCCTCGCCGAAATTGGCGACAAGACGCAATTGCTCGCGCTCATACTCGCTGCCCGCTTCCGCAAGCCCTGGCCGATCATCGCCGGCATCATCGCCGCCACCCTGGCCAACCATGCTGCGGCCGGTGCCGTGGGCGCGTGGGTCGGCAGCTTCTTCAGCGACTCGGCACTGCACTGGATCCTGGCTGCGAGCTTCACCGCCACTGCGCTGTGGACCCTGGTTCCGGACAAGATGGATGACGACGAGAACCCGGCGCGCCGCTTCGGGCCGTTCCTGACCACGCTGATCGCGTTCTTCCTGGCTGAAATCGGTGACAAGACCCAGGTCGCCACGGTGATGCTGGCAGCACAGTATCCGTACCTGATCATGGTAATTATCGGTACCACCCTGGGCATGCTGATTGCCAACGTGCCGGTGGTTTTGGCGGGTAACTTCGCGGCGGACAAACTGCCGCTGACGCTGATCCGTCGCCTGGCGGCCACGGCGTTCTTCGTGCTGGCGATCGTGGCCGTGTACTCGGCGATGAAAGCCAGTGGCTGGGTGGGCTAACCCGGAAAGCGGGGGCTGCTGCGCAGCCCGTCGCGACACAAGGCCGCTCCTACAAGGAATACGCTATCCCTTGTAGGAGCGGCCTTGTGTCGCGACAGGGCCGCAAAGCGGCCCCATTTTCAGCAACTACTTCTTGGCCGCCTGATACAGCGGCATCACCTTCGGAATGGCCGCCTGCAACGAAGCAATGCGGCTCTGGGACGCCGGGTGAGTGCTCATGAACTCAGGCGGTGCGCCTTCGGAAGCCTGGCTCATCTTGTTCCACAGGGTGATCGCGGCATTCGGGTCGTAACCGGCACGCGCCGAGAGTTCCAGGCCGATCAGGTCGGCTTCGTTCTCGTTGGCCCGGCTGTTGGGCAGGGTCATGGCATAGTTCACCACGGTATCGGCCATGGCCATGCTACCCTGGCCGAGGCCAAAGAGGGCACCGGCGCCCTGGCGCGCCATTTCCACGCCATACGCCTTGGACATCGCCTCGCGGCTGTGCTCACGCAGGGCGTGGGCGATCTCGTGGCCCACCACCGCAGCAATTTCCGCATCGTTGAGCTTGAGCTGATCGATCAGCCCGGTGTAGACGATGATCTTGCCGCCCGGGCCGCAGTTGGCGTTGAGCTCGTCGCTCTTGATCACGTTCACTTCCCAGTTCCATTGCGCGGCATCCGGGCGGAACTTGGGGGTCTGGGCGATCAGGCGGTTGGCAATTACCTGCACACGCTTGGCAACAGCGCTGGACTTGTCGAGCACGCCTTTGTTCGATGCTTCACCCAGGGTCTGCTGGTACGACTGGGCGTACATCTGGTTGACCTCATCGGTCGAGAGCATGCTGAACATGTACTGCTGGCGCTCGACGCCGACAGCGCCGCCGCTGGTGGTATTCACCGCCTGGCAGCCGGCTAGCAGGATGCCAGCACTCAACAGGCTGACGACAAAAGACTTACGCATGAAAACACTCCCTTTTTACATGCGCCGTATCGTAGGCCGAGTCGCTTGGGGCCGCCATAGCCGCAGGGAAGATTTTCGTCGCCTGTGCCGGCCCCTTCGCGGGTGAACCCGCTCCTACAGGGATAATGCGATCGTTGTAGGAGCGGCTTCAGCCGCGAAGAGGCCGGCACAGCCATACATCAGGCCGGGGTCAGGCACTCCGGCGCATCCAGCTTCGGGTCATTGACGAAATGCGCCAGGGCCCGCTCGCGCAGCGTCGCCGGCGGGCTGGCCAGCAATTCATGCAGGCGGGCCAGCGGCGTGTCCGGGTCAAGCCAGGCGGCCTGCCCTGCCTCGTCCAGTATCAGCGGCCGACGCTGGCTCATCGCCGCCTGGGTCACCACCGCACAACTCAGCCAAACCTGGTCCTGCACCGGGTAGGCCTCCCACACGGCGGCGAAGTACAGCGATGCGCCCTCCCCCGGGGTCAGCCAGTACGGGCGCTTGCGCACGCTACCGCGCCATTCGTAAAAGCCGTTGGCCGGCATCAGGCAGCGGCGCTGGCGAAACGCGTCGCGAAACATCGGCTGCTCGGCCAGGGTTTCGGCGCGGGCATGGGCGGGGGTACGGGACAGGTCGGTGAGCCACGCCGGAGTCAGCCCCCAGCGCGCCCTGGCCAGTTGCAGCTGGCCGCCGAACTGGCGCTGGATCAGCACCGAAGCCCCGGGCGAGATGTTCCATTGGGCGGGCTGGCCAACGGGAAAGCCCGGCAGACTGGCAAGAGCCTGGGGCCAGCGAAACAGGGCGTAACGTCCACACATGGGCGAATTCAGAACCTAGCAGATCAAGGTACCGGGGAAACTCTCCGGTTCGTCGCCAACCAGTGGCTGGGCGTCATTGTACGCATCGATCAGCTGCCGTGCGTACTCGGCCTGCTCATCAGCCACGGCAAGCCCCAGCAAACCCTGCATCGGCAGCTCACCGGCAGCACCGACCAGGTCACGGCCAACCAGGTGTGCCTCGATCCCCTCGCTGGCAAGCATGCCCGCCAGCATTTCAGCCTCGAGCAGGCTTTCCGGTTCGTAGATGCGCTGCATCAGTCATTCTCACCGAATACATCCAGCATCCACTCCTCGCCATGAACTTGCAGCACGAAGCGGATAGGCTTGCAGCATACCTGGCAGTCCTCGATGTACTCCTGATCGCCACCGGACAGGTCCACCGTGGTTTCGACTTCTTCGCCACAATAAGGGCAATCGTAGATAGCAGTTTCCAGCATCGCGGCCTCCGGGGTGACTTATGCGTATAATTGCCGGTCTGTTTACAGGGCCTGTGTGTGTCCGAGCCGTTTTTCGGAGCCCGTCCCTACCTTATTACCCTAGCCGTTTCCAACAAGAGAGCATGATGGGCGAATTCGATGCCATCCGACCGTACGACGACGCTGAGGTCCCTGCCGTTCTGGCACGCCTGCTCAGCGACCCGGCATTCCTCGATATCCTCACCCACTTCCGCTTCCCGCGTGCGGCCGGTGCTCTCGGCTGGTTGCTCAAACCGCTGATCGCCCGCCGCCTGCGCAAGGAATTCGCCGGTGTCACCTGTGTCTCGACCTTGCAGGACAAAGTCGAGTACTACGTCGACCAGACCATCGACCGCGCCACCGACGGCGTCACCTATTCGGGCGTGGAGCAGCTCAAGGCCGGCACCGCCTACCTGTTCCTGGCCAACCACCGTGACATCGTCATGGACCCGGCCTTCGTCAACTACGCGGTGTACCACGCCGGCCTGCCCACGCCGCGCATCGCGATTGGCGACAACCTGCTGCAAAAGCCGTTTGTCAGCGACATGATGCGCCTGAACAAGAGCTTCATCGTGCACCGCTCGATCAGTGGGCGCCGCGAAAAGCTGGCGGCCTACCAGCTGCTCTCGGCCTACATCAACCATTCGATCCGCAACGACGCCACATCGATCTGGATCGCCCAGGCCGAAGGCCGGGCCAAGGACGGTGACGACCGCACCGATTCGGCGATCCTCAAGATGTTCCACATGAGCCGCAAGGACGAGCCGTTCGGCGCGGTGATCCAGAGCCTGAACCTGACACCGGTTTCGATCAGCTACGAATATGACCCGTGCGACCAGGCCAAGGCCCGCGAGCTGTACATCCGCGCCACCACCGGCACCTACAAGAAGGCGCCGGGCGAGGACGACAACAGCATCGCCAAGGGCATTACCGGCTATAAGGGCCGGGTGCACATCAACTTCGCCCCGCCGGTGACCGAGTACCACGAGGACACCAAGCAGCTGGCAGTGGAAATCGACCGGCAGATCCTCGGTGGCTACCGGCTGTTCCCGGTGCACTACCTGGCCTATGCGATGTGGGATGGCAAGGATGAGGCGCTGCAGGTGCCGAGCGCCGAGAAGGTGTTCCCGGCTGATGAGCTGGCCCGGGCCAAGGAAGAATGGCAACGCCGCCTGGATGCCTGCCCCGAGGAGCAGCGGCCGTACCTGGTGTTGCAGTATGCGACGCCGGTGCGCAACCAGTACCAGGTCAGGCAGCAGACACCGGTTGCCTGAGTGATCCTAGGGCAGCCTTGCAGCCCATCGCGACACAAGGCCGCTCCTACAAGGGATCGCGCATACCTGTAGGAGCGGCCTTGTGTCGCGATGGGCCGCAAAGCGGCCCTGAAATCTCAAATCCAGGTACTGAACCAGGACAACAGCAGCGCCATCGCCAGGCACGAAAAACCGAGAATGTAGAAGTAGCGCGGCACCCGCAGGTCGAACGCGTCCACCACCCCCTCGTCCACCGCCATGTATTCGCGGGTCTCGGCCTCGCGCCGCCGTGCACTGTGCAGCAGCAACCCGCCCGGGCAGGTCAGCAGCAGCGCCAGCAGATTGATCAGCTTGGTCGGGTGGGCGGCCAGGAACCCCCAGAGCACTTGCAAGGACATCACGCAACCTCGGTATGAGCGACGGCAAAGGCCGGCATTCTACCCAAGTCATGCCCAGAAGCCCGGCCCAGGCGACAAAGTGTCATCAAATTTCATCTGGCATGGCATGAAGATTTGCCGGCCTCTTCGCGGGCACAGACAACAAAAAACCCGCTGCCTGGAACACAGGCAGCGGGTTTTGTTTTACAGCTGAAGGCTTACTGCCCCAGCACTTGACCGATGGTCGGGTCCTTGAACATGCGGGTCAGGGCATCGCTCAGCACATCGCCCACCAGCTGGGTGTTGGTTTCCTGGTTCGGCGCCATGCCGAAACGCTGGTCCAGCGAAGCGCCGTAACGGCCACTGTAGCGGCGGCCGCCATTGGACACGTCGGCACGGAAGGTGGCGCCGATGGTAGCCTCGGTCACGTACAGGTTGTCTTTCGGCGACTGGTACTTCAGCTCGGCCAGGGTCACGGTCAGCTGCGGCGCGTTGTAGGCGTTCGGCGTCGGGGTGAAGCCGAGCAGGCGCACGGCAGCTTCGGCCTGGGCCTGCAGCTTGGGCACGATGTCGTTACCGCTGACGCTGATGGTGCTGGTCTCGGGGTACATGCCACCGCGAGTGCCCAGGGACTGCGAGGCCCGGCCGTCAACCACACGGACCACTACCGGCTGGCCATGGCCGACCGGGGCGAGCTGGGCCTTGAGCGTGGGTTGCGGATTGAGTTGTTGCGGGCTGTGGGCACAACCGACCAGGCTGAGGCTGGCCACGGCGATCAAACCGAACAACAGACGTTGCAACATGCGCGTTACTCCAGAAAAAAGCGGCGAAGGCCCACAGTATACCTAGCCACGCATCGACCAGTCATCGGCCTGGCCCGCTTGTCACAATCGTTTCATCGCCGCGCCCTTATCCTTGCGCCAAGCCCTAACGCACAGGACTCGCTGCCATGGCCTCGCTCTGGACCCTACTCTTCCAACGCCCGCGCCACAACACCTATGCCCGCCTCGACGCGAACGGCAAATGCCTGGCCTTCAAGCAATGCAGGCAGGCGCCCAGCGGCAGCGGCTGGGTCCAGATCGGCGAAATCCAGCTCGCCTGGCTGGGCCGCGAACTGCCCGCCAGTGCCCGGGTTTGCGCCCGCGCAAGCCGCCGCTGGCACCAGCGCATCCTCGCGGTCTGACAAACGCTGCAATAAAAACCACGAATGGCGACATTTCTGCCCGCGACATCGCTATAATCTCCCCCCGATTATAAGGACGTCTCCTGATCGGGCCCCGCACTCGCCGATTGACCCCGGCAACTTCAACGCTTCGCCCACAGAGAGCCTTCCACTCAGGTCTTGCATCGGCTGTCGTGCCTGCTTTTCCGGCCCTTCACACTGCATGAACCTGCGGGTTGCCATCGCGCAGTCCCCTTTTGAGGTTCACGTCTCCAAAAGAGCGTGAAAAAACGGTTTTCACAACTTCACAAGAGTGTGGCGAGCAAATGAACAGTCTGGCATGTGCAAAAGCGGCAGATGTGTCCCGAACAGCCCTGAACAGGCGGCAAATGCGCTCATCCCGTATGAGTGTCTGAGCCGTTCCATAACGCACGCACGACACCTTGACCATAAGTCGAATTGCCGCACCCGTGGCAAACCGCGTTCAATACGCGAACCCGAAGACTGATTGGCGGTGTCCGCGGAAGTTGCAAGAACTGCGAAAAGTCGGACATGGCGACCCTGGCGAACCCAGGTCCTATGCTGTCAATTAGGTAGCTGTAGATTGTGGAGACGCGTTAAATGGCGCAGAACGAATCGGTTGATGTGGTACTGGTAGGCGCGGGCATCATGAGTGCCACCCTGGCCGTACTGCTCAAGGAGCTCGACCCGACCCTGAAGCTTGAGGTCGTGGAGGCGATGGACTCCGGAGCCGCGGAAAGCTCCAACCCCTGGAACAACGCAGGCACCGGCCACGCCGGCCTGTGCGAGCTTAACTATACGCCCCAGGCCGCCGATGGCAGCATCGACATCAAGAAGGCCGTGCACATCAACACCCAGTTCGAGGTTTCGCGCCAGTTCTGGGCCTACCTGAGCAAGAAGGGCAACTTCGGCTCGGCACGTGCCTTCATCAACCCTGTCCCGCACCTGAGCTACGTCGAGGGTGACAAGGGTGTTTCCTTCCTCAAGAAGCGCTATGAGCTGCTCAAGCAGCACCATGCCTTCGCGGACATGGAATACACCGAAGACAAGGCCGTGATGAATGACTGGATGCCGCTGATGATGCCAGGCCGCCCGGCCGACCAGCACATCGCCGCCACCCGCGTGCTCAAGGGCACCGACGTCAACTTCGGCGCCCTGACCAACAAGCTGCTGAAGCTGCTGGGCGACTCGCAGGACGCTCAGGTCAAGTACAGCAAGAAGGTCGTCGGCCTGCGCCGTAACGGCAAGGGCTGGACCGTGAGCATCAAGGACGTCAACAGCGGCGGCAGCCGTGAAGTGGACGCCCGCTTCGTCTTCCTCGGCGCCGGTGGCGCGGCCCTGCCGCTGCTGCAGCTGTCGGGCATCCCGGAAAGCAAAGGTTTCGGCGGCTTCCCGGTCAGCGGCCAGTGGCTGCGTTGCGACAACCCGGAAATCGTCAAGCAGCACCAGGCCAAGGTCTACAGCCAGGCTGCGGTCGGCGCCCCACCGATGTCGGTACCGCACCTGGATACCCGCGTGGTCGATGGCAAGAAATCGCTGCTGTTCGGCCCATATGCCGGCTTCACCACCAAGTTCCTCAAGCACGGTTCGCTGATGGACCTGCCGCTGTCGGTGCGCATGGGCAACATCGGCCCGATGCTGGCCGTGGCCCGTGACAACATGGACCTGACCAAGTACCTGGTCAGCGAAGTGATGCAGTCGATGGAGCAGCGCCTGGAAGCCCTGCGTCGCTTCTACCCGCAGGCCAAGGCCGAAGACTGGCGCCTGGAAGTGGCTGGTCAGCGCGTGCAGATCATCAAGAAAGACCCGAAGAAAGGCGGCGTTCTGCAGTTCGGTACCGAGCTGGTCTCGGCCCAGGACGGCAGCCTGGCTGCACTGCTCGGCGCATCGCCGGGTGCTTCGGTGACCGTGTCGATCATGCTGGAACTGATCGAGCGCTGCTTCCCCGAGCAGGCCAAAGGTGCCTGGGCTGCCAAGCTCAAGGAAATCTTCCCGGCTCGCGAGAAGACCCTGGCGACCGATGCTGCCCTGTACCACAAGATCAGTGCCGACAACGACGTGGCGCTGGACCTGGTGGAAAGCAGCCCGGCGGCCAAGCATTACGCCTGATTCGGCCGGTACGAAAAAACGCCCCTCGGGGCGTTTTTTTGTGCCTGGATCCTAGTAAGCCTGTTCCGGCCCTTTCGCGGGTAAACCCGCTCCCACAAGGACCGCACCACAGCTAAGGGCTGTGCTGTACCTGTGGGAGCGGGTTTACCCGCGAAGAGGCCGGAGCAGGTTTACAAATCAGCCACGGGCCTTGGCGATGATCTCGATGTAATCCGACGCATTGCGCTGGTCGGCAATCTGCTCGACAAAGGTCTTGCCGTGCTCGTCCTTGCCATCCAGGTCCAGCCCAGCCTCGACGAAGAAGCCGACAAAACGCTCGAAATCGTCGATGCGCAGGCCGCGGTAGGCCTTGACCAGCTTGTGCAGCGACGGCGATGTCACGCCATCGGCCGGCTCGAACTGAAGGAACGACTTGATGTAGTCGTCGCTGATCTCGTCACCGATTACCTGTTTCTTGTCTTTACGCATTGCCGACTCCAACTGGACCATCACGAAATTTCGAAGGCCGGCAGTGTACCCCCCGCAGGCCGGGCGCCTCAACGCGTACGTACGGTACCGGTGTGCAGGTCGGCCCAGACGTGGCCGTTGCCGTACGTGAGAAACTGCACATAAAGCGTCTCGTTGCGCAGCAGGTCCATGATCACGCGGTAGTCGCTGAGCGGGTAATTCAGGCTCAGGGTGCGGGTTTTGTCGTCGTATACGGGTTTCTTCAGGCTCTTGGCCGCTTCACCGTCAAAAGTCAGCAGCACCTGGGCTATGGTCGCTCCCTTGCTCAGCGGCTTGCCCTTGAGGCGCACCTGCAACGACGAGGTGATCGGGATCGGCTGCTGGTCGGACTGGCGCTGGGTACCCACTACCACCGAGTAGTCGGTCACTTGCAGCAATTGCTGGCCAGTCGGCGCTTCCTGGCGCAGGGACTGGTCGTCAGGTGGCAGGAACTGGCTGTGCAGCGGTGCGGCGGCGAGTGGCAGGCTGACCGCCAGCAGGAGGGGAAGAAACGCACGCATGTGAGGCTCCTTGAATGAAGGAGCACTCTAGCACGGCCTGCACAGGCCGCTCCTACAGTTGAGTGCGCCGGCCCGACATCAATCGAACTGCGCGAGCATCCAGGCCTGGTACTCGGCCACGCCTTCTTCACCTTCGCGCGGAGCCCAGTGCGCATGCTCGCCTTCACCCACCGGCAGATACGGCCCGGCCTTGCACTCGAACATGATGCTGTCCGGCTCCAGCACCACCAGCCCATGATAAATACCAGGTGCCAGGTCCACACCCAGGCAGTCACCCCCCGCCTTCAGCACTCGCTTGTCGGTCACCACCCCCTGCTCGTCGAAGAGCAGCAGGCCCAGGCAACCCTTAAGCACGACCAGCGTTTCGGCTTTGTCATCGCGGAGGTGCCGATGCGGAGGGATGTAGGTGCTCGGTTGCAGCCCGACCGCCATGCGGTGGCAAGGCTCTTCCATCTCATGGAAATTGTGATGCTGCCGCCCGCGTGGGTTGGCGGCAGCCTGTGCGGCCAGCCCGGCGAACAGCGATTGGTCGATGAACGCAGGCTGGCGCATGATCACAGCCCCTTTACGGCGAAGATGCCGTTGGCGTTGCGCCAGTAGCCTTTGTAATCCATGCCATAACCGAAGATGTAGCGGTCGACGCAGGGCAGGCCCACGTAGTTGGCCTTGAGCTCCGGGCTGGCCTTGCGGTCATGGTCCTTGTCGATCAGTACCGCGGTGTGCACCGAGCGCGCGCCGGCATGCTTGCAGAACTCGATGATGGCGCTGAGGGTGTGGCCTTCGTCGAGGATGTCATCGACGATCAGTACGTCACGGTCGATGAACGATACTTCGGGCTTGGCCTTCCAGAACAGTTCGCCGCCGCTGGTCTGGTTGCGGTAGCGGGTGGCGTGCAGGTAGCTGGCTTCCAGTGGGAACTGCAGGTGGGTCAGCAGTTTGCCGGAGAAGATCAGGCCGCCGTTCATCACGCAGAACACCACCGGGTTCTTGTCGTGCAGGTCCTTGCAGATCTGCTCGCCGACTTTGGCGATGGCCGCTTCGACTTCGGCTTCGGTGTACAGGCAGTCAGCTTCACGCATGACTTGACGGATATGCTCGAGATCGGCGGACATGGCGCTCTCCGGGGGTGCATTTTGGAAAAGCGGGCAAAGGTACGCATCCGCTCGTCACAGATCAAGCATTTATGGACTAACGTCCAGAATGACCAGACGACAGCACAGGCTGAATAGATTAATCTAGCGCGGTTTTTTTGCCCGCCTTTCGGAGCCCCCCTATGCCCACTCGTGAGATCCGCCATCCGCTGATCCGCCACAAGCTCGGCCTGATGCGCCGTGCCGATATCAGCACCAAGAATTTTCGCGAACTTGCCCAGGAAGTCGGCGCGCTCCTGACCTACGAAGCCACCCAGGACCTGCCGCTCGAAACCTACGAGATCGACGGCTGGTGCGGCAAGGTGCAAGTTGAAAAAATCGCCGGCAAGAAGATTACCGTGGTGCCGATCCTGCGTGCCGGCATCGGCATGCTCGACGGCGTGCTCAGCCTGATCCCGGGTGCCAAGGTCAGCGCCGTCGGCGTTGCCCGCAACGAGGAAACCCTCGAAGCCCACACCTACCTGGAAAAGCTCGCGCCGGACATCAACCAGCGCCTGGCCCTGATCATCGACCCGATGCTGGCCACCGGCGGTTCGATGGTCGCCACCATCGACCTGCTGAAGAAGGCCGGCTGCAAAGAGATCCGCGCCATGGTCCTGGTCGCCGCGCCAGAAGGCATCGAAGTGGTGGAAAAAGCCCACCCGGACGTGCAGATCTACACCGCCTCGATCGACCAGCGCCTGAACGAACACGGCTACATCGTGCCGGGCCTGGGCGATGCCGGTGACAAGATCTTCGGCACCAAGCAAAAGGACGCCTGACCATGCAGGACGGCTTCAACGACCCGCTCTGGCGCCAGGTCGTTTCGGGCGCGCAGATGCTCTTCGTGGCATTTGGCGCGCTGGTGCTGATGCCACTGATCACCGGCCTCGATCCGAACGTCGCGCTGTTCACCGCCGGTATCGGCACCCTGCTGTTCCAGCTGGTCACCGGCCGCCAGGTACCCGTGTTCCTGGCCTCGAGCTTTGCCTTCATCACCCCGATCATCCTCGCCAAGGGCCAGTTCGGCCTGGCCGAGACCATGGGCGGCGTGATGGCCGCAGGTTTCGTGTACACCTTCATGGGCCTGATGGTGAAAATCAAAGGCACCGGTTTCATCGACCGCATGCTGCCGCCGGTGGTGATCGGCCCGGTGATCATCTCCATCGGCCTGGCCATGGCGCCGATCGCCGCCAACATGGCGATGGGCAAGGCCGGTGACGGCAGTGTGCTGCTGCCCTACAAGACCGCCATGATGATCTCGATGCCGGCCCTGCTGACAACGCTGATCGTCGCCGTGTTCGGCAAGGGCATCTTCCGTCTGGTGCCGATCATTGCCGGCGTGCTGGTAGGCTTTGCCCTGTCGTTCGCCTTTGGCGTGGTCGACACTGCCAAGATCGCCGCCGCACCGTGGCTGGAGCTGCCCAACTTCACCGCGCCAGCGTTCAACTGGCAGGCCATCCTGTTCATCGTCCCGGTTGCCCTGGCACCGGCGATCGAGCACATCGGCGGCGTGATCGCGGTCGGCAGCGTGACCGGCCGCGACTACCTGAAGAAGCCCGGCCTGCACCGCACCCTGCTGGGCGACGGCCTGGCCACCACCGCAGCCGGCCTGTTCGGCGGCCCGCCCAACACCACCTATGCCGAAGTGACCGGCGCGGTGATGCTGACCAAGAACTACAACCCGAAGATCATGACCTGGGCGGCGGTCTTCGCCATCACCCTGGCCTTCATCGGCAAGTTCGGCGCACTGCTGCAAAGCATCCCGGTACCGGTGATGGGTGGCATCCTGTGCCTGCTGTTCGGCTCGATCGCGGCGGTGGGCATGAACACCATGATCCGCCACAAGATCGACCTGGCCGAAGCGCGCAACCTGGTGATCGTGTCGGTGACCCTGGTGTTCGGTATTGGCGGCGTGCTGATCGGCAGCGGTGATGGCCCGGATGACTGGGGCCTGAAGGGCATCGCCCTGTGCGCCATCGTGGCTATCGCCCTGAACCTGATCCTGCCGGGCAATGATGGCTGGAAGCACAAGAAGCTGGATGATCAGTTGCCTTGAGATCCTGGGGCCGCTTTGCGGCCCTGTCGCGACACAAGGCCGCTCCTACAAAGAGATCGCGGTCCCCTGTAGGAGCGGCCTTGTGTCGCGACAGGGCTGCAAAGCAGCCCCGGCAAATCAGGCCTTTTCGCACATTCCCGCCAGCGCCTTCACCCACTCCGGGTGATCATTCAGGCAAGGCACCAGCACCAGCTCCTGCCCGCCGGCCTCGACAAACTGCTCGCTCCCGCGCATGCCGATCTCTTCCAGGGTTTCGATGCAATCGGCCACGAACGCCGGGCACATTACCAGCAGCTTCTTCACCCCGGCCTTGGCCAGCTCGTCCAGCCGCGCCTCGGTATAGGGTTCGATCCACTTGGCCCGCCCCAGCCGTGACTGGAACGACACCGACCATTTGCCATCGGGTATGCCCATTTTCTGCGCAAAGGCCCTGGCCGTTGCCAGGCACTGCCCGCGGTAGCACACCGCGCGCATATCGGCACTGGCATCCTTGCAGCAGTCGGCCGCCTGGAAGTCATGCTTGCCGGTCGGGTCCAGCTTCTTCAGGTGCCGCTCCGGCAAGCCATGGAAGCTCAGCAACAGGTGATCGTAATCCTGCTCCAGGTAAGGCCGGGCGCTGGCGACCAGTGCCTCGATGTAGTCCGGGTGCTCGTAGAACGGCTGCAGCACGCGCAGCTGCAACGGCAACTGGCGTTCATTGACCGTCTGCCTGGCCAGTTCCACCACAGTGGTCACCGTGCTGTCGGCGAACTGCGGGTACAGCGGCGCAAGGGTCACCTTGCGCACACCCTGTGCCACCAGGCGCTCCAGTACCTCGGGCAAGGCCGGCTGGCCATAGCGCATGGCAATCTCCACCGGGCCATGGGGCCAGTGCTCGACCATCGCCGCCTGCAGGCGACGGGTCAGCACCACCAGCGGCGAGCCCTCCTCCCACCAGATCGAGCCATAGGCGTGCGCCGACTGCTCCGGGCGCTTGACCAGGATCAGCGACACCAGCAGGCGCCGCACCGGCCAGGGCAGGTCGATCACGTACGGGTCCATGAGGAACTGGTTGAGGTAGCGGCGCACATCGGCCACCGAGGTGGAGGCCGGGGAACCTAGGTTGACCAGCAGCAGGGCGTGATCGGTCATGCAGCGTCCTATGTCAGAGGCGACTGGACAGGTTGTCCAGGGCCGATTGCAAATCGTTGAAGCGGAAAGTGAAGCCTGCCGCCAGCAAGCGTAACGGGCGGGCGCGCTGCCCGCCGAGCAGCAGGGTCGACAGCTCACCCAGCCCGGCCTTGAGCAGCAGTGCCGGCACTGGCAGCAGCGCCGGCCGGTGCAAGGTGCGGCCAAGGCGCCTGGCGAACTCGCGGTTGCGCACCGGCTCCGGGGCGCAGGCATTATAAGGACCGCTGGCATCCTTGTGCTGCAAGAGAAAATCAATCAGGGCGACCTGGTCTTCTATATGGACCCAAGGCATCCACTGCCGCCCGTCGCCCAAAGGCCCGCCCAGCCCCAGTTTGAAGGGCAGGCGCAGGCGCGACAAAAAGCCGCCATCACTGGCCAGAACCAACCCGGTACGCACCAGCACCACGCGAATGCCCTGGGCCTGGGAACGCAGCGCTGTCTCTTCCCAGGCAATGCACAGCTGGCTGGCAAAATCTTCGCGCACCGGCGGTGAAGCCTCGGTCAGCTCGCGTTCGCCACCGTCTCCATACCAGCCCACCGCGGAGCCGGAGATCAGCACTTCCGGGCGCTGCTCGCGGCTGCCCAGCCAAGCCAGCAACTGCTCGGTAAGGGTGACGCGGCTGGCCCACAGCAGGTTGCGCCGGGCCGCCGTCCAGGGCCGATCGGCAATCGGCGCACCGGCCAGGTTGATCACTGCGTCCAGATGATCATCCGCCTCCAGTTGCTCCAGGCGGGCAATGCCACGCACGCCGTTCCCACAAATTTGGGGCACCTGCTCAGGTCGCCGGCTCCATACCGTCAGGCGATGACCCTGGCCGAGCCAGTACTGGCACAGGTGCTTGCCAATCAACCCGGTGCCGCCTGTCAGCAATATATGCATGGCTGTGTCCTCGCAGAATGCGGCGGTGGTCTATTTTTAACATCAAGGCACTTTTTTGACCCGACGCTCTCGGATAAACATAGGCCAACCTGCCTGCCAACACGGAATAACCTTATACAACATTTGAGCATTGTACAGGTTTGCCTGACAGCGTAGTCTGCTTACAGCAAGGTTTGAAGAGGCCATCATGACAGTACCTATTGCCATCATCGGGGCCGGTATCGCCGGTCTGTCAGCCGCCCAGGCCTTGCAGAAGGCCGGGCAATCCGTGCATTTGTTCGACAAGGGCCACGGCAGTGGCGGTCGCATGGCCAGCAAGCGCAGCGAAGCTGGCGCGCTGGACCTCGGCGCCCAGTATTTCACCGCCCGTGACCGGCGCTTTGTCGAGCAGGTACAGCAGTGGGTTGCCGCTGGTTGGGCCGAGCAATGGAAGCCACAGCTGTACAATTACCGCGATGGTGAACTCACCCCTTCACCCGACGAGCAGACGCGCTGGGTGGGCGTGCCGCGCATGAGTGCAATCACCCGCGGCCTGCTCAAGGATGTGACGGTCAACTTCGGCTGCCGCATCGCCGAAGTGTTCCGCGGCAAGCAGTACTGGCACCTGCAGGACACCGAAGGCTGCAGCCACGGCCCCTACAGCCGCGTGGTGATCGCCGTGCCGGCGCCACAGGCCACGCCGCTGCTGGCCGCGACCCCGAAGCTCGCTGCCGTGGCCGCCGGTGTGCAGATGGAGCCCACCTGGGCCGTCGCCCTGGCCTTCCAGACCCCGCTGGACACCCCGATGCAAGGCTGCTTCGTGCAGGACAACCCGCTCGACTGGCTGGCGCGCAACCGCAGCAAGCCCGGGCGTGACGAGCAGCTCGACACCTGGGTACTGCACGCCACCTCGGACTGGAGCCGGCAACACATCGACCTGCCCAAGGAAGAAGTGATCGAACAGCTGTGGGGCGAGTTCGCCGAACTGGTCGGCTGCGTGGTGCCGGCACCTACTTTTGCCTTGGCCCACCGCTGGCTTTATGCCCGCCCGAGCAGCAACCATGAATGGGGCGCACTGGCCGATGCTGACCAGGGCTTGTACGCCTGCGGCGACTGGTGCCTGTCCGGCCGTGTCGAGGGCGCCTGGCTCAGTGGCCAGGAAGCGGCGCGTCGGCTGCTCGAACACCTCGAGTGATGTAGGGTTATACAAAAAAACTGGTTTGCATAACTTCCGGGCTGTGCTGGAATGAACCTGTACAATTTTTTAGTCTCGTACAGGTTTTTGGAGGCAGCCCATGCACGACTCATTTGCCCACAGCAAGCCGCGTATCGCCATCAGCGCCTGCCTGACCGGGCACAGCGTGCGCTATAACGGTGGCCACAAGGCCTCCGACCTGTGCCGTATGCAACTCGAGGAACATTTCGACTGGTTGCCGGTGTGCCCGGAAGTGGCCATCGGCCTGGGCGTGCCGCGCGACCCGATCCGACTGGTCGGCAACCCCGAGCAGCCGGAAGTGGTAGGCACCCGTAACCCCGGCATGGACCTGACCGGCCCGCTGCGCAACTACGGCGAGCAAATGGCAGCCGAACTCGACGATATCTGCGGCTACATCTTCATGCAGAAATCGCCTTCCTGTGGCCTGGAGCGGGTCAAGGTGTACCAGGACAATGGCCACCCGGCCTTCCACGGTGGGCGGGGCGTGTATGCCCAGGCGTTCTGCGCACGGCGCCCGGATCTGCCGGTGGAAGAAGAAGGCCGCCTGCACGATCCTGTGCTGCGCGAGAACTTCATCAGCCGTGTGTACGCCTATGCCGACTGGCAGCGCCTGCTGGCCGAAGGCCTGAGCCGTGGCGCCCTGGTGCGGTTCCACTCGCGCTACAAGTACCTGCTGATGGCCAACAACCCGCAGGCCTACCGCAGCCTCGGGCGCCTGCTCGGCAGCATGAGCAAGGATGATGACCCGCAAAGCATCGGCCCGCGCTATTTCAGCCAGCTGATGCAAGCCCTGCGTCGCTGCGCCAGCCGTGGCACTCATTGCAACGTGCTGCAGCATCTGAGCGGCTACTTCAAGGACACCCTCACACAGCAGGACAAAGCCGAGCTGCAAGCCATCATCGGCCAATACCAGCAAGGCGTGGTACCGCTGGTAGTGCCGCTGACCCTGCTCAAGCACCATTTGCGCAAGCACCCCGACCCGTATCTGCAGCAGCAGGCCTACCTGCAGCCGCACCCCGAGCGCCTGGGCCTGCGCAATGCCGTCTGAAATCCTGTTGCCCATCGGCGAGCTGGCTCGCCGCACGGGCGTCAATCCCGTCACCCTGCGCGCCTGGGAGCGCCGCTACGGCCTGCTCAAGCCCCAGCGTACCGCCAAGGGCCATCGCCTGTATCCGCTGGAGCAGGTCGAACGCGTCGAGGCGATCCTCGCCTGGCTGCAACGCGGCGCCTCCGTCGGCCAGGTACGCGAGCTGCTCGACAAACCGGCCAGCACGCCACCGAAAGGCGATTGGCAAGCCCGGCAGTTCCAACTGGTCGAGGCCATCGCCACGCTGTCGCAGCGCGCCCTCGACCAGCAGCTCAACCAGGCGATGGCCCTGTACCCGGCCGTCACCCTCTGCGAGCAATTGCTGTTGCCGCTGCTCGACCTCCTCGACCTGCGCTGGCGCAACTATTTCAATGCACGGCTGGAGCAGGTGTTTTTCCACAGCTGGCTGCGCAGCAAGCTGGGCGCCCGGGTCTACCACGACAACCAGTTGCTGCAAGGCCCTGCCATCTTGCTTACCGAAGACAGCGAACACACCTTCAGCCCCGGTTTGTGGTTGTGCGCCTGGCTGTTCACCAGTAACGGCCTGCCGGTCGAAGTACTGGAGCACACCATTGCCGGCGCGCACCTGCAACGCGCCGTCACCATGCTCAAGCCGCGCGCCGTGCTGCTGCACCTGGGGCCACGCATCGATGACAAGGCGCTGCAACGCACCCTGTCCAACCTGCGCGTACCGACCCTGGCCGGCGGGCCGATGCTGGCGCTGCACGAAGCCCGGCTGCGTGCCCTCAGGCTGCCCAACCTTGCCCTGTTCGATACCCCTCAGGCGGCATTGCGTTTGCTGCAAGCCCATGACCGCCAGCCTGGAGAGATGACCGCACCATGCACCTGACCTGGCTGCGCAGCGACCTGCGCATCGATGACAACACCGCGCTAAGCGCCGCCAGCGAACGCGGCCCGGCCCTCGCCCTGTGGCTGGTCAGCCCCGGGCAATGGCTGGCCCACGACGACGCCGCCTGCAAAGTCGACTTCTGGCTGCGCAACCTGCGCGACCTGCGCCAGGCGCTGGAGCGCCTGAACATCCCCCTGCTGATCCGCAGGATCGACACCTGGGACCAGGCGCCACAGGCCGTACTCGATGTCTGCCGCCAGCATCAGGTGCAAAGCGTGCACTGGAACGAGGAGTACGGCATCAACGAGCAACGTCGCGACGACGCCACCCGCGCGCTGCTGGAAAAGTCGTCCATCCAGGCCCACAGCCACCTCGACCAGCTGTTGTTCCGCCCAGGCACCATCCTTACCCGCAGCGGCGACTACTTTCAGGTGTTCAGCCAGTTCAAGAAGAACTGCCTGGAGCACCTGCACCGCGGCCTTCCCGCCCTGGCCCAGCGGGTGAAACGCCAGGCACCGCTGCAGGTCAGCAGCGACCCGATCCCCCAGCACGTGGACGGCTTCGAAAAACCCGCGCAAACACTGCGCGACCACTGGCCGGCCGGCGAAGCCGAAGCGCAGGCGCGGCTGACCCGTTTTCTCGACGAAACCATCGACGACTACCAACAGCTGCGCGACTTGCCTGCCAAGCCCGGCACCAGCCAGCTCTCGGCCTACCTGGCCGCAGGCGTGATTTCACCGCGCCAGTGCCTGCACGGCGCCCTGGCCAGCAACCGCGGCGAGTTCGACAGCGGCAGCAGCGGCGTGCAAACCTGGATCAACGAGCTGCTCTGGCGCGAATTCTACAAACACATCCTGACCGGTTATCCACAGGTCTCGCGTCACCGCGCCTTCCGCGCCCAGACCGAAGCCCTGCCCTGGCGCGATGCACCGGCCGACCTCGAAGCCTGGGAACAGGGCCGGACCGGCTTCCCGATCATCGACGCCGCCATGCGCCAACTGCTGGATACCGGGTGGATGCACAACCGCCTGCGCATGATCGTGGCCATGTTCCTCAGCAAGAACCTGTTGATCGACTGGCGCAAGGGCGAGCGGCATTTCATGCGCCACCTGATAGACGGCGACCTGGCCGCCAACAACGGTGGCTGGCAGTGGAGCGCGTCCACTGGCACCGACGCAGTGCCCTATTTCCGCATCTTCAACCCGGTTTCACAGTCGCAGCGTTTCGACCCGCAGGGGCGTTTCATTCGGCACTGGCTGCCGGAATTGCAGGGGCTGGATGAAAAAGCCATTCATTTCCCCGTGAAGTCGGCCGATCTTTTTGCTAGATATTCCTATCACAGTCCAATTGTCGATCTCGACAGCAGTCGTCAGCGCGCACTGGAGGCATTCAAGAACCTCCCGCGCCGGCAGGATCAGAGGGCAGCATCTTGAACAACGCACGCAGTATCTGGGTGACGGGAGCAGGCAATGGACTAGGCCTGGCGTTAGTGGAGGGGTTACTCGAGCAAGGACACCGGGTAGCTGCAAGCGGCAGGCATGGCGAGGCACTGGATGCCTTGGCTGCACGCTATGGCAGCCAGCTGTTGCGCTTGCCGTGGCAGTTGCACGAAGAACACCAGGCGGCCCAGGCCAGCCAGCAGATATGCCATGCCTGGTGCGCGCTGGACGGTTTGATCATCAATGCCGGTACCAGTGATTACCTGGCGGACGATGTGGCGGACAGCGAGTTGTTCGAGGCGATCGTCACTGACAACCAGTTGGCCGGCGAGCATTGCCTGGCCAAAGCGCTGCCTTTGCTGGCGAAGGGTGACTCACCCCAGGTGATGGCGGTGTTCAACCGTTATTCGGCGCTGCAGCTGCATGCACCGACGCAGGCGCCTGCGGGCTGGAACAACATGCCGCAGTGGATGCGCGAGCAGCGTCAGGCGTTGAAGGCGCAGGGGGTTGAGCTGACCGTGGTGGGGCCGCAGTCGTTGAAGACACCTGTGACACCGGCGCAGGCGATACCGGAGGCGTGGACGCCGCAGAATGCGGCAGAAGAACTGCTGCGGCGGTGGCCGCAGAGGGAGCCCGAGCTTGTGCTGGAGGCTTTGGATCTCAATAGCCTGTGGCCGTTGACGCGCTAGAGCCTGGCATCGGCACTGCCTTCTTCGCGGGTAAACCCGCTCCCACAGGTACACCACTGCACTCAAGATATAGGGGGTGCTGTGGGAGCGGGTTCACCCGCGAAGAGGCCGGCACAGGAGAGCTCAGAGCGCCATGCGGTAATGCAGGCTATAGCTCTCCACCCCATCGTTGGGCTGCTTGATGCCTGCGTTGGAATAGTGAATCGCCCGCACGCCAATCTCATGCCCACCGGCAAAGCGCAATCCAAAGCCGATACGGTCCTCGAACTGGAATGCCGAGCCCAGCTCGTTGTCTTCCAGCTCGGTGCTGGAGAATGCCGCCACGCCAATCCCCGCCTCTATATAAGGCTTCACCGACTCCCCGGCAAACTCGTAGACGAACACCGGCGCGAACGACAGGCTATGGTTGCTCGCGGTCTCGTCACCATCCCAATAGGTGTAGGCCCCATCCCAGTACCCCGTCAGGCGCCCGACGCTGGTCTGCCACCAGCTCGCGTCCCAATTCGATTGCAGCCCCAACCGATAGACCATGGTCGAGTCACCGGTCTGCCCCACCGAAAACGAAACGTCGGCAGCCTGCGCCGCCAGTGAGTGCCCCAGGGTGAAGACGGCAGCCGCCGCCAAGCCAAGCAGCTTCTTCATGAGCAACATCCTTCTTTGCTGTTATTGGTATCCGCCTCATGTCAGGCAAAGCGATAGAAAACGGCAGTGGTACGATAGTTCAGCTTCTTTTCACATTTTTTTCACAATGAAAAGCTTTGCACACTGTCGGACTTATGCCACAGCAAAGGTAGGATTTGTCTGAGTGATTGCGGATCGGCACTGGTCCAGAAGCGGGTATCCCGGGCTGGCCCATCGGCCAGCAGGTCATCCGCGCCCAGCAGCCGCTTCAGTTGGCGCGCCACTGCGGCACCGGTGTCGATGATGGCCACGTCGGCTGGCACCATGCCGGCCAGCAACGGGCGCAGGAAGGGGTAATGGGTGCAGCCGAGGATCAACGTGTCGCAGCCAGCGGCCAGCAACGGCTGCACATAACCTTGCAGCAGCTGGCGCAGCGCCGGGCTGGCCAGGTCGCCGGTCTCGATCAGCTCGACCAGCCCCGGGCAAGGTTGGGTGATGACCTGCACGTCATTGGCAAAGCGGTCGAGCAAGGCGGCGAACTTGGCGCTCTGCAGGGTACCGGTGGTGGCCAGCACACCGACCACGCCCGAGCGCGTGGCGGCGGCAGCAGGCTTCACTGCCGGCTCCATGCCCACCAGCGGCCAGGTCGGGTACAACTCGCGCAGGTCGGCCACCGCCGCCACCGTGGCGGTATTGCAGGCCAGTACCATGGCCTTGGCACCCTGTTCATGGAAGAACGCAGCAATGCGTCGGAGACGCTCACGGATATAGTCGGGCGACTTCTCGCCGTAGGGTATGTGCCCGCAATCGGCCACGTACAGCAGCGTCTCGTTGGGCAGCAGGCGCTGGATCTCTGCGAGCACCGACAAGCCGCCGACTCCGGAATCCATCACGCCGACCGGCGCCGAGCGCTCAGCCATCGCGCTTGCCGCAGACCGCACAGGCCGGGTCGCGCTTGACCCGTAGCTCGCGGATACGAGTGCCGAGAGCATCGATCAGCAGCAGGCGGCCGACCAGCGGCTCGCCGAACCCGGCCAGCAGCTTCATCGCCTCCAGCGCCTGCAGGCTGCCCACCAGGCCCACCAGCGGGCCGATCACACCGGCTTCGCTGCAGGTCAGTTCGGCTTCGCTACCATGGCCGTACAGGCAGTGGTAGCAAGGGCTGTAGTCACGCCGTGGGTCGAATACCGACAACTGCCCTTCCAGGCGGATCGCCGCACCGCTGACCAGCGGCTTGCCAGCCGCGACACAGGCGACGTTGACCGCCTCGCGGGTACCGAAATTGTCAGAGCAGTCCAGCACCAGGTCCACTGCTGCCACCGCTGCCGCCAGCGAGTCCTCGTCCAGAGCCTGGCGATGGGCAACCAGGCTGATTTCCGGGTTGATCGCCTGCAAGCGCTGCAAGGCCGAATCGACCTTGCTCATGCCGACGCTCGCACTGTCGTGGATCACCTGGCGTTGCAGGTTGGTCAGGTCGACGGTGTCGAAGTCGGCCAGGTGCAGCTCACCCACCCCGGCAGCGGCCAGGTACAAGGCGACTGGCGAGCCAAGGCCACCGAGCCCGACGATCAGCGCCTTGCTCTGCTTGAGCCGCAACTGGCCGTCGATGTCGATCTGGGCCAGCAATACCTGCCGGCTGTAACGCAGCAGTTCCTGATCACTCAGCATGGCAGGCGCCCCAGGGTAATGCGTTCATGGCCGCCCAGGTCCGTGCGGCTGGCGACCTCGATGAAGCCTTGTTCAGCCAGCAAGGCGCGCACCGCCACTGCCTGATCGTAGCCGTGTTCCAGCAGCAACCAGCCACCCGGCACCAGGTGCGCGGGGGCCTGGGCAGCGATCACGCGCAAGTCGTCCAGGCCATCATCGCCGGCCACCAGCGCGCTGCTGGGTTCGAAGCGTACATCACCGGCGACCAGGTGCGGGTCTGCGGCGGCGATGTAGGGCGGGTTGCTGACAATCAGGTCGAAACGCTCGCCGGCCAGGCTGTCGAACCAGTGGCTGAGCCGTACCTGGGCGTTCGCCAGGCCCAGGCGCTGGCGATTGCGCTCGGCCAGGGCGGCGGCCTCCTCCACCCGGTCCACTGCAGTTACCTGCCAGGCCGGGCGATCGCTGGCCAGGGCCAGGGCAATCGCGCCGGTGCCGGTGCCCAGGTCAAGGACCTTGGCCGGCGTGGCGGGTTGCAGTTGAAGCGCGGCTTCGACCAGCAGCTCGGTATCCGGCCGCGGGATCAGGGTATGCGGCGCTACCTCCAGGTCGATCTTCCAGAAGCCCTGCAGCCCGAGAATGTAGGCGACCGGTTCGCCGCCACGGCGGCGCTGCAGGTAGCCGGCATAGGTCTCGGCATCTTCGCTGCTGACGATTCGCTCGGGCCAGGTGTGCAGGTAGCTGCGCGACTTGCCGATGGCCGCGGCCAACAGCAGCTCGGCATCCAGCCGCTCGGTGGGCGATTCTGGCAACTGCGCGTTGCGCAGCAGGCTGGCGATGATGGTCATCAGTCCCCCAGGGCAGCCAGTTGATCGGCCTGGTATTCGGCCAGCAGCGGTTCGATCACCGCCTCCACGCCGCCGGCGAGGATGTCGTCCAGCGAGTACAGGGTCAGGTTGATGCGGTGGTCGGTCACCCGGCCCTGTGGATAATTGTACGTACGGATGCGCTCCGAACGGTCACCCGAGCCGACCAGCAGCTTGCGCTCGGTGGCGATGGCGTTCTGCGCGGCGCTGGTCTGCATGTCGTTGAGCTTGGCCGACAGCCAGGACATGGCGCGAGCACGGTTCTTGTGCTGCGAGCGCTCTTCCTGGCACTCGACCACGATACCGGTGGGCAAGTGGGTGATCCGGATCGCCGAGTCGGTCTTGTTGACGTGCTGGCCACCGGCACCGGATGCGCGGTAGGTGTCCACGCGCAGGTCGGCCGGGTTGATCTCGATGGCCGCCTGTTCGTCCGGCTCGGGCAGTACCGCCACGGTGCACGCGGAGGTGTGGATACGGCCCTGGGATTCTGTTTCGGGCACGCGCTGTACGCGGTGTGCGCCGGACTCGAACTTGAGCTTGCCGTACACGCTCTCACCCTCGACGCGGGCGATGATTTCCTTGTAGCCGCCGTGCTCGCCTTCGTTCTCGGAGAGGATTTCCAGGCGCCAGCCACGCTTTTCGGCGTAGCGCGAATACATGCGGAACAGGTCGCCGGAGAAGATCGCCGCCTCGTCGCCACCGGTGCCGGCACGGATTTCGAGGAACACGTTGCGGCCGTCGTTGGGGTCCTTGGGCAACAGCATGCGTTGCAGCTGCGACTCCAGCGTCAGCAGTTGTTCCTTGGCTTCACGCACTTCTTCCACGGCCATTTCGCGCAGGTCCGGGTCACTGTCCTTGAGCAGCGCCTGGGCACCTTCGAGGTCGTCCTGGACTTTGCGCCACTCTTTATAAGCAGCGTAGACCGGCTCGACTTCGGCGTATTCACGGGAATAGGCGCGAAAGCGCGTCTGGTCGGAAATGACCTCGGCATCACCGAGCAGTGCGGTGAGTTCTTCGAAGCGGTCCTGGAGGATTTCCAGTTTGTTCAGCAGCGACGCTTTCATTGCGGGGATTTGTCCGTCGAGCCCTCGTTGAGGGCAAAGAGTTCCTGGGCCATGGCCAGCGCATCGAGGCGGCCCTCGGCCGAGAGCCTTTTCAATTGCACGCTGGGCGCGTGCAGGAGTTTGTTGGTCAGCCCCCGGGCCAGTTGGGCCAGTACCTCTTCGGGGTTGCCGCCGTTGGCCAGCAGTCGCTGGGCCTTTTGCAGTTCTTCATCGCGCAGGCGCTCGCTTTGCTGGCGATAGGCCTTGAGCACATCCACCGCGGCCAGCTCGCGCAGGCGCAGCATGAAGTCTTCGGCCCCCACCGACACCAGCTCTTCGGCGGCCTGGGCCGCGCCCTGGCGACTCTTGAGGTTTTCCGCCACCACGTCGTGCAGGTCATCGACAGTGTACAGGTAGACGTCGTCGAGTTCGCCGACTTCGGTTTCGATATCGCGCGGTACAGCAATGTCGACCATGAAAATCGGCTTGTGCCGGCGCTGTTTCAGCGCGCTCTCGACCGCGCCCTTGCCGAGGATCGGCAACTGGCTGGCGGTGGAGCTGATGACGATGTCGCTGTTGGCCAGTTCCTGGGGGATGTCGGCCAGCAGAACGGCGTGCGCACCGAACTGCTCGGCCAGGATGCTGGCCCGCTCAAGGGTACGGTTGGCCACGACGATGCGGCGCACGCCCTGCTCATGCAGGTGGCGGGCGACCAGGGTGATGGTTTCGCCGGCGCCGATCAGCAGGGCCTGGCTGCGGCCCAGGTCGCTGAAGATCTGCTTGGCCAGGCTGACCGCGGCAAACGCCACCGACACCGGGTTTTCGCCGATGGCGGTGTCGGTGCGCACCTGCTTGGCGGCGCTGAAAGTGGCCTGGAACAGGCGCCCGAGCAATGGGCCGACGGTGCCAGCCTCACGCGCCACGGCGTAGGCGGACTTCATCTGGCCGAGGATCTGCGGCTCGCCGAGCACCAACGAGTCCAGGCCGGAGGCCACCCGCATCATGTGCTTCACCGCCTCGTGCTCTTCGTGCACGTAGGCGCTGGCGCGCAGCTCGTCCAGGCTGAGGCGGTGGTAGTCGGCGAGCCATTGCAGCACCACATCGGCGGACAGGTGGTCCTGCTCGATATAGAGCTCGCTACGGTTGCAGGTCGACAGAATCGCCGCTTCGCGGCTGGATGTCAGCCGGCAGAGCTGCTGCAGGGCGTCTACCAGCTGCTCTGGGGTAAACGCCACGCGCTCGCGTACGTCTACCGAGGCAGTCTTATGGTTGATACCAAGTGCAAGAAAGGCCATGCAAGGTCGCTGGTTGTGACGGGAAGCCGATAA
This sequence comes from Pseudomonas sp. B5(2017), assembly GCF_002112825.1. Lineage (NCBI taxonomy): Bacteria > Pseudomonadati > Pseudomonadota > Gammaproteobacteria > Pseudomonadales > Pseudomonadaceae > Pseudomonas > Pseudomonas sp. B5(2017). The sequence continues at coordinate 149,261 of NZ_NEIR01000012.1, forward strand.
TTGTCCTCTTTCGCAGGTTTTTGGACAACCACCGTTCGCTATTGCGCTGATAGTCGTGCGGCTATCGCCTTTTCGTAGCCTGATCTAGCGGTGTTTTCAGGTCTTGCCGGCTTTTGATCTGGCTTTTGATCCTGATCTTGATCTTCGCGACCTCAGGAGGCCGAACGCAGGCCTTGCGCATAGAGGTGACGGGCATGGATGCCCGTCAAGCGCTGGGCCCCAGGATGAGGCCTGCAGCGCAGTCCTCCCGGGAGCAAGCCCTACGCTCGGCCTCCTGAAGTCACAATCTGCAGCACCTGATCTACCGCGCGCTTAGAAGCAACAGTCACAGCAAAAGCCAGAGCCATCGGCTCGACATCGCCCTAGCCAACTACGCCGACCGGGTCGAGAAGACTTTTGACATATGTCCATAAGACTTATCCACAGTCTTGTAGTCCATTTCCCAAATACATGCCCAGCTGTTGCCCTACCCTCCTTCCGCACCTAGTCTTGACGCCGCCACATCGATATTCCTCACCGAGACAGCGATACGAGTGGGATAGCATGGCTTTATCAGTCAGTCGGTTTATTTCTATCTACTAATTTTGCTGATGATTAGAAGCTATGTTGGTGAGGGTTAGTAAAGATGTTGACGGACTGCAATGATGCACACTTACTTGGTGACGCACCCAAAACAAGCATTTTTTTAATTCTTGTTTAACCTATCTCAAAACGATTTTCTATGCAGGGTATGCTTCATGCATGGCAGGAAGCTATATAATAGGCGCGAGCAATGGAAGAATTTGCTGCATCTCGTAGGCACTCAGTGCTCCTTTGGGGCGTTAACTTGTGTGCCATTTCGGCCTCTACGCTGAGTTATATTTATCTTTCCTACTATATTTATGCTAATACTGCCAGCCTAATACTTTCCCAAGTGGTGCTGTTTGCGCCAATGGTTCTACCGGTAATTCTTGTCGCTCCTATCTACCGCCTGGCTGACTATCTAGCGCCACGCACCTTGCTGTGGAGTGCCAACTTGCTGTCGCTGGGCTGCGCGGCGGTCACCTACAAGATCCTGCCACATCATGTGGAAGTCGCCGTGTTAGGCGCGGTAGTCATTGGCGCCCTGGATGCGCTGCAACGGGTAGGACGTATTGTTGCCATCAAGTGTTATTTCCCGAGTGCGCAAATCGCCAGCTCAGTGCCTCTGACACTCACCGCACAATTCATTGCCGGCGGCCTGGCAGGCATCAGTCTGGTACTGTTCAAAGCCAACATGACGCCTGGGTTAGCCCTGCTCATTACTGTCAGTCTTTTTTCCATCGCGGCTTTGGCGGGCTATCTACTACCTGCGCCAACAAAGCCTCCGATCACCGTGCAGGTCGCACCAAGACTATTGACTGCCCTTGGTTCGCTTTTGCAGGAGTATCCCGCGCTACGCCTCAGCCTCTATCAGTTCATCGTCTTCGTCAGCCTTTTTCAGGGTTTCTTCAATGTGTCCAGGGTGCTGTTACCGGCACATGTGCTGGGCTTGGGAGAGGTGTATGTCGGCTTGTTGCAGGCCGTCAATAGTGTGGCAGCTTTGGTGGGCGCAGTACTGTTCTATCGTTTGGACAAGTGTAATTTGCGACCGCTACCTATGCCGATGGCTGTAGTCAGCGGCCTGTTCATGATGCTCGCAGCGTTCGGCCATGATATTCAGTCCAGTTACATCGCGTATTTTTTATACATATTCTTTTTCGAATTGACATTTTTCAAGTTGCAAGCCGATCTTGTCAGGAGCACACCTACCAGTGCCATGCCGTTGATGGCATCTGTCCAGTATGCCGGGGTGTACTTAGGCATGATAATTACCATCTTCGTCGGTTCAATTCTGGTTAAGTATGCAGGCCTGTTCAGCACGAGCGTTATCTTCGTTGCTTTCTATTTCGTCGCAACCAACGCCCTTCGAAAGACAGTTGCGATCAAGGGAAAACAGCCTGTCTAAATAGCTTCTTCAAGGAGAACAATATGCCCACATTGGCGCGTGTATTTCCGTTCGTCCGCCTTTTGGATTTGGCGAACATATTAACAATGTTCAATATCGGCTTGGCCTTCGGTACTGTTTATTTTGCGTTGCAAGGACGGTTCGTTCTGGCGGCAACGGTGATTTGCCTGGCCGCGATGCTCGATTTCCTTGACGGCCACATAGCCCGACGCTACCTGGCGGCGAACAACGCGCAACGGGCCTTCGGCAAGCATCTAGACAGTTTTGCCGACTTGCTCAATTTCAGCATCACGCCAGCCCTTGTCATCCTAATCCTCGACCAGTCTCTTTCGGCCACGCTGGCCGCAGCAACTCTGGTTTTCACGGCCATTTTGCGGTTATCGCTGTTTGGCATGCCCAGCACATCGGCTGACGGGGGATATCAGGGACTACCCACCACATATTCAGGATTTGTCTTTGCGCTGGCGCTGATGGGGCTATCGGCCGGGCATTACGGTGCCGGTGTGATCGTCGGCCTGGTGGCCCTGGTCGGCATCCTCCAGGTCACCAGCTTGAGAATTCCCAAGTATGGCGCACTTTCGACGGTCGCTTGCTTCGCAATGCTGTTCGGGCTCAGCACCATTTACTTTCATCCCTGGTAATCCGAGGTTCCAATGAAACACGTGGTTTTCGTCGACAGCACCGTAAGCGGCCTGCTGGCTTTTGAGGCAGCCAAACGGCTTGGCTGCCATGTCACCTTCATTCATCAGCGCGACGCCTCGTTCCTGACGATCTCGATCAAGGACGACACCTCCCGTCTCGAGCCTTACCTGCGATATGTGGATACTTATTTGCGTATCGATAATCTGGAAGACGGCGAACTCAGCCAGTTGTTGGCCAACCTGCACGCAGAGCGTCCTATTGACGCCCTCATCTCTACCTCAGAAGCAGCCATAGTACCGGTGGCGCGTGAGGCCCAGCGTATCGGCACCCTCTACCCGAGGTACGAAGCTCTGTGCGGGGCGGTATACAAGAGTCGATTGCGCGAGACGCTGCGGGCACACGGACTACGCTCTCCTGATTTTGAAGTACTGAGCGAAGAGCAACTGATCAACGGGGTCGCTCCGAGTTTGTCGCTGCCATTCGTTGTCAAGCCGACCCGCGGATTCGCCAAGCAGTTTTCCGCCATTTGCCATAGCCAGGCCGACTTTGACGCCTTTCTCGCCGAGCTGCGCCAGAGTCGCAAGGGTGCTGATCCTATGATCGACCACTTGATAAGCAGCGACTATCTGGTCGAGCAATACATCGACGGTACATTGCATTCAGCGGAAGTCATCGTCCAAGACGCCAAGGTCTCCTGCTTTGCGACCACCATCCGTTTCCGCGCCGACCATAGCGAAATATTAGAAATGACCGCGACCATGCCGTCAGGCCTTGACGCAGCACAGCGCGACGAGACCAAAGCATATGTGCAGGCAGTGTTCAGCGCTCTGGGGCTGGATGTTGGCCTTTATCATGTTGAACTGTTGCGCGATGCCAAAGGGCCCTGTCTAGTGGAGATCAACGCACGCATGATGGGTAGCGTAGCGCCGCAGATGTACCGGATGCTGACCGGCATCGACCCGTTCGAACTGCTAGTCCGTCTGCACCTAGGCGAGCCCATTCTAATTGACGACTCAGTGCTTCAGCGCGCAGGTAGCGTCGTAACTGTCGCCTCCCGCAATGGCGGTCATATCGCCAACGACTACGCCCCCGACTCCCTACAGCCATTACTGGACAAGTACAACATCCGGTTTTGCACCGCCCACGTTGCGCCTGGCCAGGCGGTAAACGTCTATAGCGGCAACATCGGCACAATTGGCCACGTCATCGTTGAGGACGACTGCCCCTACGCTGCGGCGAAAAAGGGCAATCGCTTCCTGCGCGAGCTGTCCTCACTTTACGGCCTTGAACTCGCGACTTATACCGGCGCCGAGTTGGCTTAAACCTGACACAAACTGACAGCCCCCTGCGAAGGACTGATTGGACTGATTAGGGAAGACATATGCACTCGGTAAATCCTTCTCCCGTGTTCACTTTTTCCGGCAAGGCCGATACCCTGCAGCAACTGGCACCACTTCTGAGCACCGGGCAAGTGTTGCCCCTTCATCGATTCACCGTGGCACAGTGGCGGGAGGACTGGCAGGCAGTGATCGCGCACTGTCAGGCGTTCTTTGGCGATGAGCCGCTGATTGTAAGATCCAGCTGTCTAGCCGAAGACCGCGACGGCCATTCCGGTGCAGGGACGTACGCGTCAATTCTAGATGTATGTGGCGGCCAGGCACTCGGCGAAGCCATCAAGACGGTGATCGCATCCTACGGCCTAGCTCGCGAGCGCGATGAGGTGCTGGTGCAGCAGATGGCGAGAGGTGTAATGGCCAGCGGAGTGGCGATGACCCGTGATCCAGAGACGGGTTTGCCATATTACGTAGTTGACTATGTACTAGGTGCCAGCACCGACGGTGTCACTGCCGGCAACGAGACTGTGCACGCTTTCGTCTCCCTTGGCAGCGAGGCGGCAAGCGAGCCTGCGGAATTACCAGGGCTGTTTTCGTTGCTCGAAGAGGTACAAGTTCTAACCGGGCACGATGCCTTGGACATAGAGTTCGCGATCACTGTCGATGGCCCTCTGCTATTCCAAGTACGTCCCATGACCGCGGATGGGCCCCGTAATGCCAGCGCACTTGCCGACGCCCAACTACGCAAAGTTTTGGAGCACGAGGCCTCTCAGCTCGAAGAGCTGATCTGCAAGCAACGCCATCCGCGTCCTGCGTCGACCGCCTTCCTTGGCCTTATGCCGGACTGGAACCCGGCGGAAATGATCGGTACCAAGCCGCGGGCGCTAGCCTACTCGCTATATAAGGAGCTGATCACTGACCTTAATTGGGCCTCTGCCAGGTTCCGATACGGCTACCGGGATCTGCGGCGCAAACCGCTGATGTACCAGGTGGGTGGCTCTCCTTACATCTGCATTGCCCACAGCATCGAGTCATTCATCCCTGCCTCGGTACCTCAAGATGTTGCCGAGCGCGTAGTCGAACAGTGCGGCGACTATTTGGCCATGCATCCTCATCTGCATGACAAGATCGAGTTCGCGATCATTCCTACTTGCTTCACGCCAGAGCTTACTAGCCCCGGTGCCGCTGCCGCGCTGCCGGCGCTCCGGACTCTTAGTACCGAGCAGCACGAATGCTACTTGAACGAGCTACGCCAGTTGACCGAGCACATTATCTCCCCCAGCGGCCCGTTCTTCTCCGACCTGACACGCCTACCGAGTATTACTGACAAGGTGCAGAGTTTAATGGCGGGGGAACCTCGGCGCGAGTCCTTGCAACGTATGAGGAATGGCCTATCGGCGGCCAACGTGGTCGCTGAAATATTCGCTGGCGCTGCCCGTGCAGCGTTCATAGGTACCGCAATAATTAAATCGCTGGAAACAGCGGGGGTAGTATCTGCCGGTTTCATCGATCATGTGACCGGAGGGGTCAATAGTATCGGTCGCGAGATGGCCAGCGATTTCCAGACGTTGCATAAGGACGATTTCCTAAAGCTGCACGGTCATGTCCGGCCGGGTACCTACGATATACGTGTGTCACGCTACGACGAGACTCCGGAGCGTTATTTTGACTGGCAGCGCCCATTACAGCGGCCCCAAAAATCTATGAACGGGCTAACTGTATCTCGGGCCCAGGTCAACGCCATTCAGCAAGCTTTTGACCAGTGCGGTCTTAACGTTTCCGCCGAGCAGTTCCTGCAATTTGCTCAGGCCGCTATTGCATCGCGCGAGAAGCTCAAATACCTCTATGCAGCGTTTGTTTCGGATGTTTTGCGCTCACTATGCGATTGGGGTGAGGTACATGGTTTTGTACCGCGACCAACTCAGCTTTGCGCAAATCACCGAATTTACCAGCGTTTACGCCGACATCGATCGCAAACGTTTGCATCAAGCGATTGCCCACAACCGCAGCCGCTGGCATGAAACGCAGTTAGTCCGTACGCCAAGCATCATCTGTCAGCCGCAAGATCTATTCGGCCATCGAGTGCACTGGTGCAATCCCAACTTCATCACTCGACGTGCCACTCACGCGCGGGTGGCCCTAGTGCTTCCTGGGCAATTGGCACCGGACATTGAGGATTGCATTGTCTTAATCGAAAACGCTGATCCGGGTTTTGATTGGATTTTTACCCACCGCATTGCTGGTTTCATCACCGCCTACGGAGGCGAGAACTCGCATATGTCGATCCGAGCCCGAGAGTTTGCCATTCCCGCAGCTATCGGCGTGGGCGATACTCGATTCAAAACCCTATTGGCGGCGACAAGCCTGCTGCTCGACTGCGCCGAGCGGCGTATACAGGTGCTGGCATGATTTTGGTTGGGATGACCATGCTCAGGCAGTTCAACGCCGAACGCCAGGAATGGCGGGACGCGCTCGACCAACGCTGGGTTGAATTCTTAGACCAATGTGGGCTGACCCCGCTGTACCTTCCAAACGATCCGAGAGTCAGCATGGCGCTAGTCCAATCATTGCGCCCTCAGGGCCTCTTGCTTACTGGTGGAGGGAGCTGCCAGGCCCTGAGTGGGACAGCCGACACACGCGACGCCACTGAGAGGGTCTTGCTTGATCTTGCGGAAAATCTACGGCTTCCGGTGCTCGGTGTATGCCGCGGCATGCAGGTAATGTTGACGCGAGCTGGCGGCACTTTGGAACGCTTGGCCGGCCATGTAGGCGAACACATGATCAACATGCAAGAACAACGGCGGCGAGTGAATTCCTATCATGAATACGGCTTTCGGGAGGCGCCCGACGGCTACCGCGTACTAGCCCTGGCCGACGACGGCGTGATCGAGGCTGTGTATGACGACCACCGTCGGCATACCGGGATCATGTGGCACCCCGAGCGAGAACTACCTGCCGATCCATTGGATATTCAACGCGTGCGACATGCCTTTGGAGCTTTTTCATGAAAGCCATTATTCTTGCTGCAGGTCGCGGGAGTCGCTTACAAGCCCTGACCGATGAACGCCCCAAGGCCTTGGTACCCTTTAATGGTGTGCCACTGCTACAGCGCGCGATTGAAACGCTCCGTCGATGCGATGTCAGCGAGGTTGGCATCGTTGCAGGCTATCGAAGCGAAATGCTTGCACCATTCGCCGACACTTTGTTTCACAACCACCGCTGGCACAGCTCCGGTATTTTCAGCTCTCTAAATTGCGCCAGCGGTTGGTTGAGCGCAGAGCCTTGCCTTGTTAGCTACGGTGACATCTTCTACGACAGCACCCTAGTATCCGAGCTAATTAACCATCCAGCCGATATTGTCCTGGGCTACGATCCCGCTGCAGTGCGTCTCTGGCAGCAACGCTTCAACGATCCGCTACCAGACCTGGAGAACTTCCGCTTAGTCGATGGATTGGTGAGCGCTATTGGACAGACCGCTACCAGTCTTGAGGTCATTCAGGGCCAGTACATAGGCTTGTTCAAAGTCACGCCAGCGGGTTGGCAGGCGTTGAAAAGGCAATTGCAAGGGCTCACGCCTCAGGCACGCGACCAGACTGACATGACATCGCTATTAGGGGCACTAGTCAGCGAAGGTTTTCCAGTCGCCGGCGTGGCGACGCACGCTCCCTGGGGAGAAATTGACTGCCCCAGCGACGTGGCACTATACGAGCGGATCTATCCTGACCTGTGATCTCGACAAAATTGTCGGTGCAGGCAGGGGCTGGGTCATTGTGTCAGAAGCCCCTTCGAACCTCTCCCCCACCCCGCTGTCCCACTCTGCACCACCCAGCCTGTAAACCACGACCTTCGCAGGTGGGTTTGCCCCCGCGCTTGTGTCATCATGCTCCGACCGCCGGTGAGTCCTCTTAAAGCCTTCTATGAACAAACCATACGCATTGCTGCTTGCCTTCGCCCTGCTCCAGGGCTGCCAGAGCCTGGCCCCGCAAAAGGCCGAGCCCCCCGTCGCCGAGGCCGGCAAGAGCGAGGCGGAAAAGCCCGTGGTGTATGGCTCGTTCAAGCAGGACACGCTCTATAGCCTGCTGGTGGCAGAACTGGCCGGCCAGCGCAACCGCTTCGACATCGCCCTGGCCAACTACACCGACCAGGCCGCGAAAACCCAGGACCCCGGGGTTTCCGAGCGCGCCTACCGCATTGCCGAATACCTCGGCGCCGATGAACCGGCACTGGACAACGCCCTGGTCTGGGCCCGCAACGACCCGCAGAACCTCGATGCCCAGCGCGCCGCCGCCATCCAGCTTGCCCGCGCCGGCCGCTATGACGACTCCATGACGTACATGGAAAAGGTCCTGCAGGGCCAGGGCGACACCCATTTCGATTTCCTCGCCCTGTCCGCCGCCGAAACCGACCAGAGCACCCGCGACGGCCTGCTGCAAAGCTTCGAACGCCTGCTGGTGAAGTACCCGGACAACGGTCAACTGGTGTTCGGCAAGGCCCTGCTGCTGAACCAGGACGGCAAGGCCGAAGAAGCCTTGGAACTGCTCGAGTCGCACCCGCCGCAAAACGGCGAAATCGCCCCGATCCTGCTGCGCGCGCGCCTGCTGCAAGCCCTGGATCGCGGCCCGGAGGCCCTGCCACTGCTGCGCGGGGCGATTCGCGACAACCCGGACGACAAGCGCCTGCGCCTGACCTACGCCCGCACCCTGGTCGAACAGGACCGCATCGCCGATGCCAAGGGCGAGTTCCTCAGCCTGGTCCAGCAATACCCCGAGGACGACGAGCTGCGCTATTCGCTGGCCCTGGTGTGCCTGGAGAACAAGGACTGGGATGAAGCCGAGGGCTACCTGCAGGAGCTGATCGAACGCGACAGCAACGTCGACGCCGCGCACCTGAACCTGGGCCGCATCCGCGAGGAGCGCCACGACCCTGCAGGCGCCCTGCGTGAATACGCCCTGGTCGGCCCGGGCCCCGACTACCTGCCGGCGCAACTGCGCCAGGCTGACATCCTGATCGCCAACGGCCGTGGTACCGAAGCCTCACGCCTGCTCGCCGATGCCCGCGAAGCCCAGCCGGACTACACCATCCAGCTGTTCCTGATCGAATCGGAAAGCTACAGCAACAACAACAAGGACGCCCAGGCCAGCCAGGTGCTGCAGCAAGCCATCCAGCGCTACCCGGACGACCTCAACCTGCTTTACACCCGCGCCATGCTGGCGGAAAAGCGTGACGACCTGCCGCAGATGGAAAAAGACCTGCGCGCCATCATCGCCCGCGAACCGGAAAACGCCATGGCCCTGAACGCCCTCGGCTACACCCTGGCCGACCGCACCACCCGCTACAGCGAAGCCAAGGCGCTGATCGACAAAGCCCATCAGCTGACCCCGGACGACCCGGCGGTACTCGACAGCCTGGGCTGGGTCAATTACCGCCTGGGCAACCTCGACGAGGCTGAAACCTACCTGCGCAAGGCCTTTGCCAGCTTCCCCGACCACGAAGTGGCCGCCCACCTGGGCGAAGTGCTATGGGCCAACGGCAAGCGCCGCGAAGCCCGCCAGGTCTGGGCCAAGGGCTTCGAAGCCCAGGCCGACAGCCCCATCCTGCGCAAGACCATTCTGCGCCTGACCGGATCCGAGACTCTCTAACGCCATGTTCCTGCGCCATTGCATTACCTTCACCCTGATCGCCCTGCTGGCCGGCTGTGCCGGCTTCGGTAGCCGCGAGGCCCTGCAGGGCCACGGCGACCCGCAGCAGTGGCGCGCCCATAAAGAGCAGCTGAGCAGCCTCGATGGCTGGCAGATCAACGGCAAGGTCGGCATCCGTGCCCCGCGCGAGTCGGGCAGCGGCACGCTGTTCTGGCTGCAACGCCAGGACTACTACGACATTCGCCTGGCCGGCCCGCTGGGCCGTGGCGCCGCACGCCTGACCGGCCGCCCCGGCGGCGTGGTACTGGAAGTGGCCAACCAGGGCCGCTACGAGGCACCCAGCCCCGAAGCGCTGCTGGAAGAACAACTGGGCTGGCAGTTGCCGGTCTCGCACCTGGTCTGGTGGGTACGCGGCCTGCCCGCCCCCGACAGCAAGAGCAAGCTGACCCTGGACGGCGACAGCCGGCTGGCCAGCCTCGACCAGGATGGCTGGCAGGTGCAGTACCTGAGCTACACCGAGCAGAACGGCTACTGGCTGCCCGAGCGCCTGAAGCTGCACGGCAAAAACCTCGACGTGACCCTGGTGGTCAAGGACTGGCAGCCGCGCCAGCTGGGGCACTGATACATGCAAACCCTTACCCTGCCCGCCCCGGCCAAGCTCAACCTGTGGCTGCACATCATCGGCCGCCGCGCGGACGGCTATCACGAGCTGGAAACCGTGTTCCAGTTTCTCGATCACGGCGACGAACTCAGCTTTGCCGTGCGTGATGACGGCGTGATCCGCCTGCATACCGAGATCGAGGCGGTGCCGCACGACAGCAACCTGATCGTGCGTGCCGCGCGCAAGCTGCAGGAACAATCCGGCACGACGATGGGCGCCGACATCTGGCTGAGCAAGGTGCTGCCCATGGGCGGCGGCATCGGCGGTGGCAGCTCGGATGCCGCCACTACCCTGTTGGCCCTCGCCCACCTGTGGCAACTGGACTGGGACGAAGACCGCCTGGCAGCACTGGGCCTGAGCCTGGGCGCCGACGTACCGGTATTCGTGCGCGGCCACGCGGCGTTCGCCCAGGGCGTGGGTGAACAACTGACCCCGGTCGACCCGGAAGAGCCGTGGTATGTCGTGCTGGTGCCGCAAGTGTCTGTCAGCACAGTAGAAATTTTTTCACATCCACAGTTGACACGTGATTCACTCCCCCTTAAGATGCGCCCCGTTCCCGAGGGAAACAGTCGAAATGACTGCCAACCGGTGGTAGAGCAGAGTTACCCGGAAGTTCGCAATGCGTTGAATTCACTGGGTAAATTCACTGAGGCTCGACTGACCGGTACTGGAAGTTGTGTGTTTGGGGCCTTCCCAAGCAAAGCCGAAGCTGATAAAGTTCTGGCCCTTCTTTCAGCGACCCAAACAGGGTTTGTGGCGAAAGGAAGCAACGTTTCGATGTTGCATCGCAAGCTGCAAAGTCTGGTCAAGAAGTCGAGCGCATAAGCGTTCGCAGCAACAGATACAGGGGCGTCGCCAAGCGGTAAGGCAGCAGGTTTTGATCCTGCCATGCGTTGGTTCGAATCCAGCCGCCCCTGCCATTTTCCTTATACTCATCCAGGTTACCCTCAGCCTTCAGGTACTGCGCGTGTCCAAGATGATGGTCTTTACGGGGAATGCCAACCCCGATCTGGCTCGGCGTGTCGTACGTCAGCTGCATATCCCTCTCGGTGACGTCTCTGTCGGTAAGTTCTCCGACGGCGAGATCAGCACTGAGATCAATGAAAATGTCCGCGGTAAAGACGTCTTCATTATTCAGCCGACCTGTGCCCCGACCAACGATAACCTGATGGAACTGGTAGTGATGGCCGACGCCTTCCGCCGCTCCTCAGCATCCCGAATCACCGCCGTGATTCCTTACTTCGGATACGCCCGCCAGGACCGCCGTCCGCGTTCGGCACGTGTAGCCATCAGCGCCAAAGTCGTCGCTGACATGCTCACTGTCGTAGGTATCGACCGTGTACTCACCGTCGACCTGCACGCTGACCAGATCCAGGGTTTCTTCGATATCCCGGTCGACAACATCTACGGCTCGCCCGTACTGGTCGACGATATCGAGGACCAGCGTTTCGAGAACCTGATGATCGTCTCCCCGGACATCGGTGGTGTCGTGCGCGCACGTGCCGTCGCCAAGTCCCTGGGCGTCGACCTGGGTATCATCGACAAGCGCCGCGAGAAGGCTAACCACTCCGAGGTGATGCACATCATCGGCGACGTCGAAGGGCGCACCTGCATCCTGGTAGACGACATGGTCGACACCGCCGGCACCCTGTGCCACGCGGCCAAAGCCCTGAAAGAACACGGCGCTGCCAAGGTTTACGCCTACTGCACGCACCCTGTCCTGTCGGGCCGCGCGATCGAGAACATCGAGAAGTCGGTACTGGACGAGCTGGTGGTGACCAACACCGTTCCGCTGTCCGCCGCTGCTCAAGCCTGTGACCGTATCCGCCAGCTGGATATCGCACCGGTTGTCGCTGAAGCGGTCCGCCGCATCAGCAACGAAGAATCGATCAGTGCGATGTTCCGCTAAGCGGAACACACGCTGACGAAAAGCGCCCCGCCCCAACACTGGTTGTTGGGGCGGGGCTTTTTTGCCATCCCCGTTGGCGCTGGTCGCAAACGCCCTCGGGGGGCTATTTTGGAGAAACAAAATGACCGAATTCACTCTGAACGCCCAAGCGCGTACTGACCTGGGGAAAGGTGCGAGCCGCCGCCTGCGTCACTCCGCGAACATCCCAGCCGTTGTCTACGGTGGTAACCAGGACGCCCAGTCCCTGACCATCCTGGCCAAGGAAATCACCAAGCTGTTCGAAAACGAGGCTGCCTTCAGCCACGTTCTGGAACTGAACGTCGACGGCGCCAAGCAAAACGTCGTGGTCAAGGCTCTGCAGCGCCACCCGGCCAAAGGCTTCATCATGCACGCCGACTTCGTTCGCGTCGTTGCTGGCCAGAAACTGACCGCCAAGGTACCGGTTCACTTCATCAACGAAGAAGCCCCGGTCAAGAAAGGCGGCGAGATCTCCCACGTAGAAGCCGAGATCGAAGTTTCCTGCGAAGCCAAAGACCTGCCTGAGTTCATCGAAGTCGACCTGGCCAACGCTGAAATCGGCACCATCATCCACCTGTCGGACCTGAAAGCTCCGAAAGGCGTAGAGTTCGTAGCTCTGGCCCACGGTGATGACAAAGCTGTTGCCAACGTTCACGCTCCACGCGTTGCTCCAGAAGCAGAAGGCGCTGCCGAGTAATCCACTCGCACGCCGGCGTTGATCGGGTTACAGTGCCGCGCGCCCTGTAACCCACCAACTCCAAGGAAGAGCCCCTGACGTGACCGCCATCCAGTTGATCGTCGGCCTGGGTAACCCCGGCCCCGAATACGAACAGACCCGGCATAACGCAGGGGCTCTTTTCGTTGAACGCATTGCCAGCGCCCAGCGCGTCTCGTTGACCGCTGACCGCAAATATTTCGGCCTGACGGCTAAGTTCAGCCATCAGGGCAACGACGTTCGTCTGCTCATCCCCACCACCTACATGAACCGTAGCGGCCAGTCCGTGGCGGCCTTGGCCAATTTCTTCCGCATCAAGCCGGAAGCGATCCTGGTGGCGCATGACGAACTCGACCTGCCCCCGGGCGTCGCCAAGCTCAAGCGCGGCGGTGGCCATGGTGGGCACAACGGCCTGCGCGACATCATCGCGCAGCTCGGCAACCAGAACGACTTCCACCGCCTGCGGCTTGGCATCGGCCACCCGGGCGACGCCAAACTGGTCTCCAACTTCGTCCTGGGCCGCGCGCCGCGCGCCGAGCAGGAGAAGCTCGACGCCAGCATCGATTTTGCCCTCGGCGTGCTGCCGGACGTGCTTGCCGGCGACTTCGCCAAGGCGATGCGCGAGCTGCACAGCCAGAAGGCCTGATTTCCTTTAGAGAGGGGAATACCCATGGGTTTCAATTGCGGCATCGTCGGCCTGCCCAACGTCGGCAAGTCCACCCTGTTCAACGCCCTGACCAAGTCTGGCATCGCGGCGGAGAACTTCCCCTTCTGCACTATCGAGCCTAACAGCGGCATCGTGCCGATGCCCGATGCGCGCTTGAATGCCTTGGCTGAGATCGTCAAGCCAAACCGCATCCTGCCGACCACCATGGAGTTCGTCGACATCGCCGGCCTGGTGGCTGGTGCCTCGAAAGGCGAAGGCCTGGGCAACAAGTTCCTCGCCAACATCCGCGAGACCGACGCCATTGCCCACGTGGTGCGCTGCTTCGAAGACGAGAACGTGATCCACGTTTCCAACAGCGTCGACCCCAAGCGTGACATCGAGATCATCGACCTCGAGCTGATCTTCGCCGACCTCGACAGCTGCGAGAAGCAACTGCAGAAGGTTGCCCGCAACGCCAAGGGCGGCGACAAGGAAGCCCTGGCGCAGAAGGCCATCCTCGAACAGCTGATCCCGCACTTCACCGAAGGCAAGCCTGCGCGCAGCCTGATGAAGAACATGAGCGCCGAAGACAAGGCGGTCATCCGCGGCTTCCACCTGCTGACCAGCAAGCCGGTCATGTACATCGCCAACGTGGCCGAAGACGGCTTCGACAACAACCCGCACCTGGACGTGGTCAAGGCCATCGCCGAGGAAGAAGGCGCGGTAGTGGTGCCGGTGTGCAACAAGATCGAAGCGGAAATCGCCGAGCTGGAAGACGGTGAAGAGAAGGACATGTTCCTCGAGGCCCTGGGCCTGGAAGAACCTGGCCTGAACCGCGTTATCCGCGCCGGTTACGAGCTGCTGAACCTGCAGACCTACTTCACTGCCGGCGTGCAGGAAGTACGTGCCTGGACCGTGCGCGTCGGTGCCACCGCGCCACAAGCCGCTGGCGTGATCCACACCGACTTCGAAAAAGGCTTCATCCGCGCTGAAGTGGTGGCCTATGACGACTTCATCCAGTTCAAGGGTGAGAGCGGTGCCAAGGAAGCCGGTAAATGGCGTTTGGAAGGCAAGGACTACATCGTCAAGGACGGTGACGTGATGCACTTCCGCTTCAACGTTTAAGCGGCAGACTGCAGTACCCACGAACCCCTTGAGGCCAACGCCTCAAGGGGTTTTGTTTTTTCTGGCATCTGGCAAGCAGCACGCGCCCACTGTGGGAGCGGCTTTAGCCGCGAAGAATCCAACGCGGTGCATGGCACCGGCTGCGCCGGTGTTCGCGGGCATGCCCGCTCCCACAGGTACCACGCATTTTCCGGACCTCGCATCAAAGCGAAAGGGCCGCAGAGCGGCCCCGGAATTCAGCATCTAAGCTGTGATTCAGCACCCTCCCCCGGACGCACGCCCCATGCCTGAAAAACCCCGCCTCGACTGGCAACGCTGGTTACCCGGCCTGGTCACCCTGCTCCACTACCAACCCGCCTGGCTGCCCAAAGACATCGCCGCCGGCCTGGTGCTCACCACCATGCTGGTGCCGGTGGGCATCGCCTATGCCGAAGCGTCTGGCGTACCCGGCATCTACGGGCTGTACGCCACCATCATCCCGCTGCTGGCCTATGCCCTGTTCGGCCCCAGCCGCATCCTGGTGCTGGGCCCGGACTCGGCATTGGCCGCACCGATCCTGGCGGTGGTGGTGCAGTACGCCGCCAGCGACCCGCAACGGGCAATCGCCATCGCCAGCATGATGGCCCTGGTGGCCGGGGCATTTTGCGTGATCGCCGGTCTGCTGCGCCTGGGCTTCATCACCGAACTGCTGTCCAAGCCGATCCGCTATGGCTACATGAATGGCATCGCCCTCACGGTGCTGATCAGCCAGTTGCCCAAACTGTTCGGCCTGTCGGTCGACAGCCAGGGCCCTCTGCGGGATACCTGGAACCTGATCCAGGCCTTGCTCGCCGGCGAAGGCCATTGGCCAAGCTTCGTGGTCGGTGGCGGTAGCCTGGCGCTGATCCTGCTGCTCAAGCCGTTCAAGCGCTTGCCGGGCATTCTCATTGCAGTGGTGCTGGCCACGCTTGCGGTGAGCCTGCTGGGGCTCGACCAGCAAGGTGTGAAAGTGCTCGGCGAACTGCCCCAGGGGCTGCCCAGCTTCGTGTTCCCCTGGGTCAGCGATATCGACCTGGTGGAGGTACTGCTCGGCGGCATCGCGGTGGCACTGGTGTCGTTCGCCGATACCAGCGTGCTGTCACGTTCCTACGCCGCGCGCATGAAGACCCCGGTCAACCCCAACCAGGAAATGTTCGGCCTGGGCGTGGCCAACCTGGCCTCGGGGCTGTTCCAGGGCATCCCCATCAGCAGCAGCTCGTCACGCACCCCCGTGGCCGAGGCGGCCGGCTCGCAGACCCAGCTCACCGGCATCATCGGCGCGCTGGCGGTGACGCTGTTGCTGCTGGTGGCGCCCAACCTGATGCAACACCTGCCCAACAGCGCCCTGGCGGCGGTGGTGATTGCCGCAGCGTTGGGCCTGTTCGAGTTTGCCGACCTCAAGCGCATCTTCCGCATGCAGCAATGGGAGTTCTGGCTGTC
This sequence comes from Pseudomonas sp. B5(2017), assembly GCF_002112825.1. NCBI lineage: Bacteria > Pseudomonadati > Pseudomonadota > Gammaproteobacteria > Pseudomonadales > Pseudomonadaceae > Pseudomonas > Pseudomonas sp. B5(2017). The sequence continues at coordinate 165,374 of NZ_NEIR01000012.1, forward strand.
GTTCACCTGCTTCGTCGGCGTAGCGGTATTCGGGGCCATTCCCGGCATCTGCATTGCCGTGGCGATATCGGTGATCGAGTTCCTGTGGGACGGCTGGCGGCCGCATCATGCGGTGCTGGGACGGGTGGATGGCACCCGCGGTTACCATGATGTGCAGCGTTATCCACAGGCCCGACGCATTCCGGGGCTGGTGCTGCTGCGTTGGGATGCGCCGCTGTTCTTTGCCAATGCCGAACAGTTCCAGAGCACGGTGATGGCGGCGGTGGATGCATCGCCTACCCCGGTTCAACGGCTGGTGATCGCGGCAGAGCCGGTGACAAGCATCGATATCACCTCGGCGGACATGCTGGCCGAATTGGACCGGGCGCTGGAGGCGCGGGGGGTGGAGTTGCAGTTTGCCGAGATGAAGGACCCGGTAAAGGACAAGATGCGGCAGTTCGAGTTGTTCGAGCATATGGGGGAGTCGGCGTTTCATCCCACTGTTGGGGCAGCGGTGGATGCCTACCTGGAAGAGAGTGGGGTTGACTGGAAGCCCTAGGTTTTCCTGGGCTGGCCTCTTCGCGGGTAAACCCGCTCCCACAAGAATTGCGTGATCCCATGGGCAACGCGATACCTGTGGGAGCGGGTTCACCCGCGAAGAAGCCCACGCCGCATCCGAAGCCGGTCTATCCAGATCAGCATGACACTGGCATACACCGACACCGCCAGAAACAGCGCCATGCGCACGGCAAAGGCGCGGTACACATCCTGCCCGCCCGCGCTGTCCTGCACCGACTGCCCCAGCAAGATCAGCATGGTCGTCAGGCAACTCACCCAGTACGCCGGGCTTTGCCTGGTATCCACTGCACGGTAAAGCCTGCGCCCCTGCCAGAGAACGAACAGCAGCACCCACAGGAAAAACATCCACAGGTGCACGAACAGGCTCAACGCGCCCCACATCAGTATCGCCAGCAACCCGGCAAGCAAGGTCGAGCCGATCAGCTCGCGGCTGGCATGCCGCGCGCGGGTTTCGCCGGCCTGCTGCCCCAGGCTCACTGCCTTCATGATCAGCGGCATGTACTGGTCCGGTGCGATCAGCGCCAGCAAGAAGGCCGGCATGACGATCAGCGTGGCACGCAAGGCGACCCAGCTCACCTGGTCACTGTCGAGCAGAGGCGGTGCCGGTTGCGCCGGCGCATCGGCCGGTTCGGGAAACAGCACATGCGCTGCCGCGGTACCCAGCACCGCCAGCAGCATGCCTTTGGCCAGCGCTTCGACCACCGACAGCGCCAGGCTGAAGTCGCTGGTGCCGGCAGCAGCGATCATGGTCAGGCCGATCACCAGCAAATTGGCCAGCAGGCCGTTGCCGCCCTTCAGCGCATAACGCAAGGTCAGGAAAACCCCCACCCCCACCAGCAACACCCCACTCATCGGGGCATGGCGCAACAGCGGAATCAGCAGCAGCCCGCTACCGCAGGCAAGCAGCACCAGCACCGCCAGGGCCGGGGCCGCACGCAGGGGCAAGGGCTGGCTGCGCATGGCCAGCAACAACACCGCGAACACCGGCGCCAGGATCGGCACCGGCAAGCCGATGCCGAAACTCACCGCCAGGCACAGCGCCACGCCCCAGGCCAGGCGCAGGGCGCGCAGGCGGCGCAGCTCAATAGGCATACGACAGCCAGCTCATCAGCCACATGAACAGCCGGCCCAGCAGGTTCAAAGGGTTGCCCTCGGTTGGCAGGGCCATGACTTCGGCCTGGCCGCCGACCCGCAAACCGCTCTTGTCCTGCAACTGGTCACGCTCCAGTTCGACGATCACCGGGAAGCGTTGCGCCGAGCGCAGCCACTCGCGGCTGTTCTGCACGGTCGGCAACGTGCCCGGCGGGTTGCTCTGGCCCACGCTCACGCCGTAGCCGATGCTGCGAATGCGCCCCTTCAACACCGTGCCGGGCAGCGCATCGAGCACTACCAGCACCGGGGTTTCTGGGCGCAGCCGACCGAGGTTGTTTTCGGTCATGTCGGCACTTATCCACACGTCATGGATGGCGATCAGGGTCATCATCGGGCTGCCGGCGCCGACATAGTGGCCAACGTCGGTGCGCAGGTCGGTGATCAGCCCGTTTGCATCGGCGCGTACCACGGTGCGCGCCAGGTCCAGCCGGGCTTTTTCCACATTGGCCGCCGCGCTGCGCAGTTGGGCGTTGTCGTCCTGCGCCCCGCCCTGCTGCTCACGGGCCCGCTCCACTTCGGCACGGGCTGCCGCGACCTGGCTGATGGCCTGGTCGCGGTTGGCCTGGGCGCCCTCCAGGCGGCGCACCGATACCGTGCCCGGGTCTTCATCGATCAGGCGCTTGAGCCGCTCGGCGTCCTGCCGCGCCTTGCGCTCGTTGGCCTGGGCCGCCACCAGCGCCGCCTGGGCCGAGTCGATGCCAGCGGTGTGGGCACCGATCTGCCGGCGTACCGTGTCCAGGTCGGCTTCGGCGCGGGCCAGGGCGATGCGGTACTGTTCCTGGTCCAGTTCGAACAGCACATCGCCCTTGCGTACTTCCTGGTTGTTGCCCACCGCCACACGCTTCACCTGCCCGGCCACCTCGGCACTCACCGGCACCACGTAGGCCTGCAGGCGGGCCTGCTGGGTATAGGGCGTGAAACGGTCGGCCAGCAGGTACCACAGCAGGCTCACGGCAATCAGCAGCAGCACCCAGCGCATGCCGCGATCGGGGGCTGGCGGGGGTGGCGTCGGCGTAGCGTCGCTCATTTCGTTTCACCTTGTGCATGTGCGCTGGGGGCTGGCTCGTCGAGCAGTTCGCCCCAATCTGTGCGTTGCTGCATCTGCTGGCGGGTGGCCGGGTCGATCGGTGCGCGGCTGGCGTCCCAGCCGCCGCCCAGGGCCTTGTACAACGTCACCAGGCTGCTGACGGCATTGCCGCGGCTGACCAGGTAGCCGTCCTGTTGCTGCAGCAGCAGTTGCTGGGCGTCGAGCACACGCTGGAAGTCGGCAAAGCCTTCGCGGTACTGCGAGCTGGCCAGGCTCAGCGAGCGCTGCGCGGCCTGCGAGGCCTGGTCGCGGATGCTTGCGCTCTGCAGCGAGCGCACCAGCCCGCTGGCGGCATCGTCGGCCTCGCGGGCGGCTTCGCGCACGCCCTGGTGATACAGCTCGATCAACTGCTGCAAGCGGGCATCTTCCACGCGCACGGCGTTCTTGCGCCGGCCGTAGTCGAACGGGTTCCAGATCAGGCTGGGCCCGGCGGCGATGTCGAAGGTATCGGGCAGGTGATTGGCCGTGACGAAGCTCCAGCCGATGCTGCCCAGCAGGCTCAGCTGTGGATAAAGGTCGGCCTCGGCCACCCCGACCAGCGCCGACTGCGCCGCCACCGCCTGCTCGGCGGCGCGGATGTCCGGGCGGCGCTGCAGCAGGCTGGCGGGCACGCCCTGCAGCACGGCACGGTCCGGCAACGGCAACTGGCCGTGGCCGGCATCCAGCTGTGGCAGCGGCCCGGGCGGCCGGCCTAGCAGCGAGCACAGCACATTGCGCAGGGCATTGAGCTGGTTCTGAAACTCGGGGATGGTGGCCTGGGTAGCCAGGTACTGGGTGCGCGCCTGTTGCCAGTCGAGTTCGTCGTTTTCGCCATGACGGAACAGCCGCTCGGTTATCTCCAGGCTGCGCGCCTGGCGGCGGGCGTTTTCTTCGGCGATATCCAGCCGCGCCTCGGTGGTGCGCAGGGCAAAGTAGGTGTCGGCCACCTGCGCACGCAACAGCAGCATGGCATCGGCGTAATTGGCCTGGGAGGCGAAGTAGGCGGCGTCGGCGCTTTCGATGGCGCGGCTGAAGCGCCCCCAGAAGTCGATTTCCCAGCCGATGTCGAAGCCCGCGCTGGATTGCCAGAACACCGAGTCACGCGCGGTGGCAGTGCCGGACTGGTCCTGCTTGAGGTACAGGCTCTGGGCGCGCAGCTGCTGCAGCTGTGGATAACGCCCGGTCTGCACGATGGCCAACTGGGCGCGGGCTTCGGCAATGCGCAAGCCGGCCACGCGCAGGTTGCTGTTGTTGGCATCGGCCTCGGCGATCAAGGCATCCAGGGCCGGGTCGGCGAACACGGCCCACCACTGGCGCAGGTCGGGCGCCGCGGCCTGCTGCCCGGCTTGCTCCAGCAGCGGGGTGTTCCAGGTGCTCAGCCACGGGTCCTGCGGCGGCTGGAAATCCGGGCCGACCTGGGTACAGCCCACCAACGTGGCAGCCAGGCTCAGTGCACAACCACAGAGGCGTCCGGGCATGGCAGGCCTTGGCTCACGCCGACGGCTCGACGGGGTTTTCCGGCACCTGCAGCGCCACCCATTGCCAGAACAGTACATAAGTGACGCCCAGGATCACCGGGCCGATGAACAGGCCGATGATGCCTTTGACCACCATGCCGCCCAATGCCCCGATCAGCACCACCGGCATCGGCACATCCACCCCGCGCCCCAGCAGCAGCGGCTTGAGCACGTTGTCGGCAAGCCCGGCGACGAAGCTGTAGATGGCGAAGATGATGGTCGCCACGGTAAAGCCTTCGACGTTGAAGATGTAGATGATCACCGGCACCGTGATCAACGTGGCCGGTGCCTGGGCAATCCCCAGCATGAGGATGACGATGGCCAGCATCCCGGCCCCCGGTACCCCTTTGATGACGAAGCCGACACCGATCAGCAGCATCTGGATGAAGGCAATGCCGATCACGCCCTGGGCCACCGCGCGAATGGTGGCGGTGCACAGCTTGGCCAGTGGCTTGCCGCGCTCCTCGCCCGACACCCGCATGGCTATGCGCTGCGCCGCGATTTCGCCGCGGTCACCGAACGCCATGATGATGCCCGAGACGATGATCGCCGCGATGAACAACAGGAACGCGCCGCCTGCGCTGGCTGCAGCCCCCAGCACCGTGCGCCCGGCATCCTTGAGCTGGGGCATCCACTGGTTCAGCACACCGGCCATGTTTTCCGAGGCTGCCAGCCACAGGGCATGCACCTTCGGCCCGATCAGCGGCCAGGCCGCCACCGAATCGGGAGGCGCCGGCACGCTCCAGGCCCCGCTTTTCAGCAGCGTCACCAGGCTGTCCACCGACTCGCCGATGGACATCACCACCAGGTAGATCGGCACCAGCAGCACGACCAGTACCAGCAGAACCACCAGCGTCGCCGAAAGCCCGTCCTTGAGCCCTGTGCGGCGCTGGATGCGGCAATACAGCGGGTACAAGGTCACCGCCAGGATCACCGACCACAGCATCAGCTCCAGGAACGGCTGGAACGTCTGGAAGGCGAATATCACCAGGGCAGCCACCAGGCCGGCCTTGATGAGCACATCGAGCAAGCCCCGCGACAGGCGGCTGTCCAGCTTGATACCCGGTTGCATGCTTCACCTCCGAACTATACGCGCGCCATGTGGCGCGATTCAGTGGCCCGCTTCAGGGGTTGCCTGTGTGGGGCTGTCGTCACGCAACTGCCGCGCCAGGGCCATCATTACCAACGGCACTACCGCCATCGACAAGGTGATGGCCAGCACCAGCAGGTCATGCACCTGCTGCGCCAGCACCTGATGGTCCAGCGCCAGCTTGAACACCACGAAGGCAAACTCGCCGCCAGAGGCCAGCACCACGCCCAGGCACAGCGCCTGGGCCTGGTTCAGCCCACCCGCCGTGCGGCCCAGGCCATACAGCAGCGGCAGCTTGATGACCACCAGCAGCAGGGTCAGCCCCAGCACCATTAACGGCATGCCGAACAGCAGGCGCAGGTCGGCGCTCATCCCCACACCAACGAAGAACAACCCCAGCAGCAAACCCTTGATGGGCTCGATCTGGGTTTCCAGTTCGTGGCGGAAAGGTGACTCGGCCATCAACACGCCCGCCAGAAATGCCCCCAGCGCCATGGACACGCCCACGTGCTCCATCACCCAGGCGGTGCCCAGCACCACAAGCAAGGCGGTAGCGGTCGACAGCTCGGGCAGGCCCGAACCGACTGTCCAGTTGAAGACAGGGGTCAACAGGTAGCGGCCAAAGATGATCAGCACACCTATGCCAACCACCACCGCCAGCACCGGCCAGGCACCTTCGTCGGCGGTGCTGACATCACCACCGAGCAGCGGCACCACGGCAATCAGCGGGATCGCGGCAATGTCCTGGAACAGCAGGATCGCCACGGCCAGGCGGCCGTGCGGCTTGCCCAGGTCCTTGCGCTCGGCCAGTACCTGCAGGCCAAACGCGGTGGACGACAGCGCCAGGCCCAGGCCCAGCACGATGGCAGCCGGCTTCGACTGGCCGAACAGCCAGTACGCCAGCAGGCCAAGCACCACAGCGCTCAGGCCCACTTGTAGCGAGCCGACGCCAAACAGCGCCCGGCGCATGCTCCACAAACGCCGCGGCGACAGCTCCAGGCCGATGACGAACAGCAGCATCACCACACCCATCTCCGACAGGCGTGCCACGTTATCCGGGTTGTTCAGCAAGCCAAATACCGATGGCCCTATCAGGATGCCCGCCAGCAGATAGCCGGGCACCGCCCCCATTTTCAGACGCTGCGCCAGCGGTACCAGAAGCACCACGGCCAGCAGGAACACCACCGTCGCCTGCAACAGGCTGCCATCATGTGGCATAGGCTCGCACCCTCGCTGCTCCTCGTGGGGAGAGATCAGAAACGCTCTTCGACGACTTTGAACGGGTAGTTGACGGCCTTGTATTTGCCGATCTTGCCGCGCTTGGGCAACTTCACCAGCCCGTCGCGGGTAAGGTCCTTGTAGGGAATGCGCGTCAGCAGATGGCTGATGATGTTCAGCCGGGCACGGCGCTTGTCGTTGGAATGGGCCATGAACCACGGTGCCCAGGACGAATCGGAGGCGGCGAACATGTCGTCGCGGGCCCGGGTGTATTCATCCCAGCGGGTGTACGACTTGAGATCCATCGGCGACAGCTTCCACAGCTTGCGGCCATCGTTGATGCGGTCCTGCAGGCGGCGGGTCTGCTCTTCGGCGCTGACCTCCAGCCAGTACTTGATGAGGATGATCCCCGACTCGACCATCATCTTTTCGAACAGCGGCACCACGGTGAGAAACTTGCTGCTCTGTTCTTCGCTGCAGAAGCCCATCACCCGCTCGACACCGGCGCGGTTGTACCAGCTGCGGTCGAAGATCACTACCTCGCCCGCGGCAGGCAGGTGGCCCAGGTAGCGTTGCACATACATCTGGGTCTTTTCCCGCTCGGTCGGTGCCGGCAGCGCCACCACGCGGAATACTCGCGGGCTGACGCGCTCGGTAATGGCCTTGATGGTACCGCCCTTGCCGGCGCCATCGCGGCCCTCGAAGACAATGCACACCTTCAGGCCCTTGGCCACCACCCATTCCTGCAGCTTCACCAGCTCCACATGCAGCTGCTTGAGTGCCTTCTCGTACGCCTTGCCGCCCAGTTTCTCCGGCTGGTCCTTGAGGTCTTTTTTCCTGGACGACTTCGACATGGCACTCTCCTGAGGGCGAATGAAGAGTCAGTATGGTCGATCCATGGCAGTTTGCCGCTTCGCTTGTGGATTTCGCAGGCTTGCTTCTATCTCATTGATTCTGCGAGTGCTGGTGAGTGTTCCAGGGAGGGTGTGGGAGCGGGTTTACCCGCGAATGCGTCATTGAAGCTACCGACGCATTCGCGGGTGAACCCGCTCCCACAAGGCACGGGGGTGCCTTCGAGGCCGGATTACTTGGCCAGTTTGTTGTAGCTGGTCATCAGGTTGCGGTAGTCCGGAATATGGTTGGAGAACAGGGTCCCCAGCCCTTCGATGTCGTTGCGCCAGTCACGGTGCAGTTCGCAGGCCACGCCGAACCAGGTCATCAGTTGCGCCCCGGCGGCCTCCATGCGCCGCCAGGCCGAGTCACGGGTCAGTTCGTTGAAGGTGCCGGAGGCATCGGTGACGACGAATACCTCGAAGCCCTCCTCCAGCGCCGACAGTGCCGGGAAGGCCACGCACACTTCGGTCACCACGCCGGCGATCAGCAACTGCTTCTTGCCGGTGGCCTTGACGGCCTTGACGAAGTCCTCGTTGTCCCAGGCGTTGATGTTGCCAGGCCGGGCGATGTACGGGGCGTCGGGGAACTGCTCTTTCAGTTCGGGCACCAGCGGCCCGTTGGGGCCGGTCTCGAAACTGGTGGTGAGAATGGTCGGCAGCTTGAAGTACTTGGCCAGGTCCGACAGGGCCAGGACGTTGTTCTTGAAGCGGTCGGGGTCGATGTCCCTTACCAGCGAGAGCAGGCCGGTCTGGTGGTCGACCAGCAGCACGGCGGCGTTGTTCTTGTCCAGACGCTTGTATTGGAAGGCCATGACGGTTCTCCTTGCTTCAGCGGGTTGGACTATCAGCGTAGGCAAGGATGCGGGGTGGGGGGGACCGTCAGTCGGTTCGCCTGCCGAGGCCGGCGATGGGGCCGCATGGCGGCCCCTGCAATGCTCAGCCGAGCACCTTGCCAGCCACCTCATCGACCGCCGCCCTGGTGATGGCGACGATCTTTTCGGCATCCTCCTGGTCCAGCACCAACGGTGGTGCAAAACCGAGAATGTCACCATGCGGCATGGCCCGGGCGATCATCCCGCGCTCAAGACACGCTGCCGATACCTGTGGCCCGACTTTCAACGCCGGGTCGAACGCCGTGCGCGCCTCGCGATCGGCCATGAATTCGACCGCGCAAAGCATGCCGTCACCCCGTACTTCACCTACCAGCGGGTGGCCTTCGAAGGTTTCGCGCATGCGCCGGTTCAGGTATGCCCCCACCACTTCGGCATTCTCGGTCAGGTTCTCGCGCTCGAGAATATCCAGGTTGGCCAGCGCCGCCGCCGCGCAGATCGGGTGCCCGGAGTAGGTCCAGCCGTGGCCCATCGGGCCGGCCTTCTGCGAGCCCTCTTCGATCACGTTCCACACCTTCTCACCAACGATCACTGCCGACAGCGGCGCATAGGCGCTGGTCAGGCCCTTGGCCGTGGTGATCAGGTCCGGGCGGATGTCGTAGCGCTGGCTGCCCATCTTCGAGCCCAGGCGGCCGAAGGCGCACACCACTTCGTCGGCGATCAACAGCACGTCGTAGCGATCGAGCACAGCCTGGATCGCCTTCCAGTAGCCCTTCGGCGGCACGATGATGCCACCAGTGCCCATCAGCGGCTCGCCAATGAACGCGGCGACGGTGTCGGGCCCTTCGGCCAGGATCAGTTGCTCCAGCTCGTCGGCGCAATAGCGCACGAAGGCCTGCTCATCCATGCCGGCCGGTGCCTTGCGGTACCAGTGCGGGCAGACCGTATGCTTGACGCCCTCCACCGGCAGGTCGAAATGCTGGTGGAAGCTGGGCAGGCCGGTAAGGCTGCCGGTCATGATGCCCGAGCCATGATAGCCGCGGTCGCGAGAGATGATCTTCTTCTTGAGTGGGCGACCGAGGATGTTGTTGTAGTAGCGCACCAGCTTGACCTGGGTCTCGTTGGCATCGGACCCCGACAGGCCGTAATAGACCTTTTTCATCCCGGCCGGCGCCCAGTCGATGATGCGGCTGGAAAGCTCGATGATCGCCTCGGTCGAGTGGCCGACGTAGGTGTGGTAATACGCCAGCTCCTTGGCCTGGCGATGGATGGCGTCAGCGACCTCGGTACGCCCGTAACCGATGTTCACGCAGTACAGGCCAGCGAAGGCGTCGATCAGTTCGCGGCCTTCATGGTCACGCAGGCGGATGCCCTCGGCACCGGTGATGATCCGGCCCTTGAGCGCGCCGCTGGCGTGATCATGGGCGTGGGTCGAGGGGTGCATGAAGTGGGCGCGGTCCTGTTCGAACAGCTGGCTGAAATCTTGGCTCATGGCAAACACTCCTTAGAACTGACCGTGGTGGTGCAAGCAAACGTATTTGGTTTCGACGAAGGGTTCGAAGCCCTCGCTACCGCCTTCGCGGCCAAGGCCCGAAGCCTTCATGCCGCCGAACGGGATGGGGTGGCCGGTGAACTTGACGCCGTTGATCGCCACCATCGCGTGGTCGAGCCGGCGCACCAACGGGTGCACGACATCGAGGCGGTTGCCGACGATGTAGGCAGCCAGGCCGTACTCGGTGTCATTGGCCATGGTGATGGCCTGCTCCAGCGTGTCGAACGGCATGACCCCGGCAATCGGCGCGAAGTTTTCTTCCTGGTAGATGCGCATCGCCGGCGTGACATCGGCGAGCACCGTCGGCTGGAAGAACCAGCCACCCAGCGCATGACCCTCGCCACCGACCAGGCGCCGGGCGCCACGCTGCAGGGCGTCCTCGACCCGGGCCTGGGTGGCATCGAAGGCGGCCTGGTGCATCAGCGGGCCGACCTCTGCCGCCGTCTCCTCGCCATCGACCATCGCCGGGCCAACCTTCAGCGCCCGCACCGCTTCGGCGAAGCGCGCCAGGAATGCTTCGTACAACGGCCGCTGCACCATGATCCGGTTGGCCGCGCAGCAGTCCTGGCCAGACGTCTGGAACTTGGCGGCCACGGCCACCCGCACGGCCAGCTCCAGGTCGGCATCGGCGCAGACGATGAACGGCGCGTTGCCGCCCAGCTCCAGCGCCACTTTCTTCACATCCTGAGCCGCGGCTTGCAGCACCAGCTTGCCGACCCGGGTCGAGCCGGTGAAGCTGACCGCCCGCACGCGGCTGTCGCGCACCAGGGTTTCCATGGCCATTTGCGGCTCGCCGATCACCACGTTGAACACCCCCGGCGGGAAGCCGGCGTCCTCTGCCAGCTGGGCCAGGGCCAGCGCCGAGAACGGTGTTTCGTGGGCCGGCTTGACCACCACCGTGCAGCCGGCCGCCAACGCCGCAGCCGCCTTGCGGGTGATCATGGCGCTGGGGAAGTTCCACGGGGTGAGCAGCGCGCAGACCCCGACGGGCTCCTTCAGCGTACTCAGCTGGGCACCCGGAATATGGCTGGGGATGGTCTGCCCGTTGAGGCGCCGGGCCTCCTCGGCAAACCAGGGGATGAAGCTTGCCGCATAGGCGATTTCACCGCGTGCTTCGGCCAGCGGCTTGCCCTGCTCCTCGCTGAGAATGCGCGCCAGAGCCTCCTGGTGCTCGAGCATCAATTCGGCCCAGCGCCGCAACAGCGCAGCGCGGCTGTCCAGGCTCTGCTGGCGCCAGGCCGGGAAAGCCCGCTGGGCGGCATCCACCGCGGCGACGATCTGCTCATGGTCGAGCAGCGGCACATGGCCGATGACCTGGCGGTTGGCCGGGTCATGCACGGCGACGCTGTTGCCACTGTGGCTGTGCAGCCATTGGCCATCGACGTGGCACAGGCTGTTGAATGGGTAGTGGTGTGACATGACTGTTCTCCATACCTCGTTGTCGTGGCGCCAGGTTCAGGCCAGTACGTCGGCGATAACCGCCAGGGTGTCGCCGCACTGCACCAGGCCGGGAAAGTGCCGGGCTGCGAGCAAGCCATTGCGTCGGGCGCGGTACTCGACCGGGGCGCTGCCGGTGCGGCGGATGTCATGGATACGGGCGATCACTTCGCCCTGGCTGACCGTTTCGCCCAGGTCGCGGCACATCTCCAGCAATCCGTCGTGCTCGCTGGCGATGAAGCAATCGCCATCGGGCATGTCCAGCAGGGTTGTCTCGCCCTGCTCCACTTCGCCGGCGAGGATGCCGGCGTGGATCAGCACATTGCGCACGCCGCGCTCCGCCAGGGCCACGCTTTTCGCAGTGGAGGTGCCACCACCGCCCAGTTCGGTGGTGATGAACACCTTGCCCTGCTCTTCTGCCGCGGTGTCGTACATCGCCTGCGCATCCAGCTCGAGCATGCGCATGCTGTAGGGCGCGGCGAAGGCCTGCATGCCGGCTTCACAACGGGCCTGCTGGGCCTTGTCGGGCAGCACATGGCATGCAGCGAACGGCAGGAAATCGAGGGTGCGACCACCGGAGTGGATGTCCAGGACAATATCGGCCAACGGCAGCAAGGTGCGGCGGAAATAGTCGGCGATCTTTTCCGTCACGCTGCCATCAGGCCGGCCAGGGAAGCTGCGGTTGAGGTTGCCCCGGTCGATCGGCGAGGTGCGGGTGCCCGCCTGGAACGCCGGTGTGTTCATGAACGGCACGATGATCACCCGCCCGCTTACCTGCCCGGCCTGCAGCTGCTGGGCCAGCTTGCTCAGCGCCACCGGGCCTTCGTATTCGTCACCGTGATTGCCCCCCGTGAGCAAGGCTGTCGGGCCATTGCCGTTCCTGACCACCGTCAGCGGAATCATCACCGCCCCCCAGGCCGAGTCGTCACGCGAGTACGGCAGCTTGAGGAAGCCGTGCTGCACGCCATCCTGCTCGAAATCCAAGGTACAGGTGATGGGGTTGGCCACCGTGGCGGCGGCCTGTGCGATCGCATTCATGGGTCAGTCCTTCACGAACAGCTGGCGCGGCACGTTGCACAGGGTCTCGACCCCGGTCTCGGTGATGAGGATGCTTTCGGTGATCTCCAGGCCCCAGTCATCCATCCACAGCCCCGGCATGAAGTGGAAGGTCATGCCCGGTTGCAGCACGCTGGTGTCGCTCGGGCGCAGGCTCATGGTGCGCTCGCCCCAATCTGGCGGGTAGCTGATACCGATCGGGTAACCACAGCGGCTGTCCTTGTGTATGCCGAACTTCTCCAGTACGCGGAAGAACGCCCTGGCGATGTCACCGGTGGTGTTGCCTGGCCGCGCGGCATCGAGGCCGGCCGCGATACCTTCGACCACCGCCTTTTCGCCATCGAGAAAGTGTTGCGGCGGCTTGCCCAGGTACACGGTGCGCGACAGCGGGCAGTGGTAGCGCTTGTAGCAGCCGGCAATCTCGAAGAACGTGCCGGCGCCGCGGGTGAACGGGGAATCGTCCCAGGTAAGGTGCGGCGCGCTGGCATCAGCGCCAGTCGGCAGCAACGGCACGATGGCCGGGTAGTCGCCGCCATGGCCATCGACACCGAGGATGCCGCTGCGGTAGATCTCGGCCACCAGCTCGTTCTTGCGCATGCCGGGCTCGATGCGTTCGAGGATGCACCCGTGCATCTGTTGGACGATGCGCGCGGCGATACGCATGTATTCGATTTCCTGCGGCGACTTGACCGCCCGCTGCCAGTTGACCAGCCCGGCTGCATCGCTGAAACGCGCCTGTGGCAGGTGCTTGCACAGCGCCTGGTAGGCCGCCGCGCTGAAGTAGTAGTTGTCCATCTCGACGCCGATGCTCAGGCCGCCCCAGCCCTTGGCCAGAATCACCTCCTGGCACAGGTAGTCCATCGGGTGGCGCTCGCGTGACTGCACATAGATGTCCGGGTAGCCGACGATGTTGTCGTGCTGCATGAACACCGTGCGCCTTGCGCCATTGGCGTCCTGGCCGCGGCCAAACCAGATCGGCTCGCCATCGAGCGCCAGCAGCACGCACTGGTGCACGTAGAACGACCAGCCGTCATAGCCGGTGAGCCAGGCCATGTTCGATGGATCGGTAACCAGCAAAAGCTCCAGGCCCTGTGCCTGCATGGCCGCGCGGGTCTTGGCCAGGCGCTGGGCGTACTCCTGCCGACCGAACGGCAGGTTGACCACTGTCTGTGACATACGGATGCCCTTCTTGTGAGTGGGTTGTGAAAACTGTCAGCTGTGAAACGCCAGGCCTTTGTGGGCGGCAATTGCGCATTCGAAGGCAAGGTTGGCGATGGCGGTGTCCTGGGCCCCGGTGCCGGTCAGGTCGCACAGGGTGACCTCTTCGGCCTGCACACGGCCCGGGTGCAGGCCGGCGATGATCTGGCCCAGCTCGGAATGAATGGCCTGCTCGCTGACCGCGCCAGCGCGCAAGGCGTGGTGCAGTTCGCCCAGCACGCGGGTCTGGCTCAGGCGGTCGGCGACATAACGATCAAGCCGGGCCAGGGCCGTGGGCGCGATCTCGTTCTTGTGCTCGGCATCCGAGCCCATGGCAGTGATGTGCAGCCCCGGTTGCAGGTGATGCGGCTGGATCAGCGGCTCGCGGCTGGGGGTGCAGGTGATGGCGATATCGACCGCCTGCATGGCCTGGTCGACACTGTCGCAGGCCTGTACCTGCAGTTGCCCATCACGCCCCAGGTCGTCACATAACGCTGCGGTTCTCTGCGCATCGCGCCCCCACACCTTGACCTGCTCGATCGGCCGCACCAGGCGCAGTGCCTGCAGCTGCAGGCGTGCCTGTTCGCCACTGCCGATCAACGCCACGCTGCGGCTGTCCTGCCGCGACAGCCAGCGTGCAGCTACCGCACCGGCTGCAGCGGTACGCACGGCGGTGAGGTAGCCATTGTCGAGGAGCAAGGCATCGAGCAGGCCAGTGCGGGCCGACAGCAGCATCATCATGCCGTTGAGGCTGGGCAGGCCAAGCTTGGGGTTGTCGAAAAAGCCTGGGCTGACCTTGATCGCGAAACGCTCCAGCCCAGGCAGGTAGGCGGTTTTCACGTCCACCTCGCCGTTGTGCTCGGGCACATCCAGGCGCAGGATCGGCGGCATTGCCACCTTGGCCGTGGCAAGCAGGGCAAAGGCCTGCTCGATGGCATCGATCGCGTTGCGGTCGAGGGTGATGCAGCTACGCAGGTCGGCTTCGCTGAGCAAGGTGATGGCCGGCATTCGAATACCTCCAGTGAAGGAAACGTGAATTTCAGGCGTCGCCGCCGTTGATGACGCGCTGATGCTGTGCGCTGTCGACGTTGCGCCCGCTGACCACCACCACGACCGGGCCGCGGGCCGTCACCAGGCCGTCGAGCAGCGCGGCGATGCCGACTGCGCCGGCACCTTCGAGTACCAACCGTTCGTGCTGGTAGGCGTGGCGCATGCCATTGGCGATCGACGCTTCCGGCAGCAGGTGGAGTTGGTCGAGCAGACGCTGGGTCATGCTCAGGGTGTGCTGGTTGCCCAGGCCGATGCCGCCACCAAGCGAGTCGGCGAGTGTCGGCAGCTCCTCTACCTCGACTGGCCTGCCGGCCTGCAGGCTGGCGTACATCGCCGCACCGCGCTGCATGCTGATGCCGTGGATGGTGATCGCCGGCTTGATGCCTTTCATCGCCAACGCCACACCCGCGAACAGGCCACCACCGGAGAGCGGAATCAGCACATGCTCCACCTCGGGCAACTGCTCGATGATTTCCAGGCCCAGCGTGCCCTGGCCGGCGATGACCTGAGGGTGATCGAAAGGTGGAATCAGCGTTGCGCCCTGTTGCTCGGCATGTTGTTGCGCGGCCTGCTGTGCATCGTCCTGGGAGTGGCCGACGATGCACACTTCGGCGCCCAGGTCGCGGATGGCCTGGACCTTGTTGGCTGGCACCAGTTGCGAAAGAAACACGGTTGCCTTCACGCCCAGTTGCGCAGCAGCGTGGGCCACCGCCCGGCCGTGATTGCCGGTGGAGGCCGTAACCACGCCGCAAGCGCGTTGTTCCACGCTGAGTGCGGCGATGGCATTGCTGGCGCCGCGCAGCTTGAAGCTGCCGGTGGTCTGCAGGGCTTCGAGCTTCAGGTAGACCGGCATGCCCAGGTGCCGCGACAGGCTGGGGGAAAGTTCCAGCGGCGTGCTGCGCACCAGGCCGTGGATACGCTGGCGGGCGAGGTAGAGATCGTGAAGCGAGAGCGCTGACATGACCGGGACCCAACAAGTGAGCTGATGTTGGGCGGAGTGTATGAGGCGAAAATTGTCGTGATGAATGTACTAGGGCAATTTGCCGGGGAATTTGTTTTTGCCTGTACCGGCCTCTTCGCGGGTAAACCCGCTCCCACAGGAATCGCGCATTTCCTGAACCTCGCACGGAACCTGTGGGAGCGGGTTTACCCGCGAAGAGGCCGGTACAGGCCGCTCAAAGCTCGTGGATCTGCGGATACTGCCCGAACAACTCCCGCATATCGCCAAAGGCCTGGCGCAGCTTTGCCCCGGAACACTCGGCGCCCACGCACAAGCGCACGGCCCGTGGCCGCGGTGTACCGCGCACCAGGAACGGCTCCGGCGGCGTCACCGCAATCTGCCGGCGGCGCAAGGCACGCACCAGGCTGTCCACTTCCCAGCGCTCGGGAATGTTCAGCCACGCCCCCAGGGCATGCGCGTGCTGACCACGCACATAATCCCCCAGGTACTCACGCAACAACGCCTGACGCTCGCCCAGCAAGGTGCGCTGCAGCGCCACCAGCTGCGCCGCGCGCCCATCGTTGATCCAGCGCGATGCAATTTCCGCCACCAAGGGCGTGGCCATCCAGCTGTTGACCCGCAAGATGCTCTCGGTGCGCAGCGCCAGGCGCTTGGGCATGGCCAGGTAGCCCACGCGCAGGCCGGTAAGCACCGACTTGGTCATGCTGGTGCAGTAGAACGACAGCTCCGGCGCATAGGAACTGAGCGGCCTGGCATGGCTGCCACCCAGCAGCGGCCCGTAAACGTCATCTTCGATGATATGCACGCCAAAGCGCCGGGCAATTTCGGCAATCTCCTGGCGGCGGCTGTCGGGCATCAGGCTGACGGTCGGGTTGTTGAGGTTGGGTGTACACACCAGCGCGGTCACCCGCTCGTTGCTGCAGATGTCCTCGAAATGCTCCGGGTTGATACCCTCGCGGTCCATCTCCAGGCCTTTGAGGGTAAAACCGAGCACCTGTGAATTGCCGATCACGCCATGGTCGGTCAACCCCTCGCACAGCACCACATCATCCGGCCCGGCCAGCGAGGCCAGGGCCAGGAAGATGGCGTGGGCGGCGCCGTTGGTGACCAGCACATCGTCACGCTCGACCTGCATGCCCAGGCCGGCAAGCCAGCGCACCGCGGCCTCGCGGTGGCTCTCGAAACCGGCGATGGGCCGGTAGGCATGGATCCACGGCTGCTCCTCTTCCACGGCCAGCTCGGCGCAGGTGTCGCGCCAGATGCGCTCATGCACCTGGGTGTGCAGGATGCGGGTGATGGAGAAGTCGACCAGGGTACGCTCGGGCAGGTCGATGATGTCATCCGACACACGGTCGCTCATGCGCCGGCTGACGAAACTGCCACGGCCGATCTCGCAACGCACCAGGCCTTGGCGCTCCAGTTCCTTGTAGGCATTGGTCACGGTCTGCACGCTGATGCCCAGGGCATCGGCTACCTGGCGCTGCGGTGGCAGGCGCTGGTCATGTACCAATACGCCGCGCTCGATCTCGCCGGTGACGGCCTGGACCAGGATCTTGTATTTGGACTCGCCGATGCGGGCGGCGTCCAGGGCTGCCTTCCAACTGTGCATCATGATGTTCGCTTCACTTGCCGGGGCCAGGGTCACAGCATCCCCCGTACAAGTGCTTCGGGCAATTGTCCTAGTGCAATGCAATGGCCGTTTCAGCTTTTGTATGCTCGGCCCAAGGTCGAACTCCCGCTGCCCGGCAGCTTCGAACAAAAGACCGACCTGCTTTCGCTGTTTTGCTCCACTGCCTCCTAACACAGAGCCGTCGATGACGGTTTTTATAACAAACAGGAGCTTCATTGATGAGCCAGCCTTTCAACGTTCCACGCCCCTTCCAACGCCTGCTGATGGCCTGTGCCACCTTCGGTGTGCTTGCCAGCGCCCAGGCCGCCAGCCTGGACGAAATCAAGGAAACCAGCCACATCCGCATCGGCTACGCCAACGAAACCCCGTTTGCCTTCACCGAGACCGATGGCCGGGTAACCGGGGAGTCACCGGAAATCGCCAAGATCATCTTCGGGAAAATGGGCATCAAACAGGTCGATGGCGTGCTCACCGAGTGGGGTTCGTTGATCCCGGGCTTGCGCGCCGGGCGCTTCGATGTGATTGCCGCCGGCATGTACATCACCCCGGCACGCTGCAAGCAGGTGATCTTCACCGACCCGCAGTACGCCCTGCCCGACACCCTGCTGGTGGCACAGGGCAATCCGAAGAACCTGCACAGCTACGCCGACATCGCCAGGAACCCGGACGTGAAGCTGGCGATCATGGCCGGCACGGTCAACCTCGCCTATGCCCGCGACTCCGGCATCACGGATGCGCAGATCCTTCAGGTGCCGGACACCACCGCCCAGTTGCAGGCCGTGCGCGCCGGCCGCGCCGATGCTGCCGTGGGCACCCAGCTGACCATGAAGGGCCTGGCAAAAAAGGGGGGCGACAAGGTCGAGGCGATCAGCGACTTCACCGATGACCCGGCCCACACCGGCTACGGTGCCCTGGCCTTCCGCCCCGAGGACAAGGCCCTGCGCGACGCGGTCAACGCCGAGATGAAGAAGTGGCTGGGCAGCGAGGAGCATCTGAAGACCGTCGCGCCGTTCGGCTTCGACCGCAGCAACGTGACTGACAAGACCGCCGCCGAGCTCTGTGCCCAGCAGTGAATCGAGGTGGCATGGCGCTTGCCGTGCCATTCCCTGTGTAATCCGATTATTCAGGTCGAACCATGGGTGAATTGATACCGTTGTTACTGCAAGGCGCCTGGATCACCATCCAGGTCACCTTCTTCGGCTCGCTGCTGGCCATCGTCGCCGCGATCCTCGCCGCCCTCGGCCGGCGTTCGTCATGGCGGCCATTGAGCTGGCTGTGCGTGGCCTACATCGAGCTGTTCCGCGGCACCTCGTTGCTGGTGCAGTTGTTCTGGCTGTTCTTCGTATTGCCGCTGCCACCGTTCAACCTCGAACTCAGCGCCTACACCGTGGCCATCGTCGGCCTCGGGCTGCATATCGGTGCCTACGGTGCCGAAGTGATGCGCGGGGCGATCAGCTCGGTGGCCAAGGGGCAGTACGAAGCCTGCACCGCGCTGAACATGCCCGCCACCACCCGCTTCCGGCGGATCATCCTGCCGCAGGCATTGCTGGCGGCCATCGCACCTGGCACCAACCTGCTGATCGAACTGCTGAAGAACACCTCGCTGGTGTCGCTGATCACCCTGTCGGACCTTAGCTTCCGCGCCCGTCAACTGGACCAGGCGACCTTCCAGACCCTGGAAATCTTCAGCCTCACCCTGCTGCTCTACTTCGTCCTGGCGCAGGTCATCAACTTCCTCATGCGTCGGGTCGAACGGCGCCTGAGCCGCGGTCGACTGCGGGGGAGCCTGTCATGAATTTCTGGGACTGGAACTACGTCGCGCAAATCCTGCCCGACTTGCTGCAGGCGTCGCTGAAAACCCTGGGCATCACCTTGGTTGGCTTCCTGATCGCAGTGGTGCTGGGCCTGTTCCTGGCCATCGCCCGACGCAGCCACCAGGCCTGGCTGTCGTGGCCGGTGGCATTGCTGATCGAGTTCATCCGCAGTACGCCGCTGCTGATCCAGGTGTATTTCCTCTACTACGTGCTGCCCAACTACGGGGTCAACATGACGGCCATGCAGGCCGGCATCATCGGTATCGGCGTGCACTACGCCTGTTACCTGGCCGAGGTTTACCGCGGCGGCCTCGACTCGGTGGCGCGCAGCCAGTGGGAAGCGGTGGTCGCCCTCAACTTCGCGCCGTGGACCGCCTACCGGGCAGTCATCCTGCCCCAGGCGATTCGGCCGATACTGCCGCCGTTGGGCAACTACCTGATCGCCATGCTCAAGGACACCCCGGTGCTGTCGGCCATCACCGTGGTGGAAATCATGCAGCAGGCCAAGAATGTCGGCTCCGAAAGCTTCCGCTACCTCGAGCCGATCACCCTGGTCGGTCTGTTCTTCCTGGCCTTGAGCGTCGCTCTGGCCTACCTCGTTCGGCGCCTTGAAGTGCGCCTGGAGCTCCGCTGATGATCGCCCCTGTGACCCACTTCGCCACTGCTATCGCCACCCAGCCGCTGGAAACCCACATGCCCACACCGGCCATTGCCCAACCGATCGTCAGCTTCAAGGACGTGACCAAACGCTACGGCAGCTTCACCGTGCTCGACGGCCTCAACCTCGATGTCGCCCCCGGCGAAAAGGTGGCGATCATCGGCCCCAGCGGCTCGGGCAAGTCGACGTTGCTGCGGGTACTGATGACGCTTGAGGGCATCGACCAGGGCATGATCGAAGTCGATGGCGAATCGCTCACCCACATGCCCGGGCGCAACGGCGCGCAGCTCATCGCCAACGAGCGCCATGTACGCAAAGTGCGGGCGAAGATCGGCATGGTGTTCCAGAGCTTCAACCTGTTCCCGCACATGAGTGCCTTGCAGAACGTGATCGAGGCCCCAGTCCAGGTGTTGGGCGTGAAGCCGGCCGAGGCGCGCGAACGGGCTGCCGAGCTGCTGGAGATGGTTGGCCTGGGCAACAAGTTCGAGCATTACCCGTCGCAGTTGTCCGGTGGCCAGCAACAGCGCGTGGCGATTGCCCGGGCGCTGGCGATGCGGCCCAAGGTGATGCTGTTCGACGAAGTGACCTCGGCGCTGGACCCGGAACTGTGTGGCGAGGTGCTGAACGTGATCCGCCGGTTGGGCAGCGAGCACAACCTGACCATGCTGATGGTGACGCATCAGATGGGCTTTGCCAGGGAGTTCGCGGATCGGGTGTGCTTCTTCTACAAGGGGCAGATCCACGAACAGGGGACGCCGGCGCAGATCTACGAAAACCCGCAACAGGAGCGGACCCGGGCGTTCCTCAGTGCAGTGCGGGAGGCAAACTGACCGACGATTGTCGCGTCAGTACTCGCGCCGCTTGCGAAACGCCCAGCGCCCCACCAGCACGGTGAAGGTCGCCACCAGCGCCACCAGCACCCAGAAACCATGGGGGTTTTCCGCCAGCGGCACACCCCCGACGTTCATGCCGAAGAAACCGGCGATGATGTTGATGGGCAGCGCCAGCACGGTCACCACGGTCAGGGTGAACAGGGTGCGGTTGGTCTGCTCGTTGAGCTTGGCGGCGATTTCTTCCTGCAGCAGCTTGATCCGCTCACCGAGGGCGGTGAGGTCGCTGATCACCAGGGTGAACTCTTCTGTGGCCGCGCGCAGCTGGCGTATGTCCTGTTCCTGCAGCCAGTCGGGCGGCCGGTTGAGCAGGCGCAGCAGCGCCCCCGGCTCCAGCGCCAGCAGGCGCTGCAGGCGCACCAGCACCCGGCGCATGCTGCCCAGTTCGGCGCGGTTGTCGCTCAGGCGCTGGGACAGCAACTGGTCTTCGATGCGGTCGACGCTGGTGGTGGTTTCACGCACGATCTGGGTCAGCACATCGCCCTGGTCGCGCAACAGATGGACCAGCAACTCGATGGATGAATGAAAGCGCTCGCCATGCTTCACCGACGAGCGCAGCTTGTCCACCGAATGCAGCGGCTGCAACCGCGCGCTCACCAGCAACTGGCTGCTGGCGCAGGCCCACAGCGTGGAGATGTCCGAGGACACCAGGCCGAAGTTGAACACCACATCGTTGACCACTGCCAGCAGCGCCGAGTCGGCGTGTTCGATACGGGTCGAGCGCGAACCTTCGCGCAGGGTTTCGAAGAAGGCTTCGGGCAACTGCAGGTGGGTGCGCAGCCAGCGTTCGCAGGCAGCGTGGGCCAGGTTCAGGTGCACCCACAGAAACTCGCCAGGTTCCAGCGGCTGGCCGAGCGTGCGCAACAACTGCGCCGAATCGATTTCGCGCCCCGGCTGGCCAGGGCGGAAGGCGAAGGCGTAGAGCAGGCCGAACAGGTCGTGGTCCTGTGGCAGATGCAGCGCGGGATGGCCCATTCGAACTCGCAATGAGGCACGGGGAGATGGCAGAAAGGTTGCGGAATATTCGTTGCAGTCAGATGACAGCTGGATAGCTGAAAGCCCTTTGGGCTGCGCTGTCGCGTAGAGAGCCGAATTCACAAGCGGTCCGCATACCCTGTGGGAGCAACTGTCTTGCTCAAATTCTAAAAGTTGGCGCAATCCCCTGTGGGAGCGGCTTTAGCCGCGAAGAATCCAACGCGGTGCCTGGCACCGGCTGCGCCGGTGTTCGCGGCTAAAGCCGCTCCCACAGGGTCCCTGCTAATTCAATGAGTTATGTGCAGCCTTATGAGAACGGGCACGCCCGCTCCCACATGATGCGCGGCGCGAAACCTGAGAAAGCGCAGCCATCACTTCACAAATTCCTGAACTGATTATTTGCCCGCAGCGATTTTTCCCCTCGCCAACCGCCACCAGAATCGCTTCACCACAATCACAAGAACCGTGAGGCCACTCCCGTGGACCAGACACTCCAGGTACGGCAAGCCGCCGCCGACCTCGTTGCGGCGTTCGCCAGCAACGACACTGCTCGCTATTTCGCCTGCTTCAGCGAAGACGCCACCTTCCTTTTCCACACCCTGCCGCAACCGCTGCTGTCGCGCCATGCCTACGAGCAACTCTGGGCCCAGTGGCAGGCCGACGGGTTTGCGGTGCTCGCCTGCGAATCGGGCAATGTCCAGGTGAGCCTGCAAGGTGACGTGGCGATCTTCATGCATGATGTGGCCACGCACATCCGCATCGCCGGCGAAGAACACCAGTTGAGCGAGCGCGAGACCATCGTCTTCCGCCGCCACGGCGAAAGGTGGCTGGCCTGCCACGAGCACCTGTCGGTCGTATCGCCGGCCTGATCATCCATTTACGCGGCCCTGCCGCCCTGCCATCGCACCCACAATAAGGCCCGCGTACTGCGCCGGCCCACAACAACCGCGCTGGAGCATCACCATGAGCCACTCGACCGGTATCGAGACCAACGGCGTCGAACAGATCCCCGACGATCAACGCGACGCCTCCCCGCTGGACCTGTTCCGCCTGATCTTCGGCGGCGCCAATACCTTCGCCACGGCCGTGCTGGGCAGCTTCCCGGTGCTGTTCGGGCTGTCGTTCCAGGCCGGTGTGTGGGCGATCCTGCTCGGCGTCGGCGTGGGCGCGCTGATCCTCGCGCCCATGGGCCTGTTCGGCGCGCTCAACGGCACCAACAACGCGGTGTCGTCTGGGGCGCACTTTGGCGTGCACGGACGCATCGTCGGTTCGTTCCTCTCGCTGCTCACCGCGGTGGCGTTCTTTTCGCTGTCGGTGTGGAGCTCGGGCGACGCCTTGGTCGGCGGCGCCAAGCGCCTGGCCGGCCTGCCGGAAACCGACCTGACCCTGGGCCTGGCCTATGGCCTGTTCGCGGTGCTGGTGCTGGTGGTGTGCATCTTCGGCTTCCGCTTCATGCTGTGGGTCAACAAGATTGCCGTGTGGGCCTCGAGCCTGCTGTTCCTGCTGGGCATCGTTGCCTTTGCCGGGCCGTTCGATGCCGGTTACGCGGGCAGCGTAAACCTCGGCCAGGCGGGCTTCTGGGCGGCATTCGTCGGTGCGGCGATCCTGGCCATGAGCAACCCGGTGTCGTTCGGTGCGTTCCTCGGCGACTGGTCGCGCTACATCCCGCGTGAAACGCCCAAGGCGCGCATCATGCTGGCGGTGATCGCGGCCCAGGGCGCGACACTGATCCCGTTCCTGTTCGGCCTGTGCACCGCCACCCTGGTGGCCACCCAGGCACCGGACTACATCGCCGCCAACAACTACGTCGGTGGCCTGCTGGCGGTGGCGCCAAGCTGGTTCTTCCTGCCGGTGTGCCTGATTGCGGTGATCGGCGGCATGTCCACCGGCACCACGGCGCTGTACGGCACCGGCCTGGACATGTCCAGCGTGTTCCCACGCCTGCTCAGCCGTGCCGGCGCCACATTGCTGATCGGCGTGCTGGCGATCGGCTTCATCTTCGTCGGCCGCTTCACCTTCAACCTGGTGCAGAGCGTGTCGACCTTCGCCGTGCTGATCATCACCTGCACCAGCCCGTGGATGGTGATCATGATCCTCGGCCTGATCACCCGCCGCGGCTTCTACCATGCCGACGACCTGCAGGTGTTCACCCGCGGCCAGCGTGGCGGCCACTACTGGTTCCTGCATGGCTGGAACTGGCGCGGCATGGGGGCGTGGATCCCCAGCGCGGCGGTGGGCCTGTGCTTCGTCAACCTGCCAGGGCAGTTCGTCGGCCCGCTGGGCGACCTGGCCGGCGGCATCGACCTGAGCCTGCCGGTCACCCTGGGGCTGGCCGGCGTGCTGTACCTGCTGCTGCTCAACCTGTTCCCCGAACCTGCCGGCGTGTATGGCCCCCAGGGCCCGCGTTGGGTGCGTTGCAAAAGCACCGCGCACACGCCGGTAACCACCGCCGAAATGGCCTGACTGGAAACCGACCATGACCACTTCCCACTACATTGCCGGCCGCTGGGTCGAAGGCCAGGGCAGCGACTGCATCAGCGTCAATGACCCGGCCCTTGGGCAACCGTTTGCCGAACTGATGGCCGCCAGCGTCGCCCAAGTAGACCAGGCCGTGACCGCTGCCCGTGGCGCCCTGCCCGCCTGGAAAAACACCAGCGCCAGCGAACGCGCCGCCTACCTGCGCGGCTTTGCCGAACAGCTCGGGCAGCGCCGTGAAGCGTTGATCGCCTTGCAGATGCGCAACAACGGCAAGCCACGTCACGAGGCGGAAATCGACCTGGACGATGCCATCGCCACCTTCGGCTACTACGCCGAACTGGCCGAGCAACTGCCATCGAAGAACCGCGATGTGCCGTTGGCTGCACCGGGTTTCAGCGCTCGCACCCGCCTGGAACCGGTGGGCGTGGTCGGCCTGATCGTGCCGTGGAATTTCCCGCTGGTGACCAGCGCCTGGAAGCTCGCCCCGGCCCTGGCCGCCGGTTGCACCGTGGTGCTCAAGCCATCGGAAGTCACCCCGCTGATCGAACAGGCCTACGGCCAGATCGCCGATGCCCTGGGGCTGCCGCCCGGGGTGCTGAACATCGTCAACGGCAAGGCCGAGACCGGTGCTGCGCTGAGCAACCACAATGGCCTGGACAAGCTGTCGTTCACCGGCAGCAACAGTGTCGGTAGCCAGGTAATGCGCAGCGCTTCGGCGCAGTGCCGGCCGGTGACGCTGGAGCTGGGCGGCAAGTCGGCGATCGTGGTGTTCGATGATTGCGACGTGGGCCAGGCGGTGGAGTGGATCGTCGCCGGCATTACCTGGAACGCCGGGCAGATGTGCTCGGCCACTTCGCGGCTGCTGGTGCAGGACGGCATTGCCGATGCATTGCTGCCGCGTTTGCAGGCCGCACTGGAACAGCTACGGGTCGGTAATCCATTGACCGAAGAGGTCGACATGGGGCCGCTGACCAGCCAGGCGCAGTGGCTGAAGGTGGCCGGCTACTTTGCCACGGCGCGGGAAGAAGGCCTGCAGTGCCTGGCCGGTGGCAAGGCGCTGGACCGTGATGGCTGGTTCGTCAGCCCGACGCTGTATGCCGATGTGCCGAAAGACAGCCGCCTGTGGACCGAGGAAATCTTTGGCCCTGTGCTGTGCGCGCGTCGCTTTGCGACCGAGGAACAGGCGATTGCCGAGGCCAACGATAGCCGCTTCGGGCTGGTGGCTACGGTGTGCTCCGCCGACCTGGAGCGCGCCGAGCGGGTGGCCGATGCGCTGGAGGTTGGCCATGTGTGGATCAACTCGGTGCAGGCGGTGTTCGTCGAGACCTCGTGGGGTGGCACCAAGGGTAGCGGAATCGGGCGTGAGCTGGGGCCTTGGGGGTTGTCGGCCTACCAATCGGTCAAGCATGTGACGCGTTGTCTGGGTTGAGATTTCCGGGGCCGCTTTGCGGCCCTTTCGCCGGCAAGCCATGTGCCATCCCTGTGGGAGCTGGCTTGCCGGCGATCGAGGGCGAAGCCCTCGCCTTGCCCCCCTCAGATGTAAGACTTTTCCCAACCTGAAACCAAATGCTTCAGCTGGAAGTAGCTTGGGAATTATCCTACCCGCGCCGCAGCCGTTTCTCTGTTGTTGAACAGGTGCATCAGGGCTAATTTCCCTGGGTCGTCACAAATGGCGACCGGGTGTGAGAGCCCGTGCTGATCTGGTTGCAACCTCAACGGTAGCTGTGCGCGGGCAGGCTTGGTCCTGGCCGGGTTCCTAGGTCTCCGGTCTCTCACCCCGCGTACGGCTGCCACCCGATCCTGTGAGAGGGAATGGGGTGGTAGCTCCTGACCGACCTAGGGAAACGCAATGAATAAACTTGTGCCCGATCCACCTGTAAAACCTGGCTCCCGCCCGTTCTACACCATCAACAACGACTTGCCCTCACCCGAGGCACTGCGATACGTCTCGCAGTTGCTGCTTGGCATCGAGGACACCCTCGACGAATACATCTGCGCCAACGCTGGCGAACCGGGCATCGGGTTGTTGGTCAATACCGTGCATAACGTGCAAATGACCCGGGCGCTCAACCAGTTGCTGTTGAACCGCGAGTAAGGCCTGGAATTGATGCCGGGCTCACCGGCCTCTTCGCGGGTAAACCCGCTCCCACAGGGATAGCGCAGGCCTGAAGGGCAGCACCGTACCTGTGGGAGCGGGCTTGCCCGCGAAGAGGCCGGTACAGGCTTCACAGGATATGTCGCAAAAATACCATTTCGAGAACACGTTTGGTAAACATGTCGCTGGCAGCGACACATTGACAAAACGTGTCGCTGAAATCACAAAATAGCGACACATTCATTTCCGATCAGGCGCTCGTGTATGACTGCTTCCCACCTACCCTGGCAGGCCGGCAAACCGTTCAATCAGCTTCCTGCCTTGCCACCAGCCGCTGAACTGGAAACACGGGCAGTGCTCAAACGCTGCATCGAAGCACGTACAGCCTTGGGGGAGCTGAAACAGGCCGCTGAACTGATCCCGAACCAGACGATGTTGATCAACACCCTACCGTTACTGGAGGCCAAAGACAGCTCGGAAATCGAAAGTATCGTCACAACGACTGACATGTTGTTTCAACACGCACAAGATAGTGACGGACATGCAGACCCCGCCACCAAGGAAGCGCTGCGCTACCGAACCGCTCTGTATCGTGGTTTCCAGTCACTTTCCGAACGCCCCCTGTCCACTGGGACAGCAGTCGAGATCTGTCGTACGCTGAAAGGCGTGAACATGGACGTACGCCGTGTTCCAGGCACACAGCTCGCCAATGACCGCACGGGCGAAGTCATCTATACGCCGCCAGAAGGTGAAAGCCATCTACGCGACTTGCTCGCAAATTGGGAGCGTTTCCTGCACAACGAAACCGAGCTGGACCCTCTGGTGCGCATGGCCGTGGGGCACTATCAGTTCGAAGCTATTCACCCATTCTCCGACGGCAACGGTCGTACCGGTCGCGTGCTCAATATTCTGTTTCTCATTGAGCAAGGTCTGTTGAACCTGCCCATCCTTTACCTGAGCCGTTTTATCATCGCCAATCGCAACGACTATTATCGACTGCTACTTGATGTTACGCGAGAACAAGCCTGGGAGCCTTGGTTGTTGTACATGTTGAGTGCGGTCGAGCAAACCGCTAGATGGACAAGCGCCAAGATCACCGCTATCCGCAGCCTTGCCGAGCACACCACTCAATATGTACGCGAGCGATTGCCTAAAATCTACTCGCGCGAGCTGGTCGATGTCATTTTTGAACAGCCCTATTGCCGTATTGGCAACATCGTTGAAAAGCAGATCGCTCAGCGACAGGCCGCATCACGCTATCTACAAGATCTGGCGGGAATAGGCGTCTTGCAGGAGATGCAAGTAGGCAGAGAAAAGCTGTTCATTCATCCAAAGCTGATGCAGCTGCTGGTCCGTGACAGCAACGAATTCAGATATTACGAATGATCACCCCATCCGATATTGGATTGGGTAGTAAGGCGGGATACCGGGGCCACTTTGCGGCTCTTCGCGGGCAAGCCCGCGAAGAGCTGGCACAAGCGACACAAAACTCTGCACCCGCGTGACTTTCCCCTCCCCCCGCAAAGTCCCACTTCCTGGTACCCCCACAATCACAACACCAGGCCGGACCACCCATGCACCCTCAACGCACCGCCTTGCACAACGAACTGCACGCCCGCCCGTCGCTGTATTTCGACGGCCCGGCGCATGTCTTCCACCTGGCCTTGCTCGGCGGCGATGCTGCCTGTGCGGCACTGCTGCAACGCTGCTGCCCGGATGCCCTGGACACTGCTGCCGCCCAAGGCATCACCCGCCTGGATGGCCATCCGTTCAAGTGGGAACGGCACACCGAGTTCTTCACCCTGACCCTGGTGGTGCCCTGCACTGCCGCCGACACCGAGTGGCAAACGCTGCCGCCGGTGCTGGCCGAGGCTATCGCCCCGCAAGCGGCGCAGGTGATCAACGCGGTGCAGGTGCTGGTCCGTGACGAACAGGAACTGGACCTGCCCCACTACGGTTTCAAGGACCCGTGCGGCTCCTGCGTCGGCGGTGGCGATGCGGTGGTGTGGAGCGATTTTCGCCTGACCGAGGACGGCACCAACCGCTTCCTGTTCATCAACCGTCGCCTCAATGCCTACCGCCAGGGCCGCATGATCCGCCGTCTGCTGGAGATCGAGACCTACCGCATGATGGCCTCGCTGACGCTGACCACGGCCAAGGACCTGAGCCAGGAACTGGATGCCTTCGACAAGACCCTGGTCAGCCTCTCGGAGCGCAGTGCCGGGGTCGATGACCATGATTCCAAAGGGTTGTTGGAGGCCATTGCCCACCTGTCACGCCAGGTGGTCAGCCGCACGGTAAAGACCCGCCACCGCTTCGGCGCCACGCAAGCCTATGCGCAACTGGTGTTCGAGCGCCTGGGCGAGCTGCGGGAAAGCCATGTGGGCGACTGCCAGCGCCTGGGGGTGTTCATCGAACGACGGTTCAAACCGACCGTGCGCTACTGCGCGGCCACCGAGCAGCGCCTGGAGCAGTTGGCGAAGAATGTGGCCAACCTGGGCGACCTGTTGCAGGCACGGGTACAGGTGGAGATGGAAGAACAGAACGCTGAGATCTTGCGCAGCCTCAATGCCCGGGCCGATGCCCAGGTGAAGATCCAGCGGGCGGTGGAGGGACTGTCGATCATCGCCATCACCTACTACCTGCTGAACCTGTTCAAGCTGCTGTATGGCGGGCTGAATGTACTGGGGTTGGGGCTGACGGCGCGGGATGGGCTGTTGGCCATGGCGCCGCCTGTGCTGTTGGTGTTGCTGGTGATTTTGCTGAGGATCAGGCAGGCCAAGCAGCATTGAGGGTTGGGGGCGCCTTGCGCCCCTATCGCGACACAAGGCCGCTCCTACAGGGACTGCACATTTCCTGTAGGAGCGGCCTTGTGTCGCGATGGGCTGCAACGCAGCCCCCGATGCTCACACCGGCTCGTCAGCCGGCCGTGCATTCTCTTGCACCAACACCATGCTCTGCGGCGACGACAGGGCAATACCTTCATCACGCAGGCGCCCAAGAATGGTGAACAACAGGTCACTGCGCGTACCGGACACCTGCCGCGGCCCCGCCACGTAACCACTCACACCTATCACCATGCCGCTGCTGGTCAGGTCCTTGAAGGTGACCGAGGTGGCCGGCGCATCCAGAATCGCCTCGTGCTCCTGGTAAGCCGCCAGCAGCAGTTCACGCACGCGGTTGGCATCGGTCTCCAGCGGCATGGTCAGGGTAATGCCGACCACGCCAAGGGCATTGCCCATGGTCACGTTGCGCACGTTCTGCGAGATGAACTGCGAGTTGGGCACGATAACCGTCGAGCGGTCGGACATCTGGATCTCGGTGGCGCGCACGTTGATACGGCGAATGTCGCCCTCGACGCCCGCCAGGCTGACCCAGTCGCCCACCTTGACCGGGCGCTCGGTCAGCAGGATCAGGCCGGAAATGAAGTTCTGCACGATCTGCTGCAAGCCGAAACCGATACCCACCGACAGGGCACTGACCACCCAGGTCAGGCTGGTGAGGTTGATGCGCAGGGTCGACATCACCAGCATGGCCAGGAAGATGAAGCCCAGGTAACCCACCAGGGTCACCAGCGAGGCACGCATGCCGGCGTCCATGTCGGTTTCCGGCAGCAGGCGATCGCTCAGCCAGCGCTTGACCACGCGGATGGCGAACAGGCCGCCGAGGAACATCACCACCGCCAACAGGATGTCCTGGGGGACAATGTTCATGTTGCCCAGCAGCTTGCCGCCGGTCTCGTCCCAATCACCCAGGCTCAGTAGCAGCTCGCTGGGGCTGGTGCCCGATGGCATCAGTGCCAGCAACAACGCCAGGAACAGCACCACGGTGCGGCCGATGCCGGCCAGGATAGTGCTGGCCTGGGCCTGGTGACGCGGCGCCAGGCCCAGGGTCGAGGCCAGCGCCAGGCCGCCGGGTTGGCGGGGCGACAGCAGGGTTTCGCAGAGGTCGCCAAAGAACGTGGTCAGCAGGTAGGCACAGGTGATCACCAGGCTGACCCACAGCAGCTTGGCGGTGAGGAAGTAGGCGAGTGTCAGGTAACCGGCGAGCAGGGCCAGCAGGATCAGCGTCAGCCAGATCACCATCACGAACGGGATCAGCCCGGCCAGGCCCGTGGGGCGCTCCAGGTCATGCTTGCGCAGGGTGCGGCGGTAACGCAGCAGCGCACCGGCGAAGGTGACCGCCACTACCAGCGCGGTCAGGCCGTTGACCGCCACGGTCAGCGCCAGGCTGGCACCGATCACGCTGTTGATGCGTTCCATGGTCATCATGACCATCAGCGCCAACGCCAGCACCTTGGGGAACCAGCCCAGGGCGCTGGCGACTTCGTCGTGAATCGGCGGCAGGCGCCAGGACGGGCGTTGCAGCATCAGCATGGCGCGGCCCAGGCCGGTGATGAAGGCGCTGAACACCACCAGGGCAAGTACATGGTTGGCCAGGCTGGCGATATCGGCGCCCAGCTCGGCGCTGCTCTCCAGCCCCCATCGCAGCAGCGAGACCGAACCGGCGATGGTACCCAGGGTTGCCAGGCTCACGCCCAGCGCCAACGCACTGCGGCGCAGGCGGCCTTCGGGTAGCCAGCTGACCATGGCGTCGGCCAGCAGGCGCTCGAGCACGCGGCGCACCAAGGTCCAGACCAGGATTGCCGCCACCAGGCTGGTAATGAACAGCCAGCGATTTTCGGCGCTGAAGGCACTGCCGATGGCATCGGCCGTCTCGCCACGCAGGTCACGCAGGCGTGCCACGTCGTCCTGGGTGGGGCGAATGATGCTCTGCCAGAACGCCGGGCTCAGCGGTGAGGCCGCGCGGCTGGTGATCTGCGAGTTGAACTGGCTGCGGCGCAGGTTGACGATTTGCGTGGACAGGTCGCGGGCCGACTGGGTCAGCTTGGTCGCCTGGTCCCGTTGGGCTACCAAGGCCTTCTTCTCGGCCTCCAGCTCCTTGCGCTGCTGGGTCAGGGTGGCGGCCTCGTCCGGCTGGACCGGGCCGATGACCTTGAGCTTGTCGTCGACTTTCTCCACATCCGTGGTGCGCAGGGCACTTAACGCATCGGCCTGGCGCTGGACCTGCATGGCGCCCAGGCGCAGTTGCGACAGCAGATCGTCATTGGCCTCGCTGGTGACACCCTGGCGGATCTGGTCCAGTCGATCGCTCAACTGCTCGATGCTGGCGTTTTCATCCAGCACGTTCGCTTCGGCAACCGCCAGATTGGACAGCGGCGTGGCCGGGGCCGACCAGGCCGGGCTGGCAATGGCCAGCATCAAGGCCATGAAAACCATCAGGCCTGGGCAAAAACGGGCAAGGCTGACACGCCTCATCGAATATTCCTCTTTACAATTCGATTTGGCGGGGGATTCTACGCGGCTTCAGGCAATCAGGAGAGTGCCGTTTCTCGTTTGAGCAGTTGCTGTTTGCGCTCGACACCCCAGCGGTAGCCGCTGATGTCGCCGTCGCGGCGCACCACCCGATGACAAGGGATGGCCACAGCGATGTGGTTGGCCGCGCAGGCCATGGCCACCGCACGCACCGCCTTGGGCGCGCCGATGCGCTCGGCGATGTCGGTGTAGCTGACCCGGCTGCCGGCCGGCACCTCGCGCAGGGCCTGCCACACCCGCTCCTGGAACGCAGTGCCTTGCACATCCAGGGGCAAGGCCAGGCCCAGCGCCGGGGCTTCGACGAAGCCCACCACCTCGGCGACCAACCGTTCGTAGGCACTGTCGCCACCAACCAGGTGGGCCCTGGGGAACTGGTCCTGCAGGTCGCGCAGCAGGGCCTCGGGGTCGTCGCCCAGCAGGATCGCGCAAATGCCCTTCTCGCTCTGGGCCACCAGGATCGCGCCCAGAGAGCACTGGCCGAGGGCGAAGTGGATGGTTGCCCCGGCGCCGCCGGCGCGGTATTGCCGCGGGCGCATGCCCAGGCGTTGGTCGGCGCTTTCGTAGAAACGGCTGTTGGAGTTGTAGCCGGCGTCATAGATGGCATCGGTGACAGAGCGCTGGCCATCTTCCAGGTGCGCGCGCAGGCGCCGGGCACGGAAAGCGGTGGCGTAGGCCTTGGGGGTGAGGCCGGTTTCGGCTTTGAACAGGCGATGCAGGTGGAAAGGGCTGACGGCCAGTTGGGCGCTGAGTTGATCGAGGCTGGGCGCGGGGTCGCTGGCTTCGATCAGCCGGCAGGCGCGGGTGACCAGCTGGCTGTGGCGGGTGGCGCTGGCGCTGGTGGTGGCGGTGCAACGTTTGCAGGCGCGGTAGCCGGCGGCTTCGGCGGCGGCTGGGGTGTCGTAGAACTCGACGTTGGTTCGCTTGGCCAGGCGCGATTTGCAGCCGGGGTGGCAGTAGATGCCGGTGGTGCGCACGGCGTAGACGAAATGGCCGGTGGCGGTAGTGTCGCGGGATTCTACGGCTTGCCAGCGTTGGTCGGGGGTGGTGTAGGGGTTCATTGGTAAATGTCCAGATAGGTTGTTGCCTGTGCCAGCCTCTTCGCGGGCATGCCCGCTCCCACAGGTACCGTGTCGGTTTCGGATGTTGTGCCATGCCTTTGAGGCCGGTTTACCTACAACTTCAGGTACTGCATAGACCTTCAAGGCTGTGGAAGTGCCTGTGGGAGCGGGTTTACCCGCGAAAGGGCCGGCGCAGGCGGTGCAAGACCTCAGGCCCGCCACAGATACCAGGCCGCCACGGTACGGTATGGCCGCCAGCCGCCACCCAGCGAACGCATTTGCGCCGGCGTCGGCGCCTTGTCCAGCCCCTTCAGCCGCCGATACCCCTCGCGCACGCCAAAATCGTCGACCGGCAGAACGTCCGAACGCGCCAGGCTGTAGATCAGCAACATCTCCACCGTCCACCGCCCTACCCCGCGCAATGCCACCAGCCGTTCGATCAACGCGTCGTCAGCCATGGCCAGTGCCTCGTCCCGGCTCGGCACCAGGCCATCCAGCCGGCCCTGGGCAATACCCTGGATCGTCGCCATCTTGCTCGCGGAAAAACCACAGGCGCGCATGGTTTCTGGTGTAACCGCCAACAACTGCTCCGGCCCTGGGAACGCAGCCTCCGGGAACAACGCCAGCAAGCGCCCAAGAATTGCCTCGGCAGCACGGGCATGCAGTTGCTGGTAGGCAATCGCCCGTACCAGCACTTCGTAAGGCTCACGCCCCGGAGTAGCCTGGTGCAGGCAAGGCCCGGTCGCCGCGATATGCCGCGACCAGTCCGGGTCGAGCGCCGCCAGGTATTCGGTGGCCTCGCGGTACGCGTCAGGCGAAAGGTCGGCCCGGATCATGGCACCTCCATCAAGTCGATTGCAGGTCCAGCTTAGCGCAGCCGTTCATCGGGCAAACGCCGGTTCTTGCGCGGCTAATTCCTGGCGTGCCATTGCTCCGCGCCATCGTCCCCGCATAGAATTGAGAACTATTCACAATCGCATATATCCACAGGACCGGGCCTTCGCCAAGATGCAGATCAACGACACGCTCAAGCCGACCGAGGTCGCTCTGCTCTACCAGGCCCACCACCGTTGGCTCAGCGGCTGGCTGCGCAGCCGGGTAGGTTGCAGCGAGCACGCCGCCGACCTGGCCCAGGATACCTTCGTGCGGCTGTTGCGGGCCCGCCAGCTTTCGCCGCTGAAGGAGCCACGCGCCTACCTCAGCAGCATCGCCCGTGGCCTGATGATCGACCAGTTCCGCCGCCGCGCGCTGGAGAGGGCCTACCAGGAAAGCCTGGCTCACCTCCCCGAAGCCGAAGTGCCCAGCGAAGAAGATCGACTGGTCATCCTGGATACCCTGGCGCGCCTCGACCGTGCCCTGCACCAGCTGAAACCGCGTGCCCACCAGGCATTCCTGCTGGCTCAGCTCGATGGTTTGAGCATCGTGCAGATCGCCCTGCGCCTGGGTGTGTCGCGGGCCACCGTCGAGCGGGACCTGGCCAAGGCCCTGGGCGTCTGCTACCGGTTGCGCTATGCCGACGCCTGACAACGCGCCCGCGCAGGCGCAGGTCGACCAGGCCATCGACTGGCTGGTGAAGTTGCGCTTCGACAGCCCCTGCCCGCGTATCGAGCAGCAGTTCCAGCACTGGCTGGCCAGCCATCCGCACAACCCCTTGGCCTGGCAGCGGGTCAGCCACCTCAGTGACGAACTGGCCGGGCTGCCCAAGGGCCTGAGCCGCCGCACTCTGGATAGCAGCCAGCGCCAGCGCATCAGCCGCCGCGACCACCTCAAGCTGCTGGCCGTGCTGGCCGTGGGCGGCAGCCTGGGCTGGGCCGCGCGCGAACCGTTGGGCATACCCCAGCTGCTGGCCGACAGCAGCACTGCCACCGGCGAACGCCGCCAGCTGCAAGGCAGCGATGGCAGCCGCATCCAGCTCAATACCGCCAGCGCCATCGACCTGCGTTACAGCGCCGAGCAGCGCCGGCTGCAACTGGTGCGTGGCGAGGTGAGCCTGGACAGCAACCCCAACGATAACCGCCCGTTCCGCATCGGCACCCGCATTGGCCAACTGGCCACCCTCGACGGCCAACTGCTGCTGCGCGAGAACGACCAGGGCCTGTTGCTGGCGGTACGCCGGGGCGAGGTCACGCTGTTCCCCACCTCGGCCTCGCCACGTCGGGTGCTGCCAGGCGAAACCTTGCAAGTGTGGGCCAGCGGCAGCTTCCAGGCGGTGACGCTGCACGGCGACCCCTGGGGCTGGACCGACGGCGTGCTCAGCGTGCAACAGATGCCGCTGGGCGAGTTCATCGCCGAGCTGGCGCGTTACCGCCCGGGCCTGCTGCGCTGTGCCCCGGAAGTGGCAGACCTGAAGGTGTCCGGTACCTACCAGCTGGCTGACACCGCGCAGATCCTGCAGCTGCTCACCCGCAGCCTGCCGGTACGGGTCGACTACCGCACGCGTTATTGGGTGAGCATCGGTGCGGCCTGAAAAATTTCCGAAAATAAATGAGGTGGAATCTCATTCTCGTCCGGCCTGAAGGAACAAAACCCGAAAAGTGGTCTTCACAACCTTCAGGAGCGCTTCATGATTGCCCCGTGTTCCCCTCGCAACGACAGGCTGCGCCGTGCCGTGCGCGCGGCCGTGTTCGGCCTTGGCCTGGCAGCTGGTGGTGCCTTCCCGGCCATGGCCCAGGCTGCAGTGGCCAGCCAGAGCCAGCAGACCGACTGGAACATCCCGGCCGGCCCGCTGGCCCCGGCGCTGGACCAGTTGGCCCGCCAGGGCGGCCTGAGCCTGTCGTTCGACGCGAACAGCCTGCAGGGCAAGACCACCCGCGGCGTGCAGGGCCGGCATGACAGTGCAGGGGCACTATCGATCCTGTTGCAGGGCAGCAACGTGCAGGTCCAGCAGGAAAGCGCAACCAGCTTCCTGCTGATCCCGGCGCTGGATGTGGGAAACGCCCTTGAGCTAGGTGCGACCAGCATTTCCAGCGACCGCCTGGGCGAAACCACCGAGCACACCGGCTCCTACACTACCGGCGAAGTGACCATCGGCAAGATGCCGCAAACCCTGCGCCATACCCCGCAATCGGTCAGTGTGATAACCCGCCAGCGCATCGATGACCAGAACATCACCAACCTGACCAACCTGCTGGAGCAGACACCCGGCGTGGTGGTCAACTACACCGACAGCGAGCGGGTGCAGTACTACTCGCGTGGCTTTGCCATCGATGCCATCCAGTATGACGGCGCCACCGTGGTGCAGAGCAGCGGTGGCGGTTCGTTCATCCAGACCGACTCGGCGTTCATCGACCGCGCCGAAGTGCTGCGCGGCGCCACCGGCATGCTGCGTGGCGCCGGCAACCCGTCGGGCACGGTGAACCTGGTGCGCAAGCGCCCGACCCATGACTTCCAGGCTACGGGCAGCGTGACCCTGGGCTCATGGAATGCCCAGCGCTATGTGGCCGATATCTCCGGCCCGCTGACCGAAACCGGCAACGTACGCGGGCGGGTGATCGCCGTGCATGACGACCGCGACCTGTTCCAGGACTCGCGCATGGAGCGCAAGGAAGCGTTCGGCGGCTCGCTGGCCTTCGACCTGGACGACAGCACCACGCTGACCACCGGTGTCGAGTGGACCAAGCTCGACGCCACCGGCGCCTGGGGCAACCTGCCCGCCGATGCCAGCGGCGCCCCCCTGCCCTTCGGCCGCAGCACCTACCTGGGCGCCGACTGGAACCGCTGGGACCGCAGCAACCTGAACACTTTTGCCGAACTGGAACACCGCTTCGACAACGACTGGACGCTGAAGCTGATGGCCCTGCGTACCCACTTCGAGCTGGACGACCATGGTTTCAAGCAAACCTACATGGAGCGCGCACCGGCCAACCTGAACCCCACCGGCAACCCGTACCTGATGCAATACCAGGTTACCGAAGGCGACGGCGGCGAGAGCCTGCAGAACAACCTGAGCGCCACCCTCAACGGCCCGTTCGACCTGTTTGGCCGCACCCACGAGCTGATGGTCGGCGTCGAACGGATTCGCAACGATTCCTACGCTTCGGCCACCAACCGGGTAATTTCCGGGCTGTACGACATCCGCTACTGGGACCCGAAAACCAGCCTGCCCGAGCCGGACATCGACATCACCGCACACCCGGTGCGCACCCGTACCACCCAGCAAGCCGCGCACGCCACCTGGCGCATTTCGCTGGCCGAACCGCTGACCGCGATCATCGGCGCGCGAGCCAACTGGTATGACTACGAGCAGGAAAACAACACCGGAGCCAACGGCAAGTTCAGCGTCGATGAGAAGATCGTGCCGTACGCGGCGCTGATCTACGACCTGAATGACAACTTCAGCGTGTACGCCAGCTACACCGAGATATTCAGCCCGCAGACAGTGGTGGACAAGAACAACTCGGTGCTCGACCCGATCATCGGCGAAGCCTACGAAACGGGCATCAAGGGCGAGTTCTACGATGGCCGGTTGAACACCAGCCTGGCGTTTTTCCGTATCAACCAGGTGGGTACGCCGGTGGATGACATGTCCACGGAGATCGGCTGCAACGGCACCACCGGCCGCTGCAAGATCGCCTCGGGCAAGAGCCGCAGCGAGGGCATCGACCTGGAGATTTCCGGCGAAGTGCTGCCGGGCTGGCAGGTCACCGGTGGCTACACCTACAACACCACCGAGTACCTGAAGAACTCGGCAGCCACCAATGGCAACGCGATCCGCACCACCGACCCGGAGCACATGCTGCGGCTGTTCACCAGCTACCGCCTGCCAGGCACGCTGGATGCCTGGACCATTGGCGGCGGCGTGCAGGCGCAGAGCGATATCTATTCCGAAAGCGGCACGGCCAAGGCGACCCAGGCGGGGTATGCGGTGTACAACGGCATGCTCGGTTATCGCATCAACGACAACTACTCAGTGCAACTGAACGCCAACAACATCTTCGACAAGAAGTACTACCGGCAGATCGGTACCACGGCGACGGGGTACTACTGGGGGGAGCCGCGCAATGTGTCGGTGACCTTGCGCGGGAGTTTCTGACAGGCATTTGCCTGACCGGCTGGCACCATTCCTGTAGGAGCGGCCTTGTGTCGCGATAGGGCCGCAAAGCGGCCCCCGGGCCGAGGGACCGTGCAGCCCTGGAGGACCTCAGTCCGCCACCGCCCGCAACCGCCCCGCGCGCCGGTACGACTGCCGGGCAAAGCACACGAACAACCCGGCCATCAGCGCCAGCGCGATGGGCAGACCATGCGGCGCCACATCCATCGCCGCACCGCTGACCAGCGGCCCGACCAGGCTACCCACACCCCACAGCAAGCCCACGCTGGCATTGGCGGTAACCAGGTCCTGCCCCT
The DNA here is from genome assembly GCF_002112825.1 of Pseudomonas sp. B5(2017). Classification (NCBI taxonomy): domain Bacteria; kingdom Pseudomonadati; phylum Pseudomonadota; class Gammaproteobacteria; order Pseudomonadales; family Pseudomonadaceae; genus Pseudomonas; species Pseudomonas sp. B5(2017). Next base: position 203,270 of record NZ_NEIR01000012.1, read on the forward strand.
TGAAGCGCTGCCCGATCAGCACCAGCGCCAGGGTATAGATACCCCCTGCCACGGCGCCCAGCAGCACCAGCAGCGGCCACAGCAGCCAGGTCAGGTTCAGCAGCCAGGGCAGGCCGATACCGATCGCCATCGCCAGCAGCCCGCATACCAGGTGCAGCCCGGTGCGCTCCACCCGGTCGGCCAACCAGCCAAGCGGCAACTGGAACAACATGTCACCGGCAAACACCACGGTCACCATCAGCGCCGCCACGCCCACGGCAAAGCCATGGCTGGTGGCATACACCGGCAGCAGCGACAGCACCACGGCATCGAAGAACGAGAAAAACAGCACCGCCACGCACAACGCCGGCGCCACACGGAAGAAACCGGCCAGGCCGAAGCTCTTTTCACCCTCTTCATGTTCCACATGGTCGTTGGGCACGGTCAGCACGATGCACAGCAGCGCCAGGCCATAGCAGGCGGTGACCACACCGGTGATCCACGGGCTGTCGGCGCCCAGCACCGCCAGCATGGCCGGGCCGAGCACCTGGAAGCCGGTGAAGCTGGTGGCGTACAGGGCCATGATCTTGCCGCGGTTGTGCTCCGGGCACAGTTCGTTGACCCACGACTCGCCGAGGATGATGGCGATACCCATGCCCAGCCCCAGGCCCAGGCGCAACAACGCCAGCAGCCACAGCGAGCCGAACGCCGACTCGAGCAAGCCAATGCTGAGCGTGCACAGGCTGAAGCACAGCAGGTAGATGGTGCGCCGGGTGAGGTGGCGACAGCAGGCGTCGACCAGGAACGCCGAGAGCATCATGCCCGCAGCGGGGATGGCCGAGATGATGCCGATTTCCAGAGTGCTCGCACCGGCTTCATGCAGGCGCAACGACACCAGCGGCAGGCTGGCCCCCAAACTGAAACCCACGACCGAAACGGCGAACAACAGGCCCGCCAGCAAACGCATGTTCATGTACCACTCCTTGCAAACCGAAAAGACGTGCAGACACAGGCGCGCACGCCAGGGTGGCGAGCGACGCGAAAGCGCAGATCAGTTCAGGCGAGGTGTGGCGAGAAGGTGAAGGCAAACAGCACGCTGCGGCGACGCTTGAGCACCGTATCGCTCGGCCACGCTCGACGCAGGGCCTGGAAGGCAGGCTGGCGGGCGTTTGGCAGGGACTGGTTACGGCACATCGCTTTGACTACTACGCAGGTGGTTGGGAAAAAGCGGACTCTAGGCCACCGCAGGTTGGCTCGTCAATTGCCCTGGGGGCCTCTACGAGGCCCTTTCACGACACAAGGCCGCTCCTACAACAGTACGCAGTCCCCTGTAGGAGCGGCCTTGTGTCGCGATGGGCTGCAAAGCAGCCCCGGCAACCTCAGCGCTTGCAGGTACTTGGCAAGAACACCGCCAGCAATCCGAACAACGGCAGGAACGAACACAGCTCGTACACGTACTCGATGCCACGCAGGTCCGCCACATACCCCAGCAAGGCTGCACCGATGCCACCAAAGCCGAACATCAGCCCGAAGAAGATCCCGGCAATCATGCCCACGCTGCCCGGCACGAGCTCCTGCGCATACACCACGATCGCGGAAAACGCCGAAGCCAGGATAAAGCCGATCACCACGCTCAACACAGTGGTCCAGAACAGGTCGGCATACGGCAGTACCAGGGTGAACGGCGCCACGCCGAGGATCGAGAACCAGATCACCGCCTTGCGCCCGATGCGGTCACCGATCGGCCCGCCAAAGAAGGTACCTGCCGCCACCGCACCAAGGAACAGGAACAGGTGCAGCTGCGAGCTGGCCACCGACACATCGAACTTCTCGATCAGGTAGAAGGTGAAGTAGCTGGTAAAGCTGGCCATGTAGAAGTACTTGGAGAACACCAGCAGGCCCAGCACGATCAGCGCCGCGACCACCCGCCCGCGGGAAATGCCGTGGGTCGCCTGCACTGCCTTGCGCGCCTTGGCCTGGTTGAGGTGCTCCTTGTACCAGCTACGCAGCATCAGGGTGACGCCGAGGAAGAACAGCGCAGCCAGGCCGAACCAGGCCACGTGGCTCTGACCGAACGGAATGACAATGGCCGCCGCCAGCAGTGGGCCCAGCGCAGACCCGGTGTTGCCGCCGACCTGGAAGGTCGACTGGGCCAGGCCGAAGCGCCCGCCCGAGGCCAGGCGCGCAATACGCGAGGTTTCCGGGTGGAAGGTCGACGAACCGATCCCCACCAGCGCCGAGGCCAGCAGAATCATGGGGAAGCTGCCGACGAAGGCCAGCATCACTATACCCACCAGGGTACACAGGGTGCCCAGCGGCAGCAGGTTCGGCGCCGGTCGGCGATCGGTGAAAAAGCCGACCCAAGGCTGCAGCAGCGAGGCGGTGATCTGGAACGTCAGGGTAATCATGCCGATCTGGGCGAAGCTCAGGTCGTAGTTGGCCTTGAGCATCGGGTAGATCGCCGGCAGCACCGACTGGATCAGGTCATTGATCAGGTGCGCCAGGGCGCAGAAACCGATGATGCGCATCACCAGCGGCGTGGCTTGGCTCGCCGCCGCACTGGTGGGCGCCGTGGAGGCGCTACTGATAGCCATGTGCCTGAATCTCCGTCAGCAGTTTGGGATCCGATTATCGGGAAACAAATAGATACATAGCTACCTTTTTTATCTCTCTGTCGTGACGCACTTGAAAATGGTTATCAATATAATTAGCATCCTTGGCCCATACCCCTGTCATCGTTGGGCGAAACGGCCCCTATCGCGAGCAGATCGAACCCATGAGCCAGATGCTCGCCAATCAGCTGCAGCCTGACCGCCCCCGCCCTCGGCAGATCAACACGCGCCACAGCCACATGGGCAAATGGCTGGCGCTGCTATTCCTGCTGGGGTTAGGCGCTGCAGCCTACCTGTACTGGCCGCTGATGCAGCGCCTGGGCAGCGAATTGCACACCGAGGCAGGTGAACGCCGCAGCATCCGCCTGGCCGATGGCACCACCTTGCACCTGGGCAGCGCCAGCGCGATGAACGCCGACCTGCGCGGCCGCACGCGCCAGCTGCAGCTGGTGCAGGGCCGGGTATACCTGGAAGTGATGCTCGACGGCCGGGCCATGGAGGTGACAGTGGGCGATGCGCGCATCCAGGTGTTCGGTACCCGCCTGCAGGTCGCCCGCCATGCCGGGCATGACGAACTGGTGGTGTTCAGTGGCAAGGCCATGGTTATCCAGGGTGGCGAACAGCGCCTTGTATCGGCGGGCGAGCGGGTAACCTTCGATGGCGGGCGTATCGGCCCGTTACAGAAAGCCGACCTCAAGGGCACCGATGGCTGGCGCAACGGGCAGTAGAAAGCCGACGACATGCCGTTGGGCAAGGCAGAACCAGGGCCTGGCCGCTAAGTTTTTGAAAGCGTGCAAATTTTTTTTGAAATGAGTGTTGACAGGGGGGCCGTTCAAGAGAATAATGCGCGCCATCGGCTACATAGCTCAGTTGGTTAGAGCATAGCATTCATAATGCTGGGGTCCGGGGTTCAAGTCCCTGTGTAGCCACCAAACAAGACGAAGGGCTTACCGCAAGGTAAGCCCTTTTTCTTTGCCTGCGAAAAATACCACAGGCCCGCCCCTCCCCCACATGCAATCGCTACCTCAACGCATGCCGGTCACCGCCACAGCCAGGCCCAACCCGATCAGCGCCAGGCCGATTACCCGGTCCACCAGCCTTTGCCGCTCGATCATCGCCTTGCGCAATGCCGTGCTGGAGAAGAACACCGCCACCAGACTGAACCACAGCCAGTGGGCAACGGACATGAAAGCGCCGTAGGCAAAATCCAGCGCCAGCGAGCTGCCAGGCTGCACCACCTGGGTGAAGGCACTGATGACGAACAGCATGGTCTTGGGGTTGAGGGCGTTGGTCAGAAAGCCCGTGCGCAGGGCCTGCGTTACGCTGGCGGCGGATGCGGCAACCCCGTCGAGGCTGATGCGCCGGGTGTTGGTCAGCGACTGGTAACCCAGGTAGACCAGGTAACCCGCGCCCAGCACTTTCATGCCCAGGAACAGAGCCGGGCTCTGGCTGATGATCACCGCGATGCCCAGCACCGTGTACAGAACGTGCACCTGCACCCCCAGGGCAATGCCCACGGCAGCAGCCAGCCCGGCCTTGCGGCCCTGTGCATAACTGCTGCGGGTGACCATGGCGAAGTCGGCACCGGGGCTGATGACGGCAAGCAGGGTGAACAGGGCGACGGCGATGAGTTCGGTCATGCTGGTGGCTCTCGATAGACGATGGAAATGCACAGACCAGGTAATTATCGAGAGCTTATAGACCAGGAAAAATCGATTTATAGTGAGGTAAATCTGATAGTTTTCTTCACAGATACATAGAGCCTGTGCTGGCCTCTTCGCGGGTAAACCCGCTCCCACAGGTGATGCGCCGCCCTCAGGTTTGGTGAAGTCCCTGTGGGAGCGGGTTTACCCGCGAAGAGGCCGGCACAGGCAAACAGGGATGCCATGAAACTGCCGCCACTCAATGCCTTCCGCTACTTCGACATCGCCGCCGAAACCGAGAGCTTCGTGCGCGCCGCCGAGCACCTGCACGTCACTCATGGCGCAGTCAGCCGCCAGGTGCGCCTGCTTGAAGAAAGCCTTGGTGTGGAGTTGTTCGAGCGCCGCAACCGGGCCATTTTCCTCACCCCTGCCGGCCGTGCCTTGCAGGGCACCACCCAGGCGATTTTCGAGCAGCTCGAAGGCGCCGTGCAGCGCTTGCAACAACAGGCCCGCGACAACGTTCTGGTGTTGTCGTGCGAGCCGACCATCGCCATGCGCTGGCTGATCCCGCGCCTGCCCCGCTTTCATGCCGCCCATCCCGACCTGCAGTTGCACCTGGTGGCCGCAGGCGGGCCACTGGACTTCGCCCGCAGTGGTGTCGACCTGGCAATTCGCCGCGATGACTTCCACTGGGACAAGCAGCTGTACAACCAGAAGATCTGCGACGAATGGATCGGCCCGGTCTGCCATCCCACCGCCCCCATCCAACTTGAAGGCCAACGCCTGCTGCACAGCGCCACCCGCCCCGGCGCCTGGCCCGACTGGCTGCGCCTGAGCGGCCAGCAGGCCCGGCATACCGAGCGCAGCGACTACGAGCACTTCTACCTGTCGATTCAGGCCGCCAGCGCCGGCCTGGGCCTGGCCATGGCCTCAGCCCTCATGGTGCGCGACGAACTCGACAGCGGTCAGTTGCAGGCGCCGTTCGGCTTTGTGCGTGACGGCTCGGCCTACCACCTGCTCAGCCCTCAGCCGCTGGAAGACGAAGGCAAGCGCCAGCGCTTCGCCACGTGGGTGATGGGCGAATGCAGGAGCTGCCTGGCTCATCTGGGCTTGATACAGAACGACGAACCTGCACGGCCGTCACCACCCCAGGTGCGGTAACCCGCGGTATCCACATGAATCCGCCCGGACGGATAGCGCCCCAGGCCCATGTTCCAGGCCTGGCCATACTGCTGCCAGAAACGGCACAGCGGGTTGGGGTCCGCCCAGTCGGGTAGCAAGATATCGACGGCGAAGGCCCGGGTATGGGCGCTGTTGGCAGCCCCGCCGGCGCAGACGTTCAGGCGTGGGTCTCGATAGGCCGAAACCACCTCGAACTGGCGCAGGATGCCCTGGTCGTCGAGCGCCTTGATCAGCGAGAGCGTAGAACGCACTGCCGGCCAGTTGCTGGCAGGCGGCACGGCGAAGGGGGACGCGTGGCACAGCTTCCAGTCCGAAGCCGAACGCAGCAGCTGATGGATAGGCACTATGCCGTAAAGGCGGGCATCCACCAGCATTTCACGGAAGGGACGGGTGTGATGGTCGCCAGCCCACTGGGCGAACATCCACAGGTCGCGTTCGTCGGCGTGGGCAGTGGCCGTTATCAGGAGGCTTGCAGCCAGAAGCAGTTTTTTCATTCCTTGACCATCCCTGCATGGAGACTGCTATACGCCCCCTTGTAGGAGCGGCCTTGTGTCGCGAACGGGCTGCGAAGCGGCCCCAGATTTTCAGCTTCGCTGCTGATATTGCCGGGGCTGCTGCGCAGCCCGCTCGCGACACAAGGCCGCTCCTACAAGGGGCCGCGTCAAACTGGCAAACGTTACTACTCCAACGCCCGCAACCGATACTGCGACGGCAGCTGGGCGAAGCCGCTGATGGTGGTGTCCAGGCTCTTCCACCGGCCATCCTTGATGCCATAGATGCAGCCATGCACCGACAGCTCCTGACCACGGTGCCAGGCGTTTTGCACGATGCTGGTGTGAGCCACGTTGGCCACCTGCTGGATGACGTTCAGTTCGCACAGGCGGTCGACCCTGGCCTCTTCGTTGTCCAGCTTGGCCAGCTCGGCGCGCTTTTCGTAATACAGGTCGCGTATCGAGCGCAGCCAGCCGTCGATCAGGCCCAGCTGGCGATCCTGCATGGCGGCGCGCACGCCACCGCAACCGTAGTGGCCGGTGACCAGGATGTGCCGCACTTTCAGTACTTCCACCGCGTACTGGATCACCGACAGGCAGTTGAGGTCAGTGTGCAGCACCACGTTGGCAACGTTGCGGTGGACGAACAGATCACCCGGTAGCATGCCGACGATTTCGTTGGCCGGCACGCGGGCGTCGGAGCAGCCGATCCAGAGGAATTCCGGAGTCTGCTGGCGGGCCAGCTTGGCGAAGAAGTCGGGGTCGCGCTGGTTGATCGCGTCAGCCCAGCGGGCGTTGTTGTCGATCAGTTCCTGCAAGTCGTGCATGGTCGTTGCCTCATCAGGGTTTGCCTGCGTGACAGCGCAAGCCCCTGCAAGGTCAGTCCTCGAGCAGGGTGCAGGCCATCACCAGGGCGTCTTCACGGCCACCGGCAACCGGGTAATAGTCGCGGCGGCGGCCGATTTCGTTGAAACCGTAGCGCTCGTACAAACGATAGGCCGACTGGTTGCTGGCGCGCACTTCCAGGAAGCACTCCCTGCCATTGAGCTGGTAGGCCCGGGCCATCAGGTGCTCGAGCAGGCGCAGGCCCAGGCCGCAGCCCTGGTTTTCCGGCTTGACGGTAATGTTGAGCAGGTGCGCCTCGTCGATGATCACGTTGATCACGCCATGGCCCACCTGCTGCTGGCCGTCGAACATCAGCCAGACTTCGTACGACTTGAGCGCATCCTGAAAGATCCCGCGGGTCCAGGGATGACTGAACGCGGCATATTCGATCTTAAGTACGGCATCCAGATCCGCCTCGGTCATCGGGCGGAAGCTGATCGAGTCACTCATTCAACGCTCTTCCAGCGCGCCATCAGCTGGCGCATGGCTTTCCAGACGTCCGCCTTGCGCTGCGGCTCGTCCATCAACAGTTCAAGGCCCGGCAAGGCCCAGGCTTCGCCCAGGCCCTCGAGCTTCAGGGTTTGGTAATAGGCTTCGCCGTCGACATTGGCGGCAAAGCGCAGCGCCGGCAGGCCGACCAGCCACAGGCAGGTGCACGGGGCGTCTTCCAGGCGCGCCTGGACAAAGCCCTGGACGAAATCGCGCGCCGCCTCCGGGCCCTGGTCCATATTGCCGCGCACCAGCAGCGGCCAGCGCACCGGCTCGCCGATGATCTGCGGGGCGTCGGGCAGGCCGGCGGCGCGCAGCATGTCCTTGAGCAGCAGGTAGGACGGGTCGCGGCTCTGGAACGGCTGGCCGGTGGCCAACTCCACCAGCAGCAGGCAGCTGCCGGCTCGCAGCAACTGCAGCGAGAAGCGCGGGGGTGGCACCGGGGCCGGGCGCGGTGGCGCGGCCTGCTCCTCGGCCTCGGCGGGCTTGGCGGCCGGCTTGGGCACACTGCCCGGGCGCGGAATCTCGATTTTCGGTCGCTCGCCGGAGCGGGCCTGGGAGGTGACTGGCGCCTCGTTGGCAGCCGGTGCCGGCCTGACGTCGAAATCGAGGTCCTCGACCGGCGCCACCGGCAGCAGCAGCTCGGGCCGCGACGGTGCGGCGAACGGCAGTTCGGCGCGCGGCAGCCAGTGCACCACTTGCATGGCGGAAAGGTAGGCGCGGCGACGGGGTTCGGTGAGCAAGGGGCGGGGTTCCGAGGAGCGAAGACAAAGGGCCATTCTAACGCCGTTGGCATTCGAGTGCCGCAACTGGTCGGCGGATTTTTATTGCCTGTACTGGCCCTTTCGCGGGTGAACCCGCTCCCACCGGTACTGCGCAAGGCCCTGTGGGAGCGGGTTCACCCGCGAAAGGGCCAGTGAATCCCCTACAACGACAAAGGTTATCTCTCATTACAGACCAAGGGGTGAAAACCTCCCCCCCGGATGCAGTACAATCGCCCCCTTTTTCTTGGCAACGAGTCGAAGCCAATGATCGAACCCAAGCGCGTCCTGCGCGCCCTAGCCGAACACTGGGCCCTGATCGAGCCGCTGTGCGAGCGTTTCGACCAGGGCACCCTGAGCCTGGTCGAATTGCGTCAGCATGTAGCCCGCCAGCAGGTCGAGAGCACCCCGCAGGACATCACCCAGCTGCTCGACGTGTGGATCCGCCTGGATATCCTGGTCCCGGTGGCCAAGAGCCCGAACCGTTTCGAGCTCAACGCGCAGATCCACGATTTCCTCGCCTACCTGCGCCGCGAACACCGGCTGGGCCTGTGCCTGGAGATCGAAGCCTACCTGCGCCACCTGGAGCGCCTGGCCGGGCATATCCAGGACGCCTTCGACAACCGCGACAGCGACGACCTGGCGCGCCAGCTGCGCCTGCTCGACATGCGCGTGCGCGATGTACTGAAGAAGCTCGACAACGACGAACAGGCACTGGTGGCCGTGGCCGAGCGGGCCAAGACCAGCAACCGCCAGATCCCGCTGCGCCAGCGCTATGCCGAAGTACTGGCGACCTGGGACGAGTACGTCGAGCCGATGATCCAGCTGGTCAACGCCGACGGCGCCTTCGAACAGGGCGTGCGCAAGGTCGAGACCGTGCTGCTGAAGCTGCTGGGCGAACAGGCGCGCCTGGGCCACCTGGTCGACGACGACATGCTGCTGCGCACCCACGCGCGCATCCTGGAAATGCAGACCAGCGCCCAGCTGACCCTGCGCCACGCCCGCGAACTGCTGCTGCCGCTGCGTGAAGAAGCCCGCCGGCACAACGCCGTAACCCGTGGCGCCGCACTGGCCCTGTCGGTGATCCGGCGCAAGGGCATCGACGCCGTACCGCAAGCGGCCATGCCGATGTTCACCCGCCCGCAAAGCACTTTCCTCGGCAGCGCCAGCCAGGTCGAGGCCTATGTCTACGCCCTGGCCCGCTTCGAGCCCAAGCCGGCGCGCTTCCCCAAGGCCCACAAGACCCAGTCCGGCGCCCTGCCCCGTGCACCGCGCACGGTCAAGGAAATGGCCGAACGCTGCGAACAGGCCCTGCCGCTGCCCGACCTGATGGTCTGGCTGCTGGAGCAGGAACCCGAAGGCGCCACCGACGAGCTGCTGTACTGGTTCTCGCGCCTGTCGCGGGAAAAGCGCTTCAAGCGCGAACGCCTCGACCGCCGCGAGTACATCACCCAGGAACACCTAGTCAGCCTGCGCTCGTTCGCCCTGACTTCCAGCCGCGAAGACGCCGCCAGCGCGCCTACCGAATCCAACGCGAGCCCAGCCCATGCATCTTGATCTTTCCGAACTGTCCCAGCTCGCGCCGATCTTCCGCGAGCTGTTCAAAGGCTTCCACGTCAGCCGCCGCGACCCCGAGCTGTACGCCCAGCTGTCGAACTTCCAGGACCAGTACCGCACCCTGTTCAAGGCCCTGGGCTTCGAACTGGTGTGCGACACCCGTGGCTTCTACTACTTCGTGCCGGACATGACCGCCGCGCAGGTCAACAAGACCGCGCAGCGCCTGTCGCTGTTCACCTTCATCCTGGTCGAACACCTGGCCGACCAGGGCCGCGACCCGATGGCCGTGCTCGATGGCGGCAGCATCGGCCGTGACGAACTGCCCTCGCTGCTGGACAAGTACCGCGACCTGTTCCTGCAGGCCGAAGTGCAGACCGTGGACGAGCTGGAAGAAAAAATCCTGCGCCGCATGACCCAGCTCGGCTTCGCCTTCGAGGAAGGCGGCATCTACCGCTTCCTGCCGCCGATGCATCGCTTCCTCGACGTGTGCCTGGCCGTGCAGCAGGACCGCGACCTGGCAGCCACCCTGCACAGCGACCTGCCGCTGCCGACCCCGGTACTGGTCGAGGAAGAAAGCCCCGAAGAACTCAACCGCACCGACGACCCGCTCGACCTCACCCCCTTCGAGGGCGAAGAAAGCGAAGAGGAAGCCCTGGCCCGGGCGATCCGCGAAGAGCAACAGGAGATTGACGCATGAGCCAGGAACGCTACGGCATCCGCCGCTTCGCACTGCTCAACACCGCCGGCTACAGCCTTGGCCTGTTCCCGCTGGAGCACCCACTGTCGGTATACGGCGCCAACAACCTGGGTAAATCGGCGTCGATCAACGCCCTGCAGTTCCCGATCCTGGCGCGCATGTCGGACATGAGCTTCGGCAAGTACAGCCTCGAGCAGTCGCGCCGCTTCTACTTCGCCAGCGACACCTCGTACATTCTCTGCGAACTGAGCCTGCCCCACGGCCCGCACGTCATCGGCGTTGTCGGCCGCGGCCCGGGCGGCGGTTTCGGCCACCAGTTCTTTGCCTACAAGGGCGAACTGGACCTGGCCCACTACCAGAAGAACGACACCTGCCTGCGCCAGAAAGAGCTGTTCACCAACCTCGAGCGCCTGGGGATCAAGGCCTACGAGCTGAAGCCGGACGAACTGCGTCGTCTGCTGGTCGGTGGCCACACCTCGGTGCCGCTGGACCTGACCATGATCCCGCTGCGCTCGACCAGCGAGCAAAGCCTGAAAACCTTCCGCGCGCTGTTCATCAACCTGCTGCACATGCGCGAAATCACCGCCGCCAAGCTCAAGCAGCTGTTCCTCGACGCTTTCGAGCACAGCCTGCGCTCTGGCAGCGTCGACTATATCGCCGCGTGCGAGGAAGCCTTCCGCGACGTGCGCCGCATGGAACAGGACTACAACGCCCTGGTCGCCGCCGGCCCGCTGGTCGAGGCCCTGGCCGGTGGCGTGGCCCAGCGCGACATCCTGCGCGGCAAGCTGCACCGCATTTCGCCAGTGCTCGACACCCTGCTGGGCACCTGGCAGGAATACGCCATGGCGCGCAAGGAAGAGCTGGTGATCCAGGCCGAGCACTACCGTGGCGAGCAGGACCGCCTGCAGAACGACCAGCGTGGCGGTACTCAGGAGCTGATGCGCCTGGAGCGTGAAATCACCGGTATCCAGCGCTGGCTGGGCGAGCTGTCGGTGCTCAAGCACCGCTTCGCCCTGGTCGATGACGTCAAGGTGCTGGAGCAGCAACTGCTGGCGGCCAAGGACGCCCACGACGAACTGGCCGGCGCCCTGGCCCAGTCGCGGCAGTTCAGCGCCGAAGACCTGGACGAACGCGTCCGCGACCTGGAAAAGCGCCTGAAGCAGGTCAAGCAGCAGCTCGACCACGCCGACAACAACAGCTACGCCCGCCTGCGCGAAGAGTTCTCGCAGCAGGACGTCGACCGCCTGATGCGCCTGTTCAATGGCGCGCTGTTCAGCCTGCCGCTGGGCGACCGCGGTATCGAACTGGACGACAGCGACCTGTGGGTAAAATCGCTGGAAGCAGTACTCGACGGCTTCAAGGGCGAACGCTTCGAAGCCCCGGGCCTGTCCATCGACCTGTCGCACATCGACCCACCGGCGCTGCAGGCCCTGGCCGACCGTGCGGCCCTGCGTGACCAGAAAGAGCGCCTGGAAAAAGAGCTGAAGCAGCTCAAGACCCAACAGGCCGTGGCCGCCGACCGCTCCGCCTCCAAGGCGCAGACCGAGGCCCTGTACCAGGAAGTACTGGACGCGCAGAAAGCGCTGGAAGACTTCCGCCGCAGCGAAACCCTGGCCGCCGAAGAGCCCGAGAAGCTGGAGCAGCTGTCGCAGCTCGAAGCCGCGCAGGACGAACTCAAGCGCTCCAGCGACGCCTTCACCGAACGCGTCCAGCAGCTGTCGGCCAAGCTGCAACTGGTCGGCCGGCAGATCGGCGACCTCGAGGCCAAGCAGCGCACCCTGGAAGACGCCCTGCGCCGTCGCCAGCTGCTGCCGGCCGACCTGCCCTACGGCACGCCGTACATGGAAGCCATCGACGACTCGATGGACAACCTGCTGCCACTGCTCAACGACTACCAGGACAGCTGGCAGAGCCTGCAGCGGGTGGACAACCAGATCGAGGCGCTGTACGCCCAGGTGCGCCTGAAAGGCGTGGCCAAGTTCGACAGCGAAGACGACATGGAACGCCGCCTGCAGTTGCTGGTGAATGCCTACGCGCACCGCACCGACGAAGCCCTGACCTTGGCCAAGGCCCGCCGCGCCGCGGTCACCGACATCGCCCGGACCCTGCGCAACATCCGCAGCGACTACGACAGCCTCGAGCACCAGCTGGCCCTGTTCAACCGCGAGATCAACAAGCGCCAGGTATCCAACCTGGAGAGCTTCCGCGTGGTGCTGGCGCCGAACAAGGAAGCGCTCAAGCACATCGACCAGATCATCCACAGCGCCGGTCAGTACGAAGAAGGCGAAACCCTGTCGGTGTTCGACCTGACCCAGAGCGCCGAGCAGGACAACAAGAACGAAGAGGCCAAGGAATACCTGGCACGGTTGGTGGCAGCCAACCACAACCAGCTGGGCCTGAAGGACCTGTTCGAGCTGGCGTTCGAGATCACCAAGGTCAACGGCCAGCCGGTGATCCATGCCGACATCGACGGCGCGGCATCCAACGGCACCACCATGACCATCAAGGCGCTGACCAACATGTACCTGTTGCTGCACCTGATGGACCGCGACCTGGCCGGGCGCATCCGCCTGCCGTACTACCTGGACGAAGCGGCGGACATCGACGAACGCAACCAGGCTGCGCTGCTGGAAACCAGCCTGCAGCTGGGCTTCGTGCCGATCCTGGCGAGCGTGAAGCCGCAGGTGTCTGCACGCGTGGCGATCGACCTGGAAGGTGGCAGCGGGCCGAATGGCATCTACATCGACGAGGCGGACTGGAAGTTCATCAGCCGTCGGGATGAGGTGAAGGCGGTTGTGCGTGAGGATCATCAGGCCGAGGAATTGGCCTGAGGTAATTGGGGCCGCTTTGCGGCCCTTTCGCGACACAAGGCCGCTCCTACAGGGATTCGCGCCCCCTGTAGGAGCGGCCTTGTGTCGCGATGGAGGCCAAAGGCCTCCCTGGATCTACCAGGCTATCAATGAGCCCAAGGCAGAATCGGAATCGCGGTCACCGCATTCTGCGGGCTGCCTTCGATCATGCGGTCGCTGTACACCAGGTACACCAGCGTATTGCGCTTCTTGTCCAGGAAGCGCACCACCTGCATGGTCTTGAACACCAGCGAGGTGCGTTCCTTGAACACTTCCTCGCCATCCTTCAGCTCACCCTTGAAGTTGATCGGCCCGACCTGACGACAGGCAATCGATGCCTCCGCCCGGTCCTCCGCAAGCCCCAACCCACCCTTCACGCCGCCAGTCTTGGCCCGCGACAGGTAGCAGGTCACGCCCTCGACCTTGGGGTCGTCGAACGCCTCGACCACAATACGATCATTCGGCCCGAGGAACTTGAACACGGTGGAGACCTGGCCGATTTCCTCGGCCCCGGCCAGCATCGGCAACGCCAGTGCCGCCACGGCAATAATCCTTTTCAGCACGTGCGCGCCCTCAGACCAGAACCAGGTTGTCGCGGTGCACCAGCTCAGGCTCCGCGATATAGCCCAGGATGCTTTCGATGGCATCCGACGGCTGACCAATGATCTTCTGCGCCTCCAGGGCGCTGTAGTTGGCCAGGCCGCGCGCCACTTCATGGCCGTCCGGGCCGACGCACACCACCATCTCGCCACGGCGGAAGCTGCCCTGCACGGTTTTCACGCCAACCGGCAGCAGGCTCTTGTTGGCTTGGCGCAGCGCCTGCACGGCACCGGCGTCCAGCACCAGGGTGCCACGGGTCTGCAGGTGGCCGGCCAGCCACTGCTTGCGCGCGGCAAGCATGCCGCGCTCGGGCGACAGCAAGGTACCCAGACGCTCGCCAGCCTTGAGGCGATCCAGCACGCGCTCGATGCGGCCACCGATGATGATGGTATGGGCACCGGAACGGGCTGCCAGGCGCGCGGCGCGCAGCTTGGTCTGCATGCCGCCACGGCCCAGGGCGCCACCGGTACCGCCGGCCACGGCGTCCAGTGCCGGGTCGTCGGCGCGGGCCTCGTAGATCAGCTGGGCGTCGGGGTTGTTGCGCGGGTCGGCATCGAACATGCCATCGCGGTCGGTGAGGATCACCAGCAGGTCAGCCTCGACCAGGTTGGCTACCAGCGCCGCCAGGGTGTCGTTGTCGCCGAAGCGGATCTCGTCGGTAACCACGGTATCGTTTTCGTTGATCACCGGCACCACGCCCAGGTCGACCAGCGTGCGCAGGGTGCTGCGGGCGTTCAGGTAGCGCTTGCGGTCGGACAGGTCGTCATGGGTCAGCAGGATCTGCGCGGTGTGCTTGCCGTGCTCGCCGAAGCTCGACTCCCAGGCCTGCACCAGGCGCATCTGGCCGATCGAGGCAGCCGCCTGCAGCTCGTTCATCGCACTCGGTCGCGACGTCCAGCCCAGCTGGCTCATGCCGGCAGCCACGGCCCCGGAGGAGACCAGTACCAACTCCACGCCTGCCTCACGCAGCGCGACCATCTGCTCGACCCAAACGGCCATGGCACCGCGGTCGAGGCCTTTGCCATCGGCGGTCAGCAGAGCACTGCCAATCTTCACGACCCAGCGCTTGGCGCCCGTCACCTTGCTTCGCATCTTCTTCCAACCTATGTCGAATCTGTAGATACCGTGGATACAAAAACGCCGCTCCAAAGAGCGGCGTTTAGTGTACTGCAACCGGTCAGTCGCGCACGTAAATGATTTCCGGGCCGTCTTCGTCGTCCTCGAAATCATCGTCCCAACCGTCATCGTCGCCGATGTCGTGCACGCTCTTGACGCCGGTACGGCGCAGGGTACGGGCGTCGTCCAGGGCCTGCAGCTGGGCACGGGCTTCGTCTTCGATACGCTGGTCGAGGTCGGCCAGCTCTTCGGCGTAGGCCGGGTCGTTGGCCAGGCGGTCGGCGCGGTCTTCGAGGTAGCGCATCAGGTCGTGGCTGAGCTTTTCGGTGCCCTGCTTGGAGATGGCCGAAATCACGTAGACCGGGCCTTCCCACTGCAGGCGCTCGACCACTTCCTTGACCCGCTCGTCGCGCTCGTCTTCCATGACCATGTCGGCCTTGTTCAGCACCAGCCAGCGCTCACGCTCGGCCAGCGACGGGCTGAAGCGGGTCAGCTCGTTGACGATGACTTCGGCGGCATCAGCCGGGCTGCTTTCGTCCAGCGGCGCCATGTCCACCAGGTGCAGCAGCACGCGGGTACGCGCCAGGTGCTTGAGGAAGCGGATACCCAGGCCGGCGCCTTCGGAAGCACCTTCGATCAGGCCGGGGATGTCGGCGATGACGAAGCTCTTCCAGCGGTCGACGCTGACCACGCCCAGGTTCGGCACCAGGGTGGTGAACGGGTAGTCGGCCACTTTCGGCTTGGCGGCCGAAACCGAGCGAATGAAGGTGCTCTTGCCGGCGTTTGGCAGGCCCAGCAGGCCGACGTCGGCCAGCACTTTCATTTCCATCTTCAGGTCACGCTGGTCACCTGGCTTGCCCGGGGTGGTCTGGCGCGGTGCACGGTTGGTGCTGGACTTGAAGCGGGTGTTGCCCAGGCCGTGCCAGCCGCCCTGGGCGACCATCAGCTTCTGGCCCGGGGTGACCAGGTCACCGATCACTTCCTGGGTGGAAGCGTCGATCACGGTGGTACCGACCGGCACACGCAGGAACAGGTCGTCGCCTTTCTTGCCGGTGCAGTCGGTGCTGCCGCCGTTGGCGCCACGCTGGGCCTCGTGGTGACGGGTGTAGCGATAGTCGACCAGGGTGTTGAGGTTTTCGTCGGCGATCATGTACACCGAACCACCGTCGCCACCGTCACCACCGTTGGGGCCACCGTTCTCGATGAACTTCTCGCGACGGAAGCTCATGCAACCGTTGCCGCCGTCACCGGCCTTGACCCGAATGGATACTTCGTCAACAAACTTCATTCAAAACCGCCTCTCGCCTGCTGGCGAGTTGAATACCTGAAAAACCTGAGGCTCTTGCAAAAATGAGCGCGGCGGCCCCGTACGACCGTAGAAACCCACGCCGGCAGCCCATACAAACAGCTTTGCAAGAGGCTCACCACAAACGAAAAAGCCCCGTCGCATGACGGGGCTTCTGGAGCGACGTCGCGATTAAGCGGCGACGATGCTCACGTAACGGCGCATGAACTCGCCTTTTTTCTCGAACTTGATCACGCCTTCGATCTTGGCGAACAAGGTGTGATCCTTGCCCATGCCAACGCCGTAGCCAGCGTGGAATTCGGTGCCGCGCTGACGGACGATGATGTTGCCTGGCTTGATAACCTGGCCGCCATACATCTTCACGCCAAGGCGTTTCGATTCTGAGTCGCGACCGTTACGAGTACTACCACCAGCCTTCTTGTGAGCCATGGTTCAATTCTCCAAATAAATTCAGGGGATCTAGGGGATTAAGCCTGGATACCGGTGATTTTGATCTCGGTGAACCACTGGCGGTGGCCCATACGCTTCATGTGGTGCTTACGACGACGGAACTTGATGATGCGAACCTTGTCGTGGCGGCCTTGCGAAACGACTTCGGCCACTACTTTGGCGCCAGCAACAACTGGAGCACCGATGGTGACTTCTTCACCGTTGGCGACCAGCAGGACGCGATCGAAGGTCACGGATTCGCCAGTGGCGACTTCCAGTTTTTCGATCTTGAGGAATTCACCTTCAGCGACTTTGTACTGCTTGCCGCCGGTAACGATTACTGCGTAAGACATGGTATTTCTCCGATAATCCTGCTCACCCAGCGCTTTATATGATGAGTATTGGCTGGCATGGCTGCACAGGGCTGGAACGGCCCGGCGCAATTGCGTAAGGCAGGTGCTGCCCAGGAAGTTAGGGTGCGCGATTGTACGCAACCGCGGTTTTGCTTGCAAGTACCGCCCCCGGGGCGCTGGCACCGCGCCTTGACACACCGGGACCTGCGACCTAGCATGCCGCGCAACCTCACTGGAGCAGCCGATGCAACCCCAATCCTTCTACCGCGCGGTGGCTGATGATTTCAGCGCCGTCGACGAGATCATCAAGAAGCAGCTGACCTCGCGCGTGCCGCTGGTATCGAAGATCGGCGACTATATCACGTCCGCCGGTGGCAAGCGCCTGCGCCCCCTGCTGGTGCTGCTGTGTGGCAAGGCCCTGGGCCGCGAAGGCGACGACCTGCGCCTGCTGGCTGCCACCATCGAATTCCTGCACACCGCTACCCTGCTGCACGACGACGTGGTCGACATGTCCGGCATGCGCCGTGGCCGCTCCACCGCCAATGCCCTGTGGGGCAACGCGCCGAGCGTGCTGGTGGGCGACTTCCTCTATTCGCGCTCGTTCGAGATGATGGTCGAACTGGGCTCGATGCCGGTCATGCAGATCCTGTCCAAGGCCACCCGCGTGATTGCCGAGGGTGAAGTGCTGCAGCTGTCGCGGGTACGCGACGCCAGCACCACCGAGGAAGTCTACATGGAGGTCATCCGCGGCAAGACCGCGATGCTGTTCGAAGCTTCGACCCACAGCGCCGCCGCGCTGGCCGAAGCCACCGACGAACAGCGCGAGGCCCTGCGTACCTTCGGTGACCACCTGGGCGTGGCGTTCCAGCTGGTCGACGACCTGCTGGACTACAAGGGCGACTCGCAGACCCTGGGCAAGAACGTCGGTGACGACCTGGCCGAAGGCAAGCCTACCCTGCCGCTGATCTACACCATGCGCGAAGGCACCGCCGAACAGGCTGCGCTGGTGCGCCAGGCGATCCAGAAGGGTGGCCTGGAAGACCTGGAGCAGATTCGCGTGGCGGTCGAGGAGTCGGGTGCGCTGAAGTACACGGCGGAGCTGGCGCGTGACTATGTGAAGCGTGCGATCCAGTGCCTGGAAGTGCTGCCGGCCAGCGAATATCGTGATGCGCTGGTCGAGCTGAGCGAGTTTGCGGTCGCGCGTACTCACTGATAGACCGAGTCGTATTCTTCGCGGGCTTGCCCGCTCCCACAGGGATCGCGCAAGCCTCAAAGGTAGCGCAGATCCTGTGGGAGCGGGCAAGCCCGCGAATGCTTTTGTCCGGACATAATCACTTCTGAAAAAATACCTTATACAATTCGGGTTTTTAACCGCCCGTCTGTTTGTTTGAGGAACCGAAGTGAGCACTCTGCCACCCTGCCCGAAATGCAACTCTGAATACACCTATGAGGATGGCACTCAGCTGATCTGCCCTGAATGCGCCCACGAGTGGTCGGCCAGCGGCGACGCCGAAGCGGCCAGCGACGAGGTGGTGAAGAAGGACTCGGTCGGCAACATCCTGCAGGATGGCGACACCGTCACCGTGATCAAGGACCTCAAGGTCAAGGGCTCGTCCCTGGTGGTCAAGGTCGGCACCAAGGTCAAGAACATCCGCCTGTGCGATGGCGATCACGACATCGACTGCAAGATCGACGGCATCGGCGCCATGAAGCTGAAGTCCGAGTTCGTACGCAAGGTCTGATTTTCCAAAAAACCGGCAATTGGCGCTTGCTATTCAGATAATAAGAATTATTCTCATTGGGACTGCTATCCAAGGAGAATAGCCATGACTTATCTGATCGACGCCTGGCTGGACCGCCCTCACCCCTACCTGCGCATTCTTCATCGGGAAACCGGCGAAGTGTGCGCGGTGCTCGAAGAAGAAGCGCTCGACGAGCTGCGTGACCAGGGCGACCTGGACATGAGCGGGCTGAACTCGAGTGAACCGGGGGTGCTCAAGGAGCTGGTGCGGAATCTGTTTCTGTTCTGCTATGCGCGGGCGTTGCGCCCCGGGGGAACAGACTGGAACTGACGGACCTGGCGAGGGCTTCGCCCTCGATCGCGACACAAGGCCGCTCCTACAGGTGCGTGCGTTCCCCTGTAGGAGCGGCCTTGTGTCGCGAATGGGCCGCAAAGCGACCCCAGCGGCATTACAGAACGTCGAGCAGCTCGACGTCGAACACCAGCACGCTGTGCGGCGGGATGCTGCCAACGCCTTGGGCGCCGTAGGCCAGCTCGCTTGGCACGTACAGGCGCCATTTGCTGCCAGCGTTCATCAGCTGCAGGGCTTCGGTCCAGCCAGCGATCACGCCACCTACCGGGAATTCAGCCGGCTGACCACGGTCGTAGGAGCTGTCGAACACAGTGCCGTCGATCAGGGTGCCGTGGTAGTGGGTGCGCACGTTGTCTTCGCGGGTCGGCTTGGCGCCTTCGCCTGCGGTCAGTACTTCGAACTGCAGGCCCGAAGCCAGGGTGGTGATGCCGTCACGCTTGGCGTTTTCGACCAGGAATGCCTTGCCAGCGGCAGCAGCGGCTTCGGCCTTGGCGGCTGCTTCGGCTTGCATCACATCGCGGATGACCTTGAAGCTGGCCGACAGGTCGGCTTCGCTGACGCGGCTGTCGGCGCCGTTGAAGGCGTCGGTCAGGCCGGCCAGGATGGCTTCCAGGCTGACGCCTGGTGGCGGGTTGTCGCGCAGCTGGCCGCCCAGCTGACGGCCGATGCCGTAGCTGACGCGAGTTTCGTCGGTGGACAGGTTGAGTTCGGACATTGTCGTGCTCCACTGCAGGGCGCAGTGAAGCCGCGCCCTTGATGAAAAGGGCGAGCAGCCTAGCACACTGGGGCGCTGCGAGCAGCTACCAGGCCGAGCGCTGGGAAATCGGCACCTTCAAGTCTTCTTCCGGGTGCGTGCCCATACCGCACATTTCGTCCTGCACCGACCAGTGCACCAGGTTCATCGAGACCATGGGGATGGTTTGCAGCAACTTGCGCGCGTCCTCCACCGAATGTACGCGCAAGCGTTCACCACGGGCATCGGACAGGGGGTGGGGGTGGCCTTTGATCCGGGCCTCGAGCAGGTAGTCACCGCCTTCGATGGCGATCAGGTTCAGTTCGTCGACATGGCCAGCCCTGGCCTCGGTGTTGAGCTGATGCAGGTTCATGAAAGCACCTCGCGATGGGAACCACGCATGAGAGCTCATTTTTTGTACAGAAAGGGAGAATGCACAAGGCATGACTGACGCCGCTCGTCAGGTGGACCGTGCCGGCCTCTTCGCGGGCTTGCCCGCTCCCACAGGGTTTGCGAAGAGGCCTGACAGGCTCAGTGCTTGGTCAGCTTGTCCAGGTAGCCCATGCAGAATGCCGAGACCACGAAGGTCATGTGGATGATCACGTACCACATCAGGTAATCGGTGGAGATGTTCTGTGCATCCATGAACACCCGCAGCAGGTGGATGGACGAAATGGCCACGATCGACGCGGCAACCTTCATCTTCAGCGACGAAGAGTCCATCTTGCCCAGCCAGTTGAGCTTTTCCTTGCTCTCGTCGATGTCCAGTTGCGAGACGAAGTTCTCGTAGCCGGAGATCATCACCATCACCAGCAGGCCGCCCACCAGCGACATGTCGATCAGTGACAGGATCACCAGGATCAGGTCGGCTTCGCTCAGGGCGAAGACGTTGGGCAGGACGTGGACCACTTCCTGGAAGAATTTCAGCGCCAGGGCCAGCAGGCCGAGGGACAGGCCGAAGTAGATGGGGGCGAGCAGCCAGCGCGAGGCATACATCGCGTTTTCGAGGATACGTTCCATGGAGGGTTGGGACTCATCAGGTGACTAAAAAGCGACGGCGAGTATAGCCAGCCACCTGTTACAGCAAAAGCCCGGTGAATGGGGCTGCTTTGCAGCCCATCGCGACACAAGGCCGCTCCTACAAGAGATCGCGGTCCCTTGTAGGAGCGGCCTTGTGTCGCGATGGGCCGCAAAGCGGCCCCCTGCATCAATCAGGTCTCAGGATGAAACTGGTAATCCCCCAGATTCCGACACCGCTCACCATTGATCCGCCGCAACTGCGCCTGCAAATGCAAACACCAGATCTGCGGATCCTCGGCCACCTGGTACCCATGCAAGGTCAGGCTGTCGACAATGGCATTGAGCACAGATTCGGCCACCAACGGCCCATGGAACGGCCCCTGGGCCTTGATCGCGGACGGTTGTTCACCGGCCATGCCGGCGGCGAACAGCAGCGTCCACATGCCGTTGTCCCCGGCCAGCGGACGGATGCTGCATTCGATGCGGGTCACCAGGCCCAGGCACTGGCGTGTGAGGCTGAGATTGCGCATGGCCGCGCCCCCTCCAAAAAGCCTTGTTCAGCCTGAACCTCAGGCTGTTTCCATCCTGAACGCTGATACCGTCCTTAAGTTCCAGCATAGAAGAACGGTACAGAAAGATGGAAAACCGGCGCTGAACGGTAGCACATCGCCGCTAGCGCCGGTTTCTTGACTCAGGCCGGCTTGGCCTGGGCAATTACCTCTTCCAGGCGTTCTTTCTCCGCCTTCTCGATTTCTTCCTCGCTGATCATCTCGGCAATCTCACGCAGGCGCTCCACCACCCGGGCGTTGACGCTGCCCTCGGTGAACTGGCCCTTGTCATCCAGCACACCGGCCTCCTCGCCCACCAGCAGGCTCAACGCCTCGTCGGCCTGGCTGACCGCGTACACGTGGAACATGCCATTTTCCACCGCCTGCAGCACACGCTCGTCGAGCATCAGCGTGGCGACGTTGGCACGCGGGATGATCACCCCCTGCTCGCCGGTCAGGCCACGCGCCTCGCACAGGCGGAAGAAGCCCTCGATCTTCTCGTTGACCCCACCCACCGCCTGCACTTCACCAAACTGGTTGATCGAGCCGGTAATGGCGAAGCACTGTTTGAGCGGCGTGCGCGACAAGGCCGAGATCAGCGTGCAGGCTTCGCCCAGCGAGGCGCTGTCACCGTCCACATAGCCGTAGGACTGTTCCAGGGCGATGCTCGCCGAGATCGCCAGCGGGAACTCCTGGGCATAGCGGCTGCCCAGGTAGCCGGTGAGGATCATCACACCCTTGGAGTGGATCGGCTGACCGAGGTTGACCTCGCGCTCGATGTCGACGATACCGCTGCCGCCCGGGTACACGGTGGCGGAGATGCGCGCCGGCATACCGAACGCCGAATCACCCACTTCAAGCACGGTCAGGCCGTTGCACTTGCCGATGGCAGCGCCTTCGGTGTCGATCAGGATGATGCCGGCGAGCATGTCGTCCAGCACCCGCTGCGAAACACGCCCGGTGCGGGTGGCCTTGGCCTTGAGCGCACGCTCGATGTGCCCGGCGTCGGTCATTTCGTCACTGGCCAGCTGGCGGATGAAATCGGCTTCGCTGACCAGCTGGAACAGGTCGCCGATACGCGCCGACAGACGCGACTGGTTTTCTGCCAGGCGGGCGCTGTAGGTGGCCAGGCGCGCCACCGCGTCACTGGTCAGTGGCGCCATGCCCTCTTCGTTGGTGCGGGTGCGCAACAGCTGGGCGAACTGCTCCAGGTTCTCGTCGACCATGGGCATGTCTTCGTCGAAGTCCACCAGCACACGGAACATCTCCTGGAAGTCCGGGTCGTGGTCCTGCAGCGCGTAATACAGCTGGCGCGAACCGATGATGACCAGTTTGATGTTCAGCGGGATCATCTGCGGTGTCAGGCTGACGGTGGCCACCCGGCCCAGCTCGCCCAGTGGCGACTCCATCTTCAACTTGCGCGACTGCAGCGCACGCTTGAGCGCGTCCCAGACGAACGGCTCGCCCAGCATCTTCTCGGCTTCCAGAATCAGGAAGCCGCCGTTGGCGCGGTGCAGTGCGCCCGGGCGCAGCTGGCGGTACGAGGTGTACAGCGCACCCTGGTCGGTGCTGTATTCGATACGGCCAAACAGGTTGTCGTAGGTCGGGTGCGGCTCGAACACCACCGGCGCACCGCCGTCGGCGTGGTGGCCGACCACCAGGCTCGGGGCGTACTGCTCTTCCAGCAGCTTGCGCGCGGCCGCGTCGGTCTTGCTGTCATCGACCAGTTGCTCGACCACGGTACGCAGCAGGTTCAGCTGCACCGACTGCAGGTAAGCGCAGACCGCAGCGTTCTCGGCGTACTTTTCCGACAGCGGCGCCAGCAATGGCTGCAGGGCCAGGGTAATGGTTTCTTCGTTGAGATGACGCAGCTGGTTGTTCGACTCGCGTTTCCATTGCGGCAGGCTGGCCAGCTCTTCGTTCAGGCGTTCCTCGAGCAGGGCGATATCCTCGTGGAACTGCTCGCGCACCTCTTCCGGCAACTGGGCGAATTCGGCTTCATCCAGCGCCTTGCCGTCGGCCATCGGGGTGAAGGCGACGTTGCTGGCGTCGCGGTACAGGGCCACGTCCTTTTCCAGCGAGGCGCGCTCGATCACATCCAGGGCGCGGTCGTAACGCTGGTTGAAGGCGCGGTCGATGGCGCCTTTCTTCTGCTGGTACGACGGGTGCTCGAACACCGCCGGGAAGGTCGACAACAGGTTGTCGATCAGCCCGTTCATGTCGCTGATGAACGCCCCGGCGCTGCCGGACGGCAACTCCAGTGCGCGGGGTTCACGGGTGTCATCGAAGTGGTTGACGTAGACCCAGTCGGCCGGGGTCTGCTGGCGCTTGCCCTCAGCCTTGAGGTAGCGCTTGACGAACGAGAAGCGGCCGGTGCCGGGCTCGCCCATCACGTACACGTTGTAACCAGGGCGCGGCATGGCCACGCCGAACTGCAGGGCCTCGACAGCACGCTCCTGGCCCAGGACTCCGCGAAACGGCTCCAGATCGTCGGTATTGGTAAAGGCAAACTGCTCGGGGGAGAAACGCCGGGTCAGGGCTTCAGGCGCGAGACGCAGGCGCGCAGCGACAGGATCGGGCATTGGGTTTCCTTACTTCGGCGGGGCAGATACGCAGCATTCTGGCGCTGCCCGCGCGCGCCTTGCAAGGCTCCACGGGACTTTATGTCGCAGCCGGTGCGGGTCATGTAACAGCAAATTTTTCGCAATCAACAACGCAACTCTTAGATCGTGCCTAAACTCCAAGCTGCGCGGGTGGGTGAAAAGCTTTCCCGACCTGGCAACCGAGTTGCCAGAAACCCTGACCCTTGGTTAAGTCAAATAGAGAACAAATGCTATGAAACGGATTCTTCTGGGTACTCTGTTCACCGTGGTCTCGATCAATGCCATGGCCGAAGCGCCAGGCGGCCCGAACTGCGGCTGGGGCAACATGCTGTTCGAAGGCCAGCGCGGCACTCCGGCACACTTCCTGGCTTCCACCACCAACGGCACCTCCGGTAACGCCACCTTCGGCATGACCTCCGGCACCAACGGCTGCTCGACCAAGGCCTCGCTGACCTACGGCGGCAAGTCCTGGTTCGCCATGAACGGCATGATGAATGAGCTTTCCGAAGACATGGCCATGGGCCAGGGCGAAGCACTGACCACCTATGCCGTGGTTCTCGGCGTGGCCCCGGAAGACCGTGGCTACTTCGCATCGGTCACCCACCAGCACTTCAACCAGATCTTCAGCAGCGCCGACGTCACTGCCGAAACCGTCCACAGCAACACCCTGGCTGTTCTGAAGAACGACCCACGCCTGGCCAAATACGCAACCGAGGCCTGAGTGCAGCTGCTCCCGCCCCGGCCCCGGGGCGGGTTTCGCCTTTTTTCGGCATCGTTAAGAAGTAGTTGCCCGACATGCTCAAACGCTTCGTATCCCTGGCGCTGTGTGCCTGCGCCCCTGTTCATGCCGCGCCCGTGCTGGACCAAGGCCGTGTCCAGCAACTGGCCAACACCCCTTACTGGATTGCCCTGGGCCATTACGAAACCGCCAAGCTGGGTGGCTGGCGCAGCTATGTGGACGATGATGCGTTCTTCCTCGCCGAGGATGGCGCGCACCACCCCGACCAGGAACTGCAAGCCACGGTCGAAGCGCTGTACGCCCCGGCCAGCCTCGGCGACAAACATGCCCAGTGCGTATTCCCGGCGCGCACCCGCTGGCTGCGCGAACAGCTCGACCTGCAAGACTTGCCGCAACCGGACTGCCAGGAATTCACCACCTGGTACCAGTCGATCGACCCGCACAGTGCGGCGCTGATCTTCCCGGCGGCCTACCTGAACAGCCCGTCATCGATGTTCGGCCACACCTTGCTGCGCATCGACCAGTCCAACACCCGCAGCGACGACACCACGTTGCTGAGCTACGCGATCAACTTCGGTGCCTACATCGAAGGCAGCGACAACAGCATCCTGTACGCCTGGAAGGGCCTGATGGGCGGCTACCCGGGCCTGTTCGCGCTGATGCCCTACCAGGAAAAACTGTCCGAATACCGCAGCCTGGAAAACCGCGACCTGTGGGAGTACCAGCTGGACCTGACCCCGGAAGAAACCGGGCGCATGGTCGAACATGTTTGGGAGCTGAAGCAGGTCCAGTTCGACTACTTCTTCTTCGACGAAAACTGCTCGTACCGCCTGCTGGAGCTGCTGCAGGTGGCCCGGCCGAGCCTGGACCTGACCTCGCAGTTCCCGCTGACCGCCATCCCGACCGACACGGTGAAGGCCGTGAAGCAGTCCGGCATGGTCGCCAGCGAGACGTACCGCCCCTCTCGCGAACGTGAACTGCTGGCTCGGGCCGAGCCGCTCGATCACGACGAAAAGCGCCAGGTGCTGGCTGCAAGCGCTGACACCGCGCACCTGCAGAGCCCCGAGTTCAAGGCCCTCCCCCGCCAGCGCCAGGCGCTGGTGCAGGATGCCGCGTACCGCCTGGAGCGTTACCGCGCCAATGGCCAGGAGCGCGACCCTGGGCAAGCCAAACGCAGCTTCGAACTGCTGCGGGCGATCAACAGCAACCCGCCACCGCCCCTGCAGATCGAGCGCCCGGGCCTGCCCGAGGACGGCCATGACTCGCGCACCTGGCAGCTTGGCGTGGGCACCCGCGAAGACCGCGCCTACGCCGAGTACGGCCTGCGCATGGCCTACCACGACCTGAATGACAACGCCTATGGCTTCCCGCTGGGGGCGCAGATCGAGATCCTGCAGCTGAAGCTGCGCCAGTACGAAGGCAACGACTGGCAGGTGCAGCGCCTGGACCTGGCCACCATCCGCTCGCTGACGCCGCGCAACGAGCTGCTCAAGCCTTGGTCGTGGCAGGTGGCCGGCGGGCTGGAGCGGGTGCCGGGCAAGCATGATGACGAAGTGCTGGTGAGCCATGTGAACGGCGGGGCCGGCGGCACCTGGCAACTGGCCGACGGGTTGCTGGGCTTTGCCCTTGGCACGGTGCGGGTCGAGCACCACAATGATTTTGCCCAGTTCATCGCCCCGGCGGCGGGCTTCAATGGCGGGCTGCTGTGGCGCAACGGGCTGGGCAACATGACGCTGGAGGCCAAGGGCGACTACTTCACCAATGGCGAGGTACGGCGCAGTGTGAGCCTGAACCAGCAGTGGGAGATCAGCCAGAACCTGGGCCTGCGGTTGAGTGCTTCGCGAGAGTTCAGCCACCTGGCTACGGCGCAGAACGAGGTGATGCTTGAGCTGAAGTGGTATCACTACTGAAGCGGACTTTGTGGGAGCGGCCTTGCGTCGCGAAAGGGGTGCGAAGCGCCCCCAGATTGTTGCACTCATGCAGAATTGCCGGGGCCGCTTTGCGGCCCTTTCGCGACGCAAGGCCGCTCCCACAAATGACAGCATCAAGGCTGACCTGTGTGAACCAACCGACTCTTTGACACTGTTTTGACGGCCCCCCGACAAATCGCCACCTAGACTTTCCAGTATCAACCGGAGGGTTTTGTGGTTATGTCGCGGTACTGGTTCGGCGTGTGCATGGCGTTGTTGCTGTCTGGTTGCGAAACCACCCACGAGCAGATGGTCAACCAGGGTTATCCCCCCGCCTATGCCGATGGCTTCCAGGATGGCTGCAGCAGCGGCCGCCAGGCGGCAGGGCTGATGGTCGGCGGCTTTCGCAAGGACGTGCCGCGCTACCTGCACGAGCGCCAGTACGAAAGTGGCTGGGACGACGGCTTTCGCCAGTGCCACGCCATGCAGAACAGCGAAGAACAGCGCCAGTACCACGAGCGCTTCTGGGACCAGCGCGAGCGCGACTGGGAGCAGGAAAAGGACCGCGACGCCGCACGCGCCTATCGCCACAACTGAGTCGCAAACGGACATCCCTTGAAACCGGCGGCCTGCGATGATGGTCTCCTGCACAAGGAGGCCACGCATGAGCCGAGCATTCGTCAACGAAGACCAGGCCGCTGCCCAGGCTGATCAGCCAGTCGAGCGACGGGTCAGCGAACAACCCAACTACGTGACCACCAGCGGCCTGCGCCAGCTGCAGGAGCGCGTGGCCGAACTGAACGCCCTGCGCAGCGAACTGCAGGCACAGGGCGAACGTGGCGACAAGCAACGGCTGGCGGATACCGAACGCGACCTGCGTTACTTCAGCGCGCGAGTGCAGAGTGCCCAGGTGGTGCCGGCGGCGACGTCGCGCAGCAAGGTGCAGATTGGTAGCCGGGTGCGGTTTGTCGATGCGCAGGACCAGGAACATGAGGTGCGACTGGTGGGCGAGGATGAGGCGGATGCCGGGCGGGGGTTGATCAACTGGGGTTCGCCGTTGGGG
>NZ_NEIR01000044.1:0-598 GCF_002112825.1 Pseudomonas sp. B5(2017)
AACCGCCACGGTCTTCTCGTAGTTGCCGCCCGAGATATCGGTGATCTTGTTGGTCAGGTCCAGGTTGGTGTTGTGGACGTTGTTCGGTGCGGTGAACGGTACCGAAGCCGACGACTCACCCACCGGAATGGTGATGGTCTGGCCGTTGGCCAGTTTCACTACCAGATCGGAACCGGTGACTTTGTGGTTGACCGACGCGGTGTAAGTCACCACGCCGCCTTCAGCGACGGTCGAAGTCGCGGTCAGGGTGACGGTAGTGGTGTCGATGGTGTCGGTGACCTTGGTCACAGCCGCGGTGCTGCTGACATCAAGTTTCTCGAAGTCGCCACCGGTGGTGCCGGTGACGGTTACGCTCAGGTCTTCGGCATCGACGTAGACGTCGTCGCTTGGGGCATCGATGGTGATCGAGGCTTCTTTCGAGCCAGCGGCGATGGTGATGCTCTCACCGTTGCTCAGTTTGATCACCAGGTCGGTACCGGCCTTGTTGGTCAAGGTGGCGGTGTAGGTGATCTTGCCGCCTTCGGCCACGGTATCCGTCGCGGTCAGGGTGAGCGTGGTGACGTCCGGAGTCGCCGGGTTGTCGGTGACGGTGGTCACC
>NZ_NEIR01000045.1:0-593 GCF_002112825.1 Pseudomonas sp. B5(2017)
GCCACGGTCTTCTCGTAGTTGCCGCCCGAGATATTGGTGATCTTGTTGGTCAGATCCAGGTTGGTGTTGTGCACGTTGTTCGGTGCAGTGAACGGTACCGAAGCCGACGACTCGCCCACCGGGATGGTGATGGTCTGGCCGTTGGCCAACTTCACCACCAGATCCGAACCGGTGACTTTGTGGTTGACCGACGCGGTGTAGGTCACCACGCCACCCTCGACCACGCTTTGCGTGGCGGTCAGGGTGACGGTAGTGGTGTCGATGGTGTCGGTGACCTTGGTCACAGCCGCGGTGCTGCTGACGTCGAGTTTCTCGAAGTCGCCACCGGTGGTGCCGGTGACGGTTACGCTCAAGTCTTCGGCATCGACGTAGACGTCGTCGCTTGGTGCATCGATAGTGATCGAGGCTTCTTTCGAGCCAGCGGCGATGGTGATGGTTTCACCGTTGCTCAGCTTGATCACCAGGTCGGTGCCCGCCTTGTTGGTCAGGGTGGCGGTGTAGGTGATCTTGCCGCCTTCGGCCACGGTGTCCGTCGCGGTCAGGGTGAGCGTGGTGACGTCCGGAGTCGCCGGGTTGTCGGTGACCGTGGTCAC
>NZ_NEIR01000013.1:0-223509 GCF_002112825.1 Pseudomonas sp. B5(2017)
CCCCCTGGCACCCTCCTTGCTACCGTCCCCCGCTTAACCTTTTGTCAGCCTTAGGTTTTTTAAGGTTTATGGGCACATATTTACTAATTTCTCGTTATCCCCGCGCCCCGCATCATCGCTCCAACAAGAACGCGTCGCCCTTCGCCGGCACG
This sequence comes from Pseudomonas sp. B5(2017), assembly GCF_002112825.1. Classification (NCBI taxonomy): domain Bacteria; kingdom Pseudomonadati; phylum Pseudomonadota; class Gammaproteobacteria; order Pseudomonadales; family Pseudomonadaceae; genus Pseudomonas; species Pseudomonas sp. B5(2017). The sequence continues at coordinate 153 of NZ_NEIR01000013.1, forward strand.
CCCCCGGGCAGCTCCCGATGCCCTACCTTGCCTTGGAGTCAGTCATGACCAGTGCAGCCAATTCGGCACCCCTCATAGAAAAACACACGATCGGCTACGTGCCCCCGCAAGACCGCCATGGAAAGGTAAGGGATCTGTTCACACTGTGGTTCGGCGGCAACATCGCGCCGCTGCCCATCGTCACAGGCGCGCTGGGCGTGCAACTGTTCCACCTGAACCTGGTCTGGGGCATCGTCGCCATCCTGGTCGGCCACCTGGTCGGTGGCGTACTGATGGCGCTGCACTCGGCCCAGGGCCCGCAGATGGGCATCCCGCAGATGATCCAGAGCCGCGCCCAGTTCGGCTCGCTCGGCGCGCTGCTGGTGGTGGTGATCGCCGGGGTCATGTACATCGGCTTCTTCGCCTCCAACATCGTCCTCGCCGGCAAGTCGCTGCACGGCGTGGTCGATGCCGTGCCGGTACCGGTGGGCATCGTCATCGGTGCGCTGGGCTCGGGTATCATCGGCATCATCGGCTACCGCTTCATCCACGTGCTCAACCGCATCGGCACCTGGGTGCTGGGTATCGGCATCGTGGTCGGCTTCGGCTACATCTTCAGCCACGTGCAAAGCGACGACTTCCTCACCCGCGGCGGCTTCAACCTGGCCGGCTGGCTGGCCACCGTGTCGCTGGCGGCACTGTGGCAGATCGCCTTTGCGCCCTACGTGTCGGACTACTCGCGCTACCTGCCGGCGGACGTGAAGGTCAGCTCGACGTTCTGGACTACCTACCTGGGCTCGGCCCTGGGTTCGAGCCTGTCGTTCATCTTCGGCGCCGTGGCGGTGCTGGCGATCCCGGCCGGCATGGACACCATGGACGCGGTCAAACTGGCCACCGGCACCCTCGGCCCGATCATGCTGGTGCTGTTCCTGCTCAGCGTGATCAGCCACAACGCCCTCAACCTGTATGGCGCAGTGCTGTCGATCATCACCCTGGTGCAAACCTTCGCCCACCGCTGGATCCCCACCGCCAAGAGCCGCGCCGTGCTGTCGCTGGTAGTGCTGACGGCCTGCTGCGTGGTGGCAGTGTTCGCCTCGGCGGACTTCATCGGCCACTTCGTCGACATGGTGCTGGTGCTGCTGGTGGTGCTGGTGCCCTGGACAGCGATCAACCTGATCGACTTCTATGCCATCCACAAGGGTGACTACGATATCCAGTCGATCTTCCAGGTCGATGGCGGCATCTACGGGCGCTACAACCCGCAGGCGCTGATTGCCTATGCCGTGGGCATCGTGGTGCAGATCCCGTTCATGAACACGCCGCTGTATGTCGGGCCGATTTCCGAGCATATCAACGGAGCGGACCTGTCGTGGCTGGTAGGGCTGGCGGTTACTTCGCCGCTGTACTGGTGGCTGGCCAGCCGTGACAGCGCCTACCGTCGCCGGCAGATGAGTGCCAAGGTGGCCATGGGGCACTGATTCAACCAGTGCCGGCCTCTTCGCGGGCTTGCCCGCTCCTACAGGGATATCGCATGTCTCAGGATCTGTGCTTTCCCTGTGGGAGCGGGTTTACCCGCGAATAGGCCGGTACAGGCAACACATCAATCAGGGGTTGTAGGCCCGCTCATTGTGCTCAGCCAGGTCCAGCCCCTGTTCTTCCTCTTCCCGGCTGGCCCGCAGCCCGATGGTCAGCTTGATCACCCCCAGAATCGCCCAACTCACCACAAAGCAATACACGAAGGTGAACGCCACCCCCTTCAACTGCACCAATGCCTGCCCGACCGGTGACGCACCCTCCACATAACCGCCCAACGAAGGCGCGGCAAAGACCCCGGTAAGGATCGCGCCGACCATTCCGCCCACGCCATGCAGGCCGAACACATCCAGGCTGTCGTCGTAGCCCAGCGCCTGCTTCAACCGGGTCACGGCAAAGAAACAGATGGCCCCGGTCAACAACCCGATCACCAGCGCGCCCAGCGGCCCGACAAATGCACAGGCCGGGGTAATCCCGACCAACCCTGCCAAAGCCCCTGAAGCCGCACCCAAGGCCGTCGGCCGACCATGCGCCACCTTCTCGGTCAGCAACCAGCCGACAATCCCCGCACAGGCCGCCACCATGGTCGCCAGCATCACCACCCCCGCCGCCTGGTTGGCCGCCAGCCCCGAGCCGACGTTGAAGCCGAACCAGCCCACCCACAGCAACCCGGCGCCCACCAGGGTGAAACCGAGGTTGTGCGGCGGCATGGCCACCTGCGGATAGCCCTTGCGCTTGCCCAGCATCAACGCCGCAGCCAGCGCTGCCACACCGGAGTTGATATGCACGGCGGTACCACCGGCAAAGTCCAGCACGCCCCAGTTGACCATCAACGCCCCCGGCCCGCCCCAGACCATATGCGCGATCGGCGCGTACACCAGCACGAACCAGGCGGCCATGAACAGCAACGAAGCACTGAACTTCATGCGCTCGGCAAAACCACCGGCAATCAGCGCCGGGGTGATGATGGCGAAGGTCAGCTGGAACACCGCGAACACGCCTTCGGGAATGCTACCGACCAGGCTGTCATGGCCGATGTCCAGCATCAGCGCCTTGTCCAGCCCGCCGATGAAGCTGTTGACGGTCAACTGCCCCTCCACCATGCCGGTGGTGTCTACCACCAGGCTGTAGCCGAACAGCACCCAGAGAATGCCGATCACCCCGGCAATGGCGAACAGCTGGGTGAATACCGAGAGGAAGTTCTTGGCCCGGACCATGCCACCGTAGAACAGTGCCAGGCCCGGGATGCACATCATCAGCACGAACATCGCGGCGCAGATCATCCAGGCGGTGTTGCCGGTGTCCAGGGTGGGGTCGGCGGCGTGGGCCCGGGTGGTCAGGGCTAACAACATTACAGCGAGGGTGAGGTGCTTCATGGTGTCACTCCTGTGTGAATGGTGGGGGTGCCCTGGGGCTGCCTTGCAGCCCATCGCGACACAAGGCCGCTCCTACAGGGGGGGGCGATACGCGGTCCCCTGTAGGAGCGGCCTTGTGTCGCGAAAGGGCCGCAAAGCGGCCCCAATTACCAATAACTCAGTACTGCGCCTGCCCCGGCACCCAGGCGGTCCCCGCCAACGGCACTCGCGCCATCGCCGCAGCCTCCACGGTCAACGCCACCAGGTCCTCCGGGTCGAGGTTGTGCAAGTGCGACTTGCCACACGCCCGCGCCATGGTCTGCGCCTCCAGCACCAGCACCCGCAGGTAGTTGGCCAGGCGGCGCCCGGCCTCCTCCGGGTTCAGGCGCCTGGCCAGTTCCGGGTCCTGGGTGGTAATGCCGGCCGGGTCGCGGCCGTTCTGCCAGTCGTCATAGAAACCGGCCGCCGAGCCGATCTTCTTCAGTTCGGCATCCAGCCGCGGGTGGTTGTCACCCAGCGCGATCAGCGCCGCAGTGCCAATGGCCACCGCATCAGCCCCGAGGGCCATGGCCTTGGCAACGTCGGCACCATTGCGAATACCACCGGAGACGATCAGCTGCACCTTGCGGTGCATGCCCATTTCCTGCAGCGCCTGCACTGCCTGCGGAATGGCCGGCAGGATCGGAATGCCAACGTGTTCGATGAACACTTCCTGAGTCGCGGCAGTACCGCCCTGCATGCCGTCGAGCACGATCACATCGGCACCGGCCTTCACCGCCAGCTTTACGTCGTAGTACGGGCGGCTGGCGCCGATCTTCACGTAGATGGGTTTTTCCCAGTCGGTGATCTCGCGGATCTCGGCAATCTTGATCGCAAGGTCATCCGGGCCGGTCCAGTCCGGGTGGCGGCAGGCGCTGCGCTGGTCGACGCCGATCGGCAAGGTGCGCATGCCGGCCACGCGCTCGGTCACCTTCATGCCCAGCAGCATGCCGCCACCGCCCGGCTTGGCACCCTGGCCGAGGACGATCTCGATGGCATCGGCCTTGCGCAGGTCGTCGGGGTTCATGCCGTAGCGCGACGGCAGGTACTGGTACACCAGGTGTTGCGACTGGCCGCGTTCTTCCGGGGTCATGCCGCCGTCGCCCGTGGTGGTGCTGGTGCCGGCGATGGTCGCACCACGGCCCAGCGCCTCTTTGGCGTTGGCCGACAGCGCGCCGAAACTCATGCCGGCGATGGTCACCGGAATTTTCAGGTGGATCGGCTTCTTTGCGAAGCGGGTGCCCAGCAGCACATCGGTGCCGCATTTTTCGCGGTAGCCTTCCAGCGGGTAGCGCGACACGCTGGCACCCAGCAGCAGCAGGTCGTCGAAGTGCGGCACGCGGCGCTTGGTGCCGCCGCCGCGGATGTCGTAGATGCCGGTTTCGGCGGCACGCTGGATTTCCTGGATGGTCAGGCGGTCGAAGGTGGCCGACTCACGCAGTACCGGGGGGAATTGCTCGCTCATGGGAATGCTCCTGGATCAGTACGCGCTGGCGTTGTCGACTTTGAAGTTGTACAGCTGGCGAGCCGAGCCGTAGCGTTTGAAATCGGCAGCCTTGTGGTGCAGGCCGGCCTTGTTCAGCAGTTCCTGCAGCTCTTGCAGGTGCTCGGCGCGCATCTCTTTCTCGATGCAGTCCGAGCCCAGCGACTGCACCGCACCCTTGACGTAGATGCGCACCTCGTACAGCGAATCGCCCAGCGCATCGCCGGCATCGCCACACACCACCAAACGCCCGGCCTGGCCCATGAAGCAGCTCATGTGGCCGATGCTGCCGCCAACGACGATATCCACGCCCTTCATGGAAATACCGCAACGCGCGCCGGCGTCGCCCTCGATCACCAGCAGCCCGCCATGGGCGGTGGCGCCGGCAGCCTGGGAGGCACTGCCCTTGACCCGCACCGAGCCGGACATCATGTTCTCGGCCACGCCGACACCGACGTTGCCATGCACGGTGACGCTGGCCTGCTGGTTCATGCCGGCGCAGTAGTAGCCGGCGTGGCCTTCGATATCCACGGCCACGGCGGCGTTGATGCCCACGGCCAGGTTGTGCTTGCCGTCGGGGTGGGTCACCCGCCATTCGTGGTCCTGCACCTCACCGTGCAAGGACTGGTTGAGGACACGCACCGAGGTGCTGGAAAGGTCGATCGTCTTCATGTGGTTCTCCAGTGGTTCGGTGGCAGGTCAGGCGCTTTCGCGTTCCCAGACGTACAGGGTGGCCGGGGCCGGTTCCCAGACCTTGGCGTTCTCGATGCCCGGCAGGCTGGCCAGCGCCTGGTACTCCGAGGCCATGGCCACGTAGTCGTCGGTCTCGGCCAGCACGGCGGGCTTGCAGGCGATCGGGTCGCGGATCACGGCAAAGCCGTTGCGGGTGCCGATGGCGAAGGTGAAGAAGCCGTCCAGGTCTTCCAGGGCGCCATCCAGGGCCTGGGCCAGGCTGTCACCCTGCTGCAGGCGCCAGGTCAGGTAGCCGGCGGCCACTTCGGTGTCGTTGTCGGTCTCGAAGCTTATGCCTTCGCGCTTGAGCTCCTGGCGCAGGCGGAAGTGGTTGGACAGCGAGCCGTTGTGCACCAGGCACAGGTCGGCGCCGGTGGAGAACGGGTGGCTGCCTTCCATGGTCACGGCGCTTTCGGTGGCCATGCGGGTATGGCCGATGATGTGGCTGCCTTTCATGCCGGCCAGGCCGAAGCGGCTGGAGATTTCCGCCGGCAGGCCCATGCCCTTGAGGATCTCGATGCTCTGCCCGGCGCTCATGATGCGCACGTCAGGGGCCAGTTCGCTCAGGGCCTGGCGGGCCGATGCCTCGCGGGTGTGCACCTTGAGCACGGCGGCGCTGGCGTTCTGGAACCAGTCCAGCGAGCAGCCCAGGCGCCCTTCCAGCTGGCCCATCAGCGCCGCCCAGGGGTAGTTGATGTCAGTGGCCTGCAGGGTCAGCTTGATCCAGCCATCGGCCACTTCGTCGCCGTAGATGGCAAAGCCGGCGCTGTCCGGGCCACGGTCGGTCATGGCTTCGAGCATGGGTTCGAAGAGCTTGCCGAGCTGGGCTTCCAGCTCGATTTTTTTCAGGTACAGACCTACGATTCCACACATGGTGATGCTCCTTACTAGGCAGTGGGCGACCGCGTTCGTGCTGGCCGCCCAAGGGATTGGGGGGCGGTCAGAAGAATTCGGTGTAACGCTGGATTTCCCAGTCGGAGACATGGCGGCAGTACTCCACCCACTCCATGCGCTTGAGCTTGATGAACTCGTCGACGATCTCGGCGCCCAGCACTTCGCGGAACAGCGGGTCGGCCTCCAGGGCGTCGGCGGCTTCCTTCAACGACTGCGGCAAGGTCTTGATGCCGCGTGCGGCGATCTCTTCCAGGCTCAGGTTGTAGAGGTTCTCGTTGCACATCTCCCCCGGCTCCAGCTGACGGTCGATGCCATCGAGGCCGGCAGCGATGATCGCGGCGGTGACCAGGTACGGGTTGCAGCCAGCGTCCGGCAGGCGGAACTCCAGGCGGCCATAGGGGATGCGCACCATCGCCGAGCGGTTGTTGGCGCCGTAGGCGACAAACGCCGGGGCCCAGGTGGCGCCGGATAGCGAGCGGCCGACCACCAGGCGCTTGTACGAGTTGACCGTGGGCGCGGCGAAGGCGCACAGCGCCGGGCCATGGGCCAACAGGCCTGCGGCAAAGTGGTAGGCCAGCTTCGACAGGCCCATGCCGCTGCTGTCGGACGGGTCATGGAACAGGTTCTTGTTGGTGCTGCTGGCCAGCGACAGGTGGAAGTGCATGCCATTGCCGGCGCGCTTGGGGTCGGGCTTGGGCATGAACGAGCAGATCATCCCCAGGTCGTTGGCGATCTCGCCAGCGGCCATGCGGAAGAAGGTGAAGCGGTCGGCCGACTCCATGGCGTCGCTGTAGGTGTAGTTGATCTCGAACTGGCCGTTGGCGTCCTCGTGGTCGATCTGGTAGATGTCGAAGCCCACCGGCTGCAACGCCTCGGTCAGGCGCTCGAGGAACAGCCGCGAGCGCGACAGGCCCTTGTAGTCGTAGCACGGCTTGTCGAGGTTGTCGGAGGCGTCCACCAGTTGCAGCTTGCCATCCTCGTCGCGGCGGAACAGGCTGAATTCGGGCTCAAGGCCGGTGTTCAGGGTCCAGCCTTTGTCGGCCAGGCGCTGCACCTGCTGCTGCAGCACGTAGCGGCTGTCGTAGGGCCAGGGTTGGCCGTTTACGTGGCCTACACACACCACCCGGCCGTAACCCGGCTGCCACGGTACCGGGATCAAGGTGGAAAGGTCGCCGCGGGCCATGAAGTCGGGGCCGTGCGGTTCCATGCCCATGCCGCAGATGGCGAACCCGGCAAAGCCGGCGCCCTCCTCGGCCACCATCTTCAGGCCCGAGACCGGCACCGATTTGGTCTTCGCCGAGCCATGGATATCGACGAACTGCGCCAGCACGTACTTGATGCCGTGCTGATCGAGGGTGCGCTGGGTTTCTGCTGGCAACATGGGTTGAACACTCCTGGGCAAGGGGCAATGATTCCGCATGGGAAACTTACTTTCCTCACAGGAATGCAATGTGCTTGCCAACTTTGTTCAGGGTGCAACCTTGTGTTGCCTGTTCGGGCCTCTTCGCGGGCCTGTGGGAGCGGGTTCACCCGCGACGAGGCCCGCACCGGCAACCCAAAACCCAAGCAGATTTCCATGCTCCATTTATGGGAAACTTGTTTTCACCCGAGGAAAGATGCAGCCACCGTAGCTGCATTTCGCACTTTCCCAGTGCGAAAACTTTATTCTTGAACTGAAACCGTGCAGGACATTCGATGCCAACCGAAACCGAACCGCGCCTTCGCCTGGAGCAGTACCTGGGCCTGCAGATCAAGCGCCAGCGCCAGGCCCAGTCCCTCAAGCTCGCCGACGTGGCGCGCATCGCCGGCATCAGCCAAGGCATGCTGAGCAAGATCGAGAACGCCCAGGTGTCCACCAGCCTCGACACCCTCAGCCGCCTGTGCGACGTGCTGGGCATGCCGATGGCCAAGCTGTTCAGCCAATATGACCAGCCCGACGGCAATGCCTTGCTGGTGAAAGCCGGTGAAGGGCTGGAGGTGGTGCGCCGCGGTACCGAGAAAGGCCACACCTACCATTTGCTCAATCACGCCAGGGGGCCGAAGAAGAACTTCGAGGCGTACATGGTGACCATGGACGACGCCAGCGAAGAGTTCCCGACCTTCGCCCACCCCGGCACCGAGTTCCTCCACTTGCTGGAGGGTGAACTGGTGTACCGCCACGGCAACCAGCTCTATCACATGCAGGCCGGCGACAGCCTGACCTTCGACGGCGAGACCCCGCACGGCCCCGAGCAGCTGGTGCAGGTACCCATCCGCCTGTTGTCGATAATGAACTACGGCGACGAGTGACGCGGCGCAGCAAGGCAACAACCGATGTCGTGATCAGACAAGCACACGTCGCCCGCGATCGGCTTCAGAACTGTGTCTACAAAAATAATACACACATCGACCAGCCCCGCGCCGTGGGCTGATCGGTGCGGTATTCGCGAGTAAAACAGCCTCGCTTCACAATTCCAACGCTGTGGCGCCTTTTTGCACCGGGCAGTTCGTCCGGGCTCATAACGATAAAACTCCCAGTATCAGAAACCCGCGCCGCGCCAGCCGGGAGTGTTTGCGCGCGCCACATTGTGAAGACTTGACTGCCATGATCGCGACTTCAATCCCCGTAGCCGGTGCTGCCACCGGCCACCGTAACGCCCTGTGCGTTGCCCATATCGCCGCTGTGCTGTTCGGCCTGACCGGTATCCTCGGTCACCTGATCGAGGCCGACGCCAGCATCATCACCTTCGGCCGCGCCACCTTCGCCTTCATCGCCCTGGGCTTCGTCGCCGGGCTCAAGGGCACGCGCCTGCTCGACGCCCTCACCCTGCGCAACCTGCCGGTGCTGGGCCTGACCGGCGCCCTGCTGGCTGCCCACTGGGTAACCTTCTTCATCGCCGTGAAGGTTGGCGGCGTGGCCGTGGCCACCCTGGGCTTCGCCAGCTTCCCGGCGTTCATCGCCATGATCGAGCGCGGCGTGTTCGGCCAGCGTATCGGTGCCGTGCAAGGTTTGCTGCTGCTGATGGTCACGGCCGGTCTGGTGTTGGTGGTACCGACCTTCGACCTGCTCGACAAAGGCACCGTCGGCCTGCTCTGGGGCCTGGGCTCGGGCCTGGCGTTCGCCCTGCTGACCGTGGCCAACCGCCGCAACGGCTCGAGCATGAACGCGATGCAGGTGGCGTTCTGGCAGAACGTGGTGGTGGCTGCGCTGGTGGCGCCGTTTGCCTTCACTCACCTGGGCAACACCAGCCTGGCTGGCAGTGACTGGGTCAACCTGGCGCTGTTGGGCGTGTTCTGCACCGGGCTGTCGCAGTTCCTGTTCGTCAAGAGCCTGGAAGGCCTGGAAGCGCGCACGGCCGGCATGATCATCGCGCTGGAGCCGGTGTACGCGATCATCGGCGCCTGGTGGCTGTTCGGTGAGCAACCAAGCCTGCGCATGGCCGCTGGCGCTGCGCTGATCGTGCTGGCGACCATCCTGGCGGCGGCGCGCAAGGCACCAGCGGAACAAGGCGATACCAGCCGCTGCGCGCATCGATGAATGTGGTTGCCTGAACGGGCCTCATCGCCGGCAAGCCGGCTCCCACCCGGCCGCTTAGACCTCAAGCATTGTGCAGTACCTGTGGGAGCTGGCTTGCCGGCGATGAGGTCGGTACAGGCGACTAAGCGCCCTCAGGCAGCAGGCTGCGGTCAAACATGAACGCCCGCTCCCCCTGTGGTGTGTACTGATACAACTGCTGCGGCCGGCCCAGCCTGGGCTGGTTCTTCTCCCCGGTGTCCCTCACCCACCCCAGCTCGCGCAAGCGCTCCAGGCGTTTGCGCAGCGAGGTGTTGTTCACCGCCTGCCCCAGGCACGCCTGCACCGCACCTAGCGCATCCAGCACAGTGAACTTCTCCGCCAGCAGGTACAGCGGCAGGCTGCTGTACACCGTCTTCGCCGCCAGCCGCTCACGGGCCCGCTCCACCAACAGGTTGTGATCAAAGGGCAACAGCACCTTGCGCGCCAATACGCTGTCCAAGTCGAAAAACGCCAGTTGCTCGCCCTCGACGACCTGCCCGGGTTCGAGCAATGCCAGGTAATAGGTGCTGAGTGACCATCCACGCGGGTCGCGGAAAGCATTGCCCTCGGTGCCCACCTGTTCCATGTAGCACGGTACGACCTGGGTTTTCTCGCGCAGCGCGCGTTCGGCAGCAGCTTCCAGGCTGGTGTCGGGGGTGCGGCCATTGACGATCACCCCGGGCAAGGCCCACTGGCCGGCATGCGGTTCACGCTCACGACGGTGCAACAGCACCTGCAGATGCTGAGCTTCGGGGGCCATGCGCAGGGCGACGATATCGACGCTGGCCAGGACTTCGACTGCATTCACCGGGCGACTCCTTGTTCAAGCTCACCATAATTCACCAGAGCATCTAAGTAAGGCAAGCAGAAAGCCCATTTCAAAAGTTGCTTGACACACTTATTACACCAAGTGAATTATGTATCCATTCCAGCGAGGAGAACCGCCATGAAGATCGCCAGTTTCGATGTCGACGCCCAGAACGGCTTCACCAGCAACGTGCCGCAAGAGCTGCCGGTTCCCGAAGGCAATGAAATCGCGGAAGATCTTAATACCATGGCCTCGCGCGCCGACCTGCGCCTGGGCAGCAAGGACGCCCACCCGGCCAACGCCGCCTGGGTGGTCGCCGACCCCGCGCACATGCTGCAGCCCCTGCAACTGGCCAACGCCGACCTGACCTGGGTCAGCCACTGCGTCCCCGGCACACCCGGCTTCGAGTTGCTGTCCGGCCTGCCGGCCCCCATCGACTACGACTATTTCGTGTGGAAAGGCGTCGAGCCCGACCTGCACCCCTACGGCGCCTGCTACCACGACCTGGCCGAACGCCGCTCCACCGGGGTGATCGAGTACCTCAAGGTGCAGCAGGTGGGCGCGGTGATCGTCGGTGGCCTGGCCCTGGACTATTGCGTCAGGACCACCGCGCGCCAATTGCGCCAGGCCGGCTTCCAGGTGCTGTTGTACCTGCCGGCCTGCCGCGCGCTCACCCAGGCAGGCGCGATCGAGGCGTGTGGCGCCCTGGCCGCCGACGGCGTGATCCTCTGCGGCGACGAAGCCGCGCTCGACCACCAGCTCTCTCTGATCAAGGAGGACCGCCCATGAGCGAAAGCGTTTTCGGCCCACGCATCATCCAGAACCTGCTGGACACCGACTTCTACAAGATCACCATGATGCAGGCGGTGCTGCACAACTACCCCAACGCCGAGGTGGAATGGGAATTCCGCTGCCGTAACGGCGAGAACCTCGCACCTTACCTGGCGGAGATCCGTTACCAGGTCGAGCAACTGGCCGATGTCAGCGTCACGCATGACCAGCTCGCCTACCTGGAGAAGATCCCGTTCATCAGGCCGGACTTCATCCGCTTTCTCAGCCTGTTCCGCTTCAACCTGCGCTATGTACAGGTAGGCCTGGATGATGCCGGGCAACTGGCGATTCGCGTGCGCGGGCCGTGGTTGCACGTGATTCTCTACGAGATCCCGCTGCTGGCGATCATCAGCGAGGTGCGCAACCGCTACCGCTATCGCGAGGTGGTGATCGAGCAGGTCCGCGAGCGCCTGTATCAGAACCTCGACTGGCTGAAGGCCGAGGCCAGCGCCGAAGAACTGGCCGGTTTCCAACTGGCCGACTTCGGCACCCGGCGGCGCTTCTCCTACCGGGTGCAGGAAGAGGTGGTGCACATTCTGAAGCGTGACTTCCCGGGCCGCTTTGTCGGTACCAGCAACGTGCACCTGGCCCGCGAATACCAGCTCAAGCCGATCGGCACCATGGCGCACGAGTGGTTCATGGCCCACCAGCAACTCGGCCCGCGCCTGGTCGACAGCCAGGCTGCCGCGCTGGAATGCTGGGTGCGGGAATACCGGGGGCTGCTGGGCATCGCCCTGACCGACTGCATCACCATGGACGCGTTCCTGGGCGACTTCGACCTGTACTTCGCCAAGCTGTTCGATGGCCTGCGGCACGATTCGGGCGATCCGCTGGCCTGGGCGGAAAAGGCCATCACCCACTATGAGCGGCTGGGGATCGACCCGAAGAGCAAGACCCTGATCTTTTCCGACGGGCTGGACCTTGCCAAGGCGCTGGGGCTGTACCGGGCGCTGCATGAGCGGATCAATGTGAGCTTTGGCATTGGTACCAGGCTGACCTGCGATATCCCGGGGGTGGAGCCGATGAACATCGTGATCAAGATGACGGCCTGCAATGGGGCACCGGTGGCCAAGATTTCCGACAGCCCGGGCAAGACACAGTGCCGGGATGAGAACTTCGTGGCCTATCTGAAGCATGTCTTTCGGGTGGATTGAGGTTGCCTGTGCAGGCCTCTTCGCGGGCTCGCCCGCTCCCACAGGTACTGCACCGCATTCAAGAACCGTGAGAAACCTGTGGCAGCGGGCAAGCCCGCGAAGAGGCCAGCACAGTCACCCCACCTCTTGCAGGCCAACACACAACTCCAGAAACCGCGCCGCAGCCCGCGACGGGGTGGCTGCATGCGGCACCAGAATGGAAAACCGCCGCACCAACGCCTGCGGCACAACCTGCAACCGCTGCAACGCCCCATCCTCATGCCGGATCGACATCGCCGACACAAAACCAATCCCCATCCCGGCCCGCACTGCCTCCTTCACCCCCTCCACCCCGGCAATCTCCAGCGCCACGCGCATCGCCACGCCACTGCGGGCAAATGCCCGCTCGACGATCTGCCGCACACCCGAGCCGCTCTCGCGTAATACCAACGGGTAAGCCCCCAGCGACGCCAGCGTCTGTCGGTCACTGCCAGCCAGCGGATGACCACGCGGCACGATGGCCACGATCTCGTCCTCCCGCCACGCCGTCACCGCCGTGCCCAATGGCAGTTCCTGCCCAGGCGGCCCTTCGATCAGGGCGATATCGACGCTGTCCAGCGCAGCGACGATTTCTGCCGTATTGCCGTTGGAAGTGCTCACCAGCACCTCCGGGTAGCGGGCATGGAAATCGGCAATCAGGTAAGGCAGCAGGTAGCTGGCCGGCGTGGTACTGGCGCCGATGCGCAAGGTACCGCGCTCCAACCCGCGCATGGCCTCGCGCAATGCCTGGGCCTGACGGAAGGTTTCGCGCAGGCGCTCGGCATGGGCCAGCAATTGCTCGCCGGCTGCTGTCAGCCGCACACCACGGCCGGCGCGCTGATACAGCGGCTCGCCAAAGGCCTCCTGCAGCAGCTTGAGCTGGCCAGACACCGCCGGCTGCGACAAATGCAGGGCCTGGGCCGCATGGCTGATGTTGCCGTGCTCGGCGACGGTGGCGAACGTTATCAGTTGTTCTGGTGTCATGAATGAAAAGTATCAGCTAAACGGATATTTGCCATCCTAAATTACGATTTTTTATAAGCTTATAACCAGATTAACGTAAGCCATATCGAAACACCTTTCCGGAGGACTCACATGGCCACGGCTCCGTCCAACCCCGCCTTTGCACCTACCCTCTCTACCCGAGGGCGGCTCAATGGCATTCTGTTCGTCGCGCTGTTCGCGCTTGCGGTCACCCAGTTGGCCGCCCTGCCCGCCATCGCCAACCTGGGTATCAGCCCGCTGATCGTCGGTATCGTCGCCGGTGCGCTTTACGGCAATGCACTGCGTGACGGCGTTCCCGCCAGCTGGGCGGCGGGTATCAACTTTTCCGCCCGCGGCCTGCTGCGCATTGCCGTGGCCTTCTTCGGCCTGCGGGTGAGCCTGCAGGAAATAGCCGAAGTCGGCTGGTCCGGGCTCATCGTGTCGTTGCTGGTGGTGTCCAGCACCCTGCTGATCGGCCTGTGGTGTGGCATGAAGCTGTTCAAGCTGGACCGCGATACCGCCTTGCTGACCGCCGCAGGCAGCGCCATCTGCGGCGCCGCTGCAGTTCTGGCCTTCGAGTCGGCCCTGCGCAGCGCACCGCATAAAAGCGCCATGGCGGTTGGTAGCGTGGTGCTGTTCGGCACCCTGTCGATGTTCCTCTACCCATTGGCGATCAATGCCGGCTGGCTGCACCTGGATACCATGGGCGCCGGGCTGTTCCTGGGTGGCACCATTCACGAGGTGGCCCAGGTGGTCGGTGCCGCCAGCAACGTCAGCCCAGAGGCCACGCATATCGCCACCATCGTCAAGATGACCCGGGTGATGCTGCTGGTACCGGTGCTGCTGGTGGTGGGCCTCTGGATCAGCCGCGCGCGCCAGCCGGGCCAGGCACAGGGCAACGGGCGCATCGCCATGCCCTGGTTCGCCTTCGGCTTCCTCGCGCTGGTGCTGGTGAATTCGCTGCAGGTGTTGCCGGGCAGCGTGACCCAGGCGGTCAACAGCCTGGATACCTTCGCCCTGACCATGGCCATGACCGCGCTGGGGATGGAGACGCGCCTCAGCCAGATTCGCCAGGCCGGGCCGCGGGCGCTGGCCACCGGGGCGCTTCTCAACCTCTGGCTGGTGTTTGGTGGCGTGGCGATTACCCTTGGTGTGCAGAAGCTGTTGGGATGACTTGAGACCGAGTCGCCTGCTTCGCGGGTAAACCCGCTCCCACAGGTATCGCGCTGCTTTCGGAACCTGCGCCGTACCTGTGGGAGCGGGTTTACCCGCGAAGCAGGCGGCTCGGTCTGATGAGGTTTTTGTTGCCCCCCCTCGTTGCCGTCCACATTTCTCGGTATGGTGTTGTCAAAGAAGGATGTTTTACCCGCACAGGAAAGACTTAGATGCCTCAACGCAATGTCATCAATGCATCCGTCAGCCCCAAAGGCAGCCTGGAGACGCTGTCACAACGTGAAGTGCAGCAACTGAGTGAAGTCGGTACCGGTAGCCTTTACACCCTGTTCCGCCAGTGCGCCCTGGCCATCCTCAACACCGGCGCCCATGTCGACAATGCCAAGACCATCCTCGAGGCCTATCAGGACTTCGAGGTGCGTATTCATCAACAGGACCGCGGCGTGCGCCTGGAGCTGCTGAATGCCCCGGCAGACGCCTTCGTCGATGGCGAAATGATCGCCAGCACCCGTGAAATGCTGTTCAGCGCCCTGCGCGACATCGTCTACACCGAAAGCGAGCTGGCCAGCCAGCGCATCGACCTGGAAAGCTCCCAGGGCATCACCGACTATGTCTTCCACCTGCTGCGCAACGCTCGCACCCTGCGCCCGGGCGTGGAGCCGAAGATGGTGGTGTGCTGGGGTGGCCATTCGATCAGCAGTGAGGAATACCAATACACCAAGAAGGTCGGCCACGAGCTGGGCCTGCGCAAGCTGGATGTGTGCACCGGCTGCGGCCCGGGTGTGATGAAGGGCCCGATGAAGGGCGCCACCATTGCCCACGCCAAACAACGAATGCACGGCAGCCGCTACCTGGGCCTGACCGAGCCGGGCATCATCGCCGCCGAAGCGCCCAACCCGATCGTCAACGAACTGGTGATCCTGCCGGACATCGAGAAGCGCCTGGAAGCCTTCGTCCGTGTCGGCCACGGCATCATCATCTTCCCGGGTGGTGCCGGCACGGCCGAGGAGTTTCTCTACCTGCTGGGCATCCTCATGCACCCGGACAACCAGAACCTGCCGTTCCCGGTGGTACTCACCGGCCCGCGCAGTGCCGAGCCGTACCTGCAACAGTTGCACGCGTTCGTCGGCGCCACCCTGGGTGAAGCGGCGCATCGCTTGTACGAGATCATCATCGATGACCCGGCGGAAGTTGCCCGGCACATGGTCGAAGGGCTCAAGGCGGTGAAGCAGTTCCGCCGCGAGCGCAACGATGCCTTCCACTTCAACTGGCTGCTGAAGATAGAAGAGAGCTTCCAGCGCCCGTTCGACCCGACCCACCAGGCCATGGCCGACCTCGACCTGCGCCGCGAGCTGCCGGCCCACGAACTGGCCGCCAACCTGCGCCGGGCGTTTTCCGGCATCGTCGCCGGCAACGTGAAGGACAAGGGCATCCGCCTGATCGAGGAACACGGGCCGTATCAGATCCGTGGCGACAGCGCCGTGCTGGACCCACTGGGCCGGCTGTTGCAGGCGTTCGTCGACCAGCATCGGATGAAGTTGCCTGGCGGCGCGGCGTATGTACCGTGCTACCAGGTGGTGACCTGATTCGCCATTCTTGTTGTTGCTTCGGCATTTGCTTCTAAGCGCGCGATAGTTCAGGCGCTTAGAAGCAAAAGCAAAGGCAAAACTGCTACTAACTGAGGTCGGCCATCGGCCGTTCGACGAAGCGGATGCTGTCGCGCCCACCGCGCTTGGACTGGTACAAGGCGACATCCCCTTGCTCGATCAAGGCTGCCAGGCTCGTCGGCGGTTGGTCGAACAGGTTGGCGCCGATGCTCAAGGTGACCGGCTGCGGCGTAGGCACCGTCTTGCTTGCATACTGCTGAAACTGCTCGCGCAGCAGTCCACCCAGCTCCATGACCCGCTCGCTGCTCGTACCACACAGCAGAATGACGAACTCATCACCGCCCAGCCGCGCCGCCAGCGAGCGCTCGGGCAGCACCGTGCGAATCATCTCGCTCAGGGCAATCAGCAAGCGGTCCCCTGCAACATGCCCGTGCAGGTCGTTGACCAGCTTGAAGTTGTCGATGTCGATCAGTAGCAAGGCCCCGGGCTGCGTTGAATCCACTGCCTTGAAGAAAGGCCCCGCCCGAACCTCCAGTGCGCGCCGGTTGTACAGCGCCGTCAACGGATCCCGGGCCGCCAGACGGGCAATCCGCTCCTCTCGGCGGTAACGCACGGTGCCGGTCATCGACAAGGCAATCAGCATGATCGCCATCGCACCTTCGACCAACGAAACCTGAATGATCAACCCACCGAAGGTGGCCAGGTCAATCAGCGTACCCGGTGTGATCGCAATGATCGCCTTGGCCACATAGAACAACCCATGAACCAGCAAAACGTAGCGCAACTGCACGGCACCAACACTCAGCGACTTGCCATGCGGCCGCAAAAGCCAACTGGCCTTGAGCGTCAACAGCGCCACCAGCAACGAGTTGACCATCAGCATCACCTTCGACCACTGCGGCCCCACAGGCAACAGCAGCAAGGCGAACCACACCAGCACCACCGATAACCAGATACGCGACAGCCGCACCTGGGTGAAGCGCAACACGCCCATCAGGAAGAACCAGTGCGCCACCACCAGCAAGCCGTTGGCGAACCAGATACCGATCAGCAACAAACCGATACCGCGCAGCAAGGCCAGGGTGGAACCAATCGTGATGGTGGCAAAGCCTGCGCTCCAGAACAGCAGCGACGGCTCGCGAACGCTGCGCCACTCGATCGCCAGGTACAACGCAGCCGCGGCAGCCAGGGCGATCGAGATAGTCAGCATCGTGGGTGGATCAAGCGCCATAAACGGATTGGCCTATCTGGTTAACGAGGAAAAGGCCCGATTGTATGCGCTCGTGATGACTTTTCAGAGGAGCCTTACACCACCAGCCTGCAAATGATAGCCCAGCCCTGGCCAATACCCATGCGGGTGAAATGTCATATTGACATCAGCGTGTCATTTGCACCACAAAAACCGCTGTCGTTATGACAACGCACCAGCGCAACACGCCCATCTGCAGGGGCTGCCCAGCTGGCACGAAAGCTGAACCATTCTCTTTCGCCACTACCTGCCTTGCGGAAATAACCATCATGAGAAATATCCTCCTCCCTCTGGCAATGTCCCTGTCCATCGCCCTGCCCGCCTGCGCCGACGAGGTGCTCTCGGAAAGCCCCGACAACACGGTGGGCTATGGCGCCGGGGGCGTCACCGGCCTGATGGTCGGCGCCGCGCTCGGTGGCCCGTTCGGCGCCATCGTCGGTGCAGCCCTGGGTGCATTTGGCGGCGCCGCCGTGCAACAAGGCAGCGGGCACAGCGATGCAGCGTACGTGGTACGCCATGACGACGGCAGTACCCAGCGCTATCGCTCGCCCAATGCCCGCTTCAAGCCCGGTGATCAGGTGCAGGTGAGTGGTATTCGCCTGGCCCCGGCGCAGTAAGCCGTTGCCCGGACAAAAAGCTCACCAGTTGCCGCCCATGTGAGCTCAGGCGCTCCCAGTCGCGGAAACACAAACGTAGCTCCAGGGTGGCCCAGCTTTCCGCCAGGGCCACCCGACGCGCCGGCAGCTCCTGCTCGGCGCGCACGGCGGCTGTTCGGGCAGCATTGCCAGGTTCATCGCCAATTCCTCGATAAAGCGCTGCTAGTGGGGCTGCCTTCAGTTCAGAATAACCCTGTCTTTCTTCTGCCGCGGGTACCCATGAACGCATTACGCAGCCTGATCCAGCGCCAACTGCAAAGCGGCGCCCTTTACGCCGTGCTGGCGGCCCTGGGTTTCAGCTTCAAGGCCATCTTCGTCAAGCTCGCCTATGCCGCAGGGCCGGTGGACGCCATCAGCCTGCTGGCATTGCGCATGGGGCTGTCGCTGCCGATGTTCGCCTGGCTGGTATGGGCCAGCCGTGGTCAGGGCAGCGCACCGCTCAACCTGGGCGATGGGCTGCGTGTCGCGTTGCTCGGGCTGCTGGGCTACTACCTGGCCAGCCTGTTCGACTTCTATGGCCTGCAGTACATCAGCGCCGGGCTGGAGCGGCTGATTCTGTTCACCTACCCGACCCTGGTGCTGGTGTTCCAGGCCATCGCCCTGCGTGAGCGGCCAAGCCTGCGCACCTTGTCGGCCATGGGCCTGTGCTACCTGGGGCTGGGCATTGCCTTTGTCCACGACGTCAGTGTGGCCGGGGCTGGCCAGCAGGTAGTGCTGGGCTCGCTGTGGGTGTTCGCCAGTGCAGTGACCTACGCGCTGTATTACTCCGGCACCGGAATGATGCTCAAGCGCATGGGCTCGATGCGCCTGGCCGGGCTGTGCGGTACTGCGTCCTCGCTGATGGTGCTGGCGCATTACCTGGTGGTGGCACCGGTCGGGCAGTTGTGGCAGTTGCCGGGCGCAGTGTGGGCCAATGCCGGGTTGATGGCGATGTTTTCCACGGTGCTGCCGATCTACTGGGTGGCGCTGGCGATACAGCGCCTGGGGCCGACCCATACTGCGGCAGTGGGCAACCTGGGGCCGGTGCTGACGGTGCTGGCATCGTGGGCGATCCTGAGCGAGGAGATTTCGCTGTATCAGGTCGTCGGGTTGGCGGTGGTGCTGTTTGCGGTGTCGCGGCTCAAGCCGCGGGGCAAACAGGAAACAAAGGTGGCTGAGGCCAAAGGTGCAGCAGCCTGACTGCGGTCACTGTGGAAGATTGCCCAGCCCTTTGGGCTGCGCTGTCGCACAGATAACTGAATTCGCAAGCGATCCTCGTACCCTGTGGGAGCGGCTTTAGCCGCGAAGAATCCAACGCGGTGCATGGCACCGGCTGCGCCGGTGTTCGCGGCTAAAGCCGCTCCCACAGGGTCCCTGCTAATTCAATGAGTCATGTGCAGTTCTATGAGAGCGGCCTTGCGTCGCGAAAGGGCTGCAGAGCAGCCCCGGCAATTTTGGTAGCAACACCAACGTCTGGGGCCGCTTTGCGGCCCTTTCGCGACACAAGGCCGCTCCCACAAAAACGCTTGAATTCCCTCAGAGCACCCGCTTGATCAGCGGCTCCAGCCGGCTATAGCGCAGCCGCCGCAGGAACTTGCGCACTTCCTTGGGGTGCTCGGCCTTGACCCCCAACTCCTCTGCCGAGCCGATCTTCGGCGCATGCCGGCGCAACTCGGTCAACTCTGCCTCCCGTGGCCCCAGCCATTGCCCTTGCGGGTCATCGATCAGCAGGCCGTTCTCCAGATCCAGGTTGAAGCCGCGCGGGTTCAGGTTGTTACCGGTCAGCAACGAATAGCGCTGGTCTACCCACACGCCCTTGGCATGAAAGGTATGCCCGGGGTCATTCCAGATCCGCACCTGCAGCTGGCCGCTGGCAATCGCAGCGTGGCGACGTCGGGTGAAGGCGCGCAGGTTGTCTTCGTACAGGTAGGGCAACGCACCGCTGGCACTGAACGGCTCGCCGGGGGCGATATAGAAGTCGTTGGCCGTGCGGTCACCAACGATCAGCTCCACCCGCACGCCACGCGCCAGGGCATGGTCTAGCTCGCGCATCAGCACCCGGGGCGGGTTGAAATACGGCGTGCTGATGATGACCTGCGTGCGCGCCGCCGCCAGCAAGGCGCACAGTGCCCGGTTCAGCGGGTTGCCACGGCCCACACCCAACAGCGGAATAACCCGCAGGCCCTGCCCCGCTGCGCTGGCCGGTGCCTCATAGGCCATGCGCCGCAGCCGCGCGCGCAAGCGCCGGATGTCGCCGCGCAGGCTGCGGGTGGAGGGTGGCTCTGGCAGGTCGAGGCGCGGCGTGGCGGTGTGGTGCAGCAGGCGCCGCACCAGCCCGACCATCGCGTCGGCCAGCTCTGGTGACTGGAACAGGTGGTAGCGGTCCAGGCGGTAACGGTCGAAACGGTGCAGGTACACGTTGTTAAGGCTGGCGCCGGTGTAGATCACGCAGTCGTCGATGATGCTGCCCTTCAGGTGCAACACGCCAAACAGCTCGCGGGTCTGCACCGGTACGCCATGGATGATGATGTCCAGCCCATGGTGCTGGCGCTGGGCCTGGTACCAGGCGGCGTTACCCGGCTGGCGCCCGGCGCCCAGCAAGCCGCGGCGGGCACGGAACCAGTCGACCACGATGGTGATTTCCAGCCCCGGCCGCGCGGCCTTGGCCTGGTACAAGGCATCCAGCACTTCCTGGCCGGCCTCGTCTTCCTGCAGGTACAGCGCAACGATGACGATACGCCGGGTTGCGGCGCGGATGCGCTCGAGCAGGCAGGCGCGGTAGGCCTTGGCATCGGGCAGCACCTGTATCGACTCGGCCGACATGGCGTAGCCTGGCAATGCCGCCAGCATGGTTTCGGGGTTCACGAACGATCACCTTCTGTGTGCAATCACTGTCGTGCATCAGCTTGCACAGGAAGATTGAAATGGTCCAGCCCCCGGAGAGCATGGGGCTGCTTTGCAGCCCTGTCGCGACACAAGGCCGCTCCTACAGGTTCGGCGCCGCATGTGGATTCGGCGATGGCTTGTAGGAGCGGCCTTGTGTCGCGATAGGGGCGCAAAGCGCCCCCATTTCTGACGAAGCTATTTCAGGTCAAAGCGATCCAGCTCCATCACTTTCTCCCAGGCCGCCACAAAGTCCCGCACGAACTTGTCCCGGCCATCACTGCTGCCATACACCTCGCTCAACGCCCGCAACTGGGCATGGGAGCCGAACACCAGGTCAACCCGGCTACCGGTCCACTTCACCTGCCCGGTCTTGCGGTCGCGCCCTTCGAAGGTTTCGTTATCCGCCGAGGTCGGCTTCCACTCAATGCCCATGTCCAGCAGGTTGCGGAAGAAGTCGTTGCTCAGGGTACCGACCTTGTCGGTGAACACGCCCTGCTGGCTGCCGCCATGGTTGGCGCCGAGCACGCGCAGGCCGCCGATCAGCACGGTCATTTCCGGCGCGGTCAGGGTCAACAACTGCGCCTTGTCCAGCAGCAGCTTCTCGGCCTTGACGCTGTAGCGGGCCTTGGTGAAGTTGCGGAAGCCATCGGCCAGCGGCTCCAGCACGGCGAACGACTCGACGTCGGTCTGCGCCTGGGAGGCATCGGTACGCCCCGGGCGGAACGCCACGCTGACGTTGTGCCCGGCGTCCTTGGCAGCCTTTTCCACTGCGGCGGCGCCAGCCAGAACGATCAGGTCGGCCAGGGAGACTTTCTTGCCACCGGCATTGAACTCGGCCTGGATCTTCTCCAGCGCCGCCAGCACCTTGCCTGTGCCCTGGTTCGCCGGCCAGTCCTTCTGCGGCGCCAGGCGCAGGCGGCCGCCATTGGCCCCGCCACGCTTGTCCGAACCGCGGAAGGTCGACGCCGCCGCCCAAGCTGTGGCCACCAGCTCGCCAACGCTCAGGCCCGCCGCCAGCACCTTGGCCTTGAGCGCGGCAATGTCCTGCTCACCCACCAGTGGGTGGTCGACTTTTGGCAGCGGGTCTTGCCACAGCAGCTCTTCGTTGGGCATTTCCGGGCCCAGGTAGCGCGCCAATGGGCCCATGTCGCGGTGGATCAGCTTGTACCAGGCACGGGCGAAGGCGTCTGCCAGCTGGTCAGGGTTGTCCTTGAAGCGGCGGGCGATCGGCTCGTAGATCGGGTCGAAGCGCAGCGCCAGGTCGGAGGTGAGCATGGAAGGCGCGTGGCGCTTGGCCGGGTCATGGGCATCCGGCACGGTGCCTGCCCCCTTGCCCTCCTTCGGCCGCCACTGGTGGGCACCGGCCGGGCTCTTGGTCAGTTCCCAGTCGAAGTTGAACAGGTTGTTGAGGTACTCGTTGCTCCATCGGGTGGGGGTCGAAGTCCAGGTCACTTCCAGGCCGCTGGTGATGGTATCGCCACCCTTGCCGCTGCCGAACTTGTTGGCCCAACCCAACCCCTGCAGCTCCAGGCCTGCAGCTTCCGGTTCCGGGCCGACGTTGTCGGCAGGGCCGGCACCGTGGGTCTTGCCGAAGGCGTGGCCACCGGCAATCAGCGCCACGGTTTCTTCATCGTTCATGGCCATGCGGCCGAAGGTGTCACGGATGTCCTTGCCCGAGGCCACCGGGTCGGGGTTGCCGTCCGGGCCTTCCGGGTTCACGTAGATCAGGCCCATCTGCACAGCAGCCAAGGGGTTTTCCAGGTTACGCTCGCCGGACAGGTCCCGGCTTTGCTCCTCTGGGTGCTTGGCTGGCTCTGCTACCAGGTCACCCTGGCCTGGCGGCTGGGCCTTGACCTGCTCATTGCCATAACGAATGTCTCCGCCCAGCCAGACCTTTTCCGAACCCCAGTACACATCTTCGTCCGGCTCCCACACGTCGGCACGCCCGCCGGAGAAGCCGAAGGTCTTGAAGCCCATGGATTCGAGGGCGACGTTGCCGGTGAGCACGATCAGGTCGGCCCAGGAAATCTTGTTGCCGTACTTCTGCTTGATCGGCCACAGCAGGCGCCGGGCCTTGTCCAGGCTGACGTTGTCCGGCCAACTGTTGAGCGGGGCGAAGCGCTGCTGGCCAGAGCCTGCACCACCCCGGCCATCGCCGATGCGGTAGGTACCGGCGCTGTGCCAGGCCATGCGGATGAACAGCGGGCCATAGTGGCCGAAGTCGGCGGGCCACCAGTCCTGGGAGTCGGTCATCAAGGCGTTCAGGTCTTTCTTCAGGGCCTGGAAGTCGAGGCTCTTGAACGCCTTGGCATAGTCGAAACCCGGGTCCATCGGGTCGGACTTGGAGGAATGTTGGTGAAGAATTCTCAGGTTGAGCTGGTCAGGCCACCAGTCACGGTTGGTGGTGCCGCCACCTGCGGTTTGATGGAACGGGCATTTCGATTCGTTCGACATCTGCGGGTACCTTTGGGTCGGTTATCCAGATTTCCGGTCTTTGCCAGGTGTTCTTTCAGCCGAGCGCGTGGGCTCGTGCTACCCCTCATCAGGTCTACACGGGGCTTGCGAAGCTGTCACGACGGGGTTGGTGCGGTCTTGCACGCAAGTGCTGACACGCCGCCCGCTCGCGGAATTCGCGGGGCCAGGGGAAAGACTAGCCGAGCTTGGACAGAGTTCTAATAGAGTGGCTATTGAGGGGTGATAGGTTGGCTCTGTCAGCCTTCCTGTGCCGGCCTCTTCGCGGGTAAACCCGCTCCCACAGGTACGGTACAGCCCTCAAGACCTGTGGTGATCCTGTGGGAGCGGGTTTACCCGCGAAGAGGCCGGCACATCCATACAAGGCAACCAGGCTGGCCACATGCTTCAATACACCGCCACCCCCTCTACTCCGGAACCCGCCCCCCTCATGAACCGCAACGACCTGCGCCGCGTCGACATGAACCTGCTGGTACTGTTCGAAGCCCTGATGATCGAACGCAACCTGACCCGGGTCGGCGAAAAGCTGTTCATCACCCAGCCCACCGTCAGCGCCGCCCTTGCCCGCCTGCGCGAGCTGTTCGACGACCCGCTGCTGATCCGCAACGGCCGGGCCATGGAGCCCACGCCACGGGCCATGCAGATCTTCGCCGAGCTGGGGCCGGCCATGGATGTGATTTCCGCCGCCATCAGCCGCGCCCGCGAGTTCGACCCGGTCAACAGCTGCAACGTGTTCCGCCTGGGCCTGTCTGACGATGCCGAGTTCGGCCTGTTCCCGGCCCTGCTGCAGGCCCTGCGCGAAGATGCCCCGAACATCAGCGTGGTGGTGCGCCGGGCCAACTTCCTGCTGATGCCGGGGCTGCTGGCCAGCGGCGAGATCTCGGTGGGCGTGAGTTACACCACGGACCTGCCGGCCACCGCCAAGCGCCGCAAGCTGCGCAACATCGGCGTGCGGGTGCTTCGCGCCGATGACCGCCCGGGCCCGCTGACCCTCGACGAATACTGCGCCCGCCCGCATGTAATGGTGTCGTTTTCCGGCGACATGAGCGGCAATATCGACCTCGACCTGGCGCGCATCGGCCGCTGCCGCAAGGTGGTGCTGGCGGTGCCGCAGTTCGGCAGCCTGCGCGCCCTGCTGCGCAACACCGAGCTGATCGCCACGGTGCCGGACTATGCCGCCTGCGCCCTGGCCGACGACGGCAGCCTGCGCGCCGACCCGGCGCCGTTCGACATCACCGAGGCCGAACTGTCGATGGTCTGGAGCGGCGCCCAGGACAATGACCCGGCCGAGCGCTGGCTGCGCGAGCGCATCCTGCAGTTCATGGCCACGCAGTGATGCATCGACCTCATCGATAGCCACCATGAATGCCATCAAGTTCCGCTGCGGCCAGCCCGGGCGGAAGATGGCGGCATTCGCTGATTGATGAGGCCTCCCATGAAAACCGGCATGATCGCTGCCCTGCTCGCCTTGCTGGCCGCCCTTGGCGGTTGTGCCAGCCCTGCCGCTACCGACGCGCAGCCCTACGGGCACTTCTATTCGGCCACGGCCATTTCCAGTGTCGCCCTGGCCCCCGGCCAACGGGTGGCCGTGCTGCTGGGGCGTGACGCCGAAGCAACCCTCGAATACCTCGGCAGCCATCGCACCCAGGCAGCCGCGCCGACCCAGGGCCAGCGTGCCCCTGTTGCGACCCTTGGCAGCGAGAGCCAGGCGTATGACTGGCTGGCGCGGTCACTGGCGCAGCAGTTTGCCGAAGTGACCTTCTATGACGACCTGGACACGCTGCTGGGCGACCACCCGGATGTGATCGTGCTGCTGGACACCGAAAGCCGTTTGGCCAGCGCGGATATCGAAAGCCGGGTGGTAGCGCGCTTTTTCGATGACCAGCTGACCTATATCGGCCGTGCTGAAGGGCGGGCCAGCAAGCGCCTGGGCGATGTGGCGCGGGTGGCCGAGGATGAACGGGCGGTGCAGGCGGATGCCTTGCGCGACTTTGACGATTCGTTACAGGCGTTGTTGAAGGGTCGCGTTTGAGGGCCCTTTCGCGGGTGAACCCGCTCCCACAGGTACAGCGCCCTGTCCACGGACTGCGCTGTACCTGTGGGAGCGGGTTTACCCGCGAAGAGGCCACTACAGGTTGTCACTTACCCCGCTGCATCCACGCCGCCCCCAGCCCACTGAGGCAGATCACCGAGATGCCCACCAGGCTCAGGGTATCCGGCACCTGGCTATAGACAACCAACCCAAGCAACCCGGCAAACACGATCTGGCAATAACTGAACGGCGCCAGCAAGGCCGGTGCCGCATGGCGAAAGGCCTGGGTCAGCAGCAGGTGCGCAGTCATGCCAAAGCCACCCAGCGCCAGCATCAGCAGCGCATGGTCCCAACGCGGCATCTGCCAGAAGAACGGCACCAGCGCACTCATCGCCAGGGTGTTGCACAACCCCGCATAGAAGTTGCTGGTGGTCGGGCTGTCATGCGCGGCCAGGATGCGCGTCAGCAACTGATAGAAGCAGAAGCCCAGCGCCGAACCGAACGGATACAGGATGGCCGGGGTGAACATCGCCCCGCCCGGGTGCACCACCACCAGCACACCGATGAAGCCCATCACCACCGCCACCCACTGCCCCACCGTCACCCGCTCCTTCAGCAACGGCGCCGACAGCGCGGTGACCAGCACCGGGGCCAGGAAGTTGACCGCCGTGGCCTCGGCCAGCGGCAAGTACTGCAGGCCGGTGGTGAACAGCAGGCTGGTACTCAACAGGCTCAGGGCACGTAACGTCTGCAACAGCGGGCGGCGGGTGCGCAGCACGTTGAGGCCGGCCTTGGGCAGGAAGATGCCGGCCATCAACAGCGTGTGCACCACATACCGCGCCCAAACCACCATGATGATCGGGTACAGGCCGCCGAGGAACTTGGACAGGGCATCGTGACTGGCGAACAGGAACGTCGCCACCACCACCAGGGCGATGCCGCGCAGGGGTTGGTTGACTCCGGACAGCGGTGTGCTGGAACTCATGGCACTCTCGATGACGGCGCGGCTGGATGCGGCGCCCAGGGAAGGCCGCGCAGGCGTTGCCTGGCGGATGCAACAGCTCGGATTCTAGAAGAGATGCCGAAGAATAAGGAAGTTCAATTGCCGCCAGCCAAGGCCGACTGCAATTTCTGTTCGCTGATCGACCACTTTCCGCCCCGCGCGCATGGCCCGTGCCGTGCTGATCGCCGACCATCGAATGCGAACCCTGCCCACCCTACAAGGAATTTACATGCAAAGGCTCACCACCCGAAACGGCCTGGACCTGCCCGCGATCGGCCTGGGCACCTGGCCAATGACCGGCAGCGAGTGCACCCAGGCCGTGCGCCAGGCGCTTGAAGTGGGTTACCGGCACATCGACACCGCCACTGCCTATGACAACGAAGCCGCCGTCGGCCAGGCCCTGCGCGACAGCGATGTACCGCGCGAGCAGATTCACCTGACCACCAAGGTATGGTGGGATCGCCTGGCGCCCAAGGCCATGCGCCAGTCGCTGGAGGACAGCCTGCGCGCGCTGGGTACCGAGCAGGTCGACCTGTTCCACATCCACTGGCCCGGCCAGGACTGGGACCTGGCCCGCAGCATCGAAACCCTGGTGGCCCTGCGTGACGAGGGCAAGGCGCGCAGCATCGGCGTGGCCAACTTCCCGCTGGGGCTGCTGCGCCAGGTGGTGGAAACCCTGGGCGCGCCATTGTCGGCGATCCAGGTGGAATACCACGTGCTGCTCGGCCAGCAACCGCTGCTGGACTATGCCCGTCGCCACGACCTGCTGCTCACCGCCTACACCCCGCTGGCCCGTGGGCAGGCGGCGGCGCAGCCGGTGATCCAGGCGATCGCCCGCAAGCATGGCGTACTGCCCAGCCAGGTGGCGCTGAAGTGGTTGCTGGACCAGGACGGCGTGGCGGTGATCCCCAAGGCCGGCAGCCGCGAGAACCAGCTGGCCAACCTGGCGGCGTCGAACGTGCAACTGGATGACGAGGACCGCGCGGCGATCGCCGGGTTGCCGAAGGACCAGCGGGTGGTGAGCCCGGCGTTTGCGCCGGACTGGAACAGCTGATTGCGGCTCAATATCTGAAAGCTGACACGATCTCTGTGGGAGCGGCCTTGTGTCGCGAAAGGGCCGCAAAGCGGCCCCGGCAATTTTTGCGGCGAAGCTGAAAATGATGGGGGCGCTGCGCGCCCCAATCGCGACACAAGGCCGCTCCCACAATGGGCCGCGTAGGCCGTTATATTGGCGTCACGACCTGCTTCAACCGCTCGTTCGCCGGTGCCGGTCGCCCGTACAGGTAACCCTGGAAGTGCGAGCACCCCTCCGCCGCCAACCGGCGCATCTGCTCTTCCGACTCAACCCCCTCGGCCGTGGTCTTGATCATCAGGCTGTTGGACAGGTCGGTAATGGCGCGGATGATCGACATCGCCTCGCGACTGTCGCACATGTCATGCACGAACGACTTGTCGATCTTGATCCGGTCGAACGGGAACGAACGCAGGTAGCCCAGCGAGGAATACCCGGTGCCGAAATCGTCCAGCGAAATGGACACGCCCAGGTCCTTCAGTGCACGCAGGGTACGCACGTTCTCCTCGCTGTTGCCCAACAGCACCGACTCGGTGACCTCCAGCTCCAGCCGCTGTGGCGGCAGGCCTGAGTCGGCCAGCGCCAGGGCCACGGTGTGCACCAGGTTGGCATTCTTGAACTGCACCGCCGACAGGTTGACCGACACTGTCTGCTCACTGTCCCAACTGGCCGCCTCCTGGCAGGCCAGGTTCAGCGCCCGGTTGCCCAGTTCGTGGATCAGCCCGGTTTCCTCGGCGATGGGGATGAAGTCCATGGGCATGACCATGCCACGGGTCGGGTGCTCCCAGCGCAGCAACGCCTCATAGCCGGTAACGCTGCTGGTCTGCTGGTCGACCACCGGCTGGTAGTGCAGCTGCAACTGGCCCAGGTGCAGCGCGGTGCGCAGGTCGGTTTCCACCAGGCGGCGCTGGCGGGCGGCGACGTCCAGTTCGACGTTGAAGCACTCGTAGCGGTTGCGGCCATTGCGCTTGGCCTCGTACAGCGCCATGTCGGCGTAGCCCAGCAGTTGCTCGGCCTGGTCGCTGTCATCAGGCGCAATGGCAATACCGATGCTCACCCCCACCGTGAACTGGTGCCCCTCGATCTGGAACGGTGGGCAGATCGCGTTGATCAGGCGCTGCGCAGTGTTGCATGCGGCCTCCCGGCCCTCCAGGCCGGTCAGCACCACGGCAAACTCGTCGCCGCCCAGGCGGGCCAGGGTGTCGTGTTCGCGCAGTTCGCGCCGCAGGCGCTTGCCCAGCGCGCGCAGCAGCTTGTCGCCAAAGGCGTGGCCCAGCGAATCGTTGATGTTCTTGAAGTTGTCCAGGTCCAGGCACAGGGCGGCGGTCAGCTTGGCGTGCTCGCTGTCACGCACCAGCGCCTGGCGCAGGCGTTCGTTGAACAGGGTGCGGTTGGGCAGCCCGGTCAGCGCATCGTGGTGCGCCATGTGGTGGATCTGCGCGTGGGCGGCCAGCTCTTCGGTGGCGTCTTCGGCAACGAACAGCACGTAGTCGGCCTGGCCTTCACGGTTCTGGCTGAGCAAGGTGCGGCTGCGCAGGGTGCGTGGGCCGCAGGCCGTGTCGACCCGGGTTTCGGCGGCATGGCCCTTGGTGCTGCGGGCGCCACGGGCCAGTTGCTGTTCCAGGTAACCGGCAGCACCCGGTGCCAGGCATTCGCCGGGCAACTGCCCGGTCATGCTGCGCTGCGGCCCGCCGAACAGGCGTTCGGCCTGCTGGTTGGCCAGCAGGATGCGCTGGCTTTCCAGGTCCTGGACAATGACGCTGGCGGGGATGTTGGCAATCACCGAATCAAGGAACTGCGACAGCTTGGTCATTTCCTGGCTGTACTGCTCGGCCAGTTCCTTGGCCTGCAGCAGTTCCAGCTCTTGCCGGTGGTGCTCGGAAATGTCGCGGGTGACCTTGGCGAAGCCCACCAGTTGCCCGGCATCGTCGTACACCGCATCGATCACCACATGGGCATGGAAGGTCGTGCCGTCCTTGCGCACGCGCGAACCGGTCTCTTCGAAGCGCCCGGTGCTGCGCGCCTGCTCAAGGTTGAGCGCGGGCAGCCCGGCGGCGCGCTCGGTATCGGTGTAGAACAACGAGTAGTGCTGGCCGACGATTTCCTCGGCAAGGTAGCCCTTGGCGCGCTGGGCGCCGGGGTTCCAGTTGGCGACGATTCCTTCAGGGGTGAGCAGGTAGAAGGCATAGTCCACCACACTCTGGATCAACAGCCGGTACATGATGTCGGGGCTTGCGACTAGCGACATGAACTTTACCTGGGCCTTCGAAAGGCGTGAAAAGGATTGGTGGCATTATGCCTCCGATGACGATTTTGTGAAGTGGCTCACAAAAAGCCACGATCCCTTCAATTTGCGAACGAAGGCTGGCAACCCCTCAATGGCGGGCGCCCGTCACCAGGAAATTGAGCAAGCCCGGTTCGTCATCCAGGGCTATGGGCTGCGCCGGGCGCGACAGCTCGGCCAGCACGGCATCGCAGAAGGCCACGGCAGGCATGTCCTGGGCGTAGCAGCGCATCAGCCAGTCGCCCTCGCCGCCCAGCAGTTGCAATGCCACCGCCCGGCCGATGCCCTGTCGGCGGTACTTTTTCAGGATGAACAGGTCGGCCAGTTCGAACGCGTCGATGCCCGGCAGCTCGCTGCGTTCGACCAGCACGAAACCGGCGATGAAACCATCTGCCAGCACCAGGTACGCGCCCCAGCCATCGGCCTGCCAGTAACGTTGCAGGTGCTCGTCATGGATATAGAAGCGGCCGTCCACTTCGACGTCTTCCTGCTCCCAGTCCGAGGACTCGTAGGCGTAGAACTGGTAGAGGTTGCGAATCAGCGGGGCCTGGTCGGCAGTGGTTGCCAGCAGTTCGATGGGCAGCATGGTGCGGGGGCTCGGGTAAAAAGGCGGATTCTAGATCAACAGCCCCTGGCAGCAAAAAGCCCAGACCCTCCCCGCACGGAAAGGCCCAGGCAAAACCATCACAAGCACATCACTCATTGATTTAGCAGGCCCCTGTGGGAGCGGGTTCACCCGCGAACACCGGCACAGCCGGTGCCATACACCGTGTCGCATTCTTCGCGGGTAAACCCGCTCCCACAACGACCTCTACAACCGGAGCAATAACACCACTCAGGCCCCCTGCAACGCACGCGGGCGGTGGCTGCGCGCCTCGGCGTCCGGCGCCTTGGCCGCCTGCAGGTGGAAGTCGAACGCCAGTTCGGCAAAGCGTTCGCCCTCTACACCGCGATCACGCGCCGCCGCCGCATCCTCGACAAAGCGCAGCTCGCCGACCAGCCCGTCACGGGTGGCATAGGCAAAGTCATCCCACAGGTACTTGTCGCCAGCCAGGTTTATCTGCGTGGTCAGATGGCGGTGCCCCGGCGCGGAGATGAAGAAGTGCACGTGCGCCGGGCGCTGGCCGTGACGGCCAAGCAGGTCCAGGCATTCCTGGGTTGGCCCCTGCGGGTCGCAGCCATACCCCGACGGCACGATGGAGCGCGCGCGGTAACGCCCTTCGGCATCGGTGATGATGCGCCGGCGCAGGTTGTACTCGGACTGGGTCGAGTCGAAGTACGAATAGGTGCCCTTGGTGTTGGCGTGCCACAGGTCAACGGTGGCGCCGGCCAACGGCTTGCCTTCGGTATCGAACACCTGGCCCTGGAGGAACATCACCACGCCCGGGTCGCTGCCGTCGTCCATGCGCGCTTCGCCCTGCGCCAGCGGCGCCCCCGCCACATACAGCGGGCCTTCGATGGTGCGCGGGGTGCCGCCAGTCAGGCCGGCCTCGGCGTCCTTGGCATCCTGCAGCAGGTCGAGGAAGTGCTCGATGCCCAGCCCCGCCGCCAGCAGGCCGGCTTCGTTACGGCCACCCAGGCGGTTGAGGTAGTCGACGGCATGCCAGAACTCGTCTTCGGTGATTTCCAGGTCTTCGACCAGGCGTGCAGTGTCCTGCAGCACACGCAGGATGATCTGCTTGAAGCGTGGGTTGCCTTCGGCATGGCCCAGGCCGGCCACTTCCTTGAAGAACGCCTGAACATCGGCAGTATGGGAAATTTTCACGGTCATCGTGCTTGCCTCATCTTGTTCTTGTCAGGTAGACAGGTGCGACTCAGCGGTCGTCGCTGTGAATCGACGAGGGGTGCCGGCACAGGCCGTCGACCTCGATGTCCATGTACGGGAACAGCGGCAGCTGCATCAGGGTGTCGTGCAGCGCCTCGACGCTGGGCACGTCGAACACGCTGTAGTTGGCGTAGTGCCCGGCAATGCGCCACAAGTGGCGCCAAATGCCTTCGCGCTGCAGGCGCTGGGCCAGTTCCTTTTCGTCGGCCTTGAGCCGGGCGGCCTTGGCCGGGTCCATGTCGACCGGCAGTTTCACGGTCATCTTCACGTGGAACAGCATGCTGGTATCTCCTTTCTCTGATTTGGCGCGAACACGGGCGAAGCCCGTGCCATCCACCGCGTCGCCTGCTTCGCGGCTAAAGCCGCTCCCACAGGGGTTGTGTGTTCTTTCAGCCAGCGTGACTCAGCAGCGGGCGAAGCGCGCCAGGCGCTGTTCGTCCAGGGTCAGGCCCAGGCCTGGGGTACGTGGAATGTGCAGCTGGAAGTCGCGGTACTGCGGCGGCTCGTTGACGATTTCTTCGGTCAGCAGCAGCGGCCCGAACAGCTCGGTGCCCCAGGTGAGCTGGCGCAGGGTCAGGAAGGCGTGAGCCGAAGCCAGGGTGCCGATCGAGCCTTCGAGCATGGTCCCGCCATACAGGGCGATGCCGGCAGCCTCGGCGATTTGCGCGGTGCGCAGCACGGCGCGCGGGCCACCGTTCTTGGCTATTTTCAGGGCGAAGATGCTGGCCGCGCCAATGGCGGCCAGGCTGAAGGCGTCCTCGACGCTTTCGATCGACTCGTCGGCCATGATCGGCGCCGGGCTGCGCTGGTTCAGGCGCACCTGGCCGCTGCGGTTGATGCGCGAAATCGGTTGCTCGATCAGGTCGATGCCGTTGTCGCCAAGCACCTGGCAGGCACGGATGGCCTGGGATTCGTCCCAGTACTGGTTGACGTCGACCCGCACGCTGGCACTGTCGCCCAGCTCGCGCTTGATCGCCATCACGTGCTTGAGATCCTGGGCCAACGGGTTGGCGCCGATCTTCAGCTTGAACACCCGATGCCGGCGAATCTCCAGCATGTGCAGGGCTTCGGCGATGTCACGGGCGGTGTCGCCGCTGGCCAGGGTCCAGGCCACTTCCAGGCTGTCGCGCACGCGGCCACCCAGCAGTTCGCTGACCGGCAGGCCCAGGCGCTTGCCCTGGGCATCGAGCAAGGCGCTCTCGATACCCGACTTGGCAAAGGTGTTGCCCTTGGCCAGCTTGTCCAGCTTGAGCATGGCGGCGTTGATGTTGTCTGCCGCCAGGCCGATCAGCGCCGGCGCCAGGTGCGCATCGATGTTGGCCTTGATGCCTTCGGGGCTTTCGTAGCCATAGGCCAGGCCGCCGATGGTGGTGGCCTCGCCGATGCCTTCCACGCCATCACTGCAGCGAACACGCAATACCACCAGGGTCTGCTGCTGCATGGTGTGCATCGCCAGCTTGTGCGGGCGAATGGTCGGCAGGTCGACGATAATTGCCTCTATACGTTCAATCAGCGCGCTTGTCATTGTTGCCAGGTCCCGTTGTTTCGGGCTGCCAGCCGCAGGCCCGAGTGGTGCATTTACTTGCTTGTTCAAGGATTGCGCGAGACCCTGATAGCCGTCCAATATCGAATGAATCTCCCACCATACCCTGGAGGTCTGATGGAGCTGCGCCACCTGCGTTACTTCAAGGTCCTGGCCGAAACCCTGAACTTCACTCGCGCCGCCGAGCTGCTGCACATTGCCCAGCCACCGCTGAGCCGGCAGATCAGCCAACTCGAGGACCAGCTCGGTACCTTGCTGGTGGCGCGCGAGCGCCCGCTGCGGCTGACCGAGGCGGGCCGCTTCTTCTACGAGCAGAGCTGCACCGTGCTGCAGCAGCTGGAGAACATCAGCGACAACACCCGTCGCATCGGCCAGGGCCAGCGCCAGTGGCTGGGGATCGGCTTTGCCCCCTCGACCCTGTACAAGGTGCTGCCGGAGCTGATCCGCGAGCTGCGCCAGGACAGCGAGCTGGAACTGGGCCTGAACGAGATGACCACGCTGCAGCAGGTGGAGGCGCTGAAAAGCGGGCGCATCGACATCGCCTTCGGGCGCATTCGCATCGATGACCCGGCCATTCACCAGCAAGTGCTGTGCGAGGACCCGCTGGTGGCTGTACTGCCCAAGGGCCACCCGCTGGCGAGCAGCCCGCTTACCCTTGCCCAGCTGGCTGGCGAGGCGTTCATCCTCTACCCGGCCAACCCGCGGCCCAGCTATGCCGACCATGTGCTGGCACTGTTCGCCCACCACGGCATGAGCATCCGCGTCAGCCAGTGGGCCAACGAACTGCAGACCGCCATCGGCCTGGTGGCCGTCGGCGTAGGCGTCACCCTGGTGCCGGCGTCGGTGCAGCAGCAGCACCGCACCGATATCGAATATGTAAGCCTGCTCGACAGCGGCGCCGTCAGCCCGATCATCCTCAGCCGACGCAAGGGCGATGTGAGCCCGATCGTGCAGCGCTGCCTGGCATTGATTGCACAACAGGCCGAATGAGCGCGCTCCCTGACCTCACGCGGTCGGTTGTAGGAGCGGCCTTGTGTCGCGAAAGGGCTGCAAAGCAGCCCCAGGGTTTCAGCGCAGATGCACAAATTGCCGGGGCTGCTTTGCAGCCCTTTCGCGACACAAGGCCGCTCCTACAAGGGCCTGCGCAGGCCAGAAGAATGCGCCCCCCGGGTCATCATCAACCAACAGGAAAAACCAGCATGATTCACGGCAAGACACTGCAAGCATGGTGCAGCTCCCACCCCCTGATCGAAGACCTGGTGGCCCTGCGCGAAACCCGTTGGTTCAACCCGCACATTGCCCCTGCCGCCCAGGCCCTGGCCGATGTCGGCCTGAACGCCGCCGATGTCAGTGCCGCCAGTGCCCGCCTGGCACGCTTTGCCCCGTACCTGGCCAGCGTGTTCCCGGATACCGCCGCCACCGGCGGCATCATCGAGTCGCCACTGCGCCCGCTGCCCACCCTGCACGCCACCTTGCTGCAGGAAGCGGGCCTGCCAGCCAGCGGTTCGCTCTGGCTCAAGGCCGACAGCGAGCTGCCGATCTCCGGTTCGATCAAGGCCCGCGGCGGTATTCATGAAGTGCTCAAGCATGCCGAAGACCTTGCCCTGGCAGCCGGCCTGATCAACCTCGACAGCGATTACCGGGAACTGGCCAGCGACCAGGCCCGGCAATTCTTCAGCCAGTACAAGGTTGCGGTCGGCTCGACCGGCAACCTCGGCCTGTCGATCGGCATCATGAGCGCCAGGCTGGGCTTTCAGGCGACCGTGCACATGTCGGCCGATGCCCGCCAGTGGAAGAAGGACAAGCTGCGCGCCCATGGCGTGAAGGTGGTCGAGTACGAAAGCGACTACAGCGTGGCAGTGGAGCAAGGGCGCCAGCAGGCGGCGGCGGACCCGAGCTGCTACTTCGTCGACGACGAGAACTCGCCACACCTGTTCCTCGGCTATGCCGTGGCGGCCGAGCGGCTGGCCGTCCAGTTCGAGGCCGCGGGTATCAAGGTGGATGCCGAGCACCCGCTGTTCGTCTACCTGCCCTGCGGGGTCGGCGGCGGCCCGGGTGGCGTGGCGTTCGGCCTGAAGCTGATCTGGGGCGACCATGTGCACTGTATCTTCGCCGAGCCCACCCACTCGCCCTGCATGTTCCTGGGGGTGTATAGCGGTTTGCATGACGCCACCAGCGTGCAGGATTTCGGCATCGACAACCTGACCGCCGCCGACGGCCTGGCGGTGGGCCGCCCTTCCGGCTTTGTCGGCAAGGCGATGCAGCGTTTGCTCGATGGTTATTACACGGTCAGCGACGAGGCGCTGTACCGGCTGTTGGTACTGGCCCATGACCAGGAGAACGCGCGGCTGGAGCCTTCGGCGCTGGCGGGGATGCCGGGCATGGTCAAGGTGCTTGAATCGCCTGAATACCTGGCGCGCATGGGCCTGTCGGCTGGGCGCATGGAGCGGGCCACGCACCTGGTGTGGGGAACCGGTGGCAGCATGGTGCCGGAGGCAGAGTTCGCAGCCTATCTGGCCAAAGGAAGGGGCTGAGGAATCGTCTCTGCTTTTGATGTCTGTAGGAGCGGCCTTGTGTCGCGATGGGGCGCGCAGCGGCCCCACATTTTCAGCTTTGCCGCTAATTTCGCCGGGGCTGCTTTGCAGCCCTTTCGCGACACAAGGCCGCTCCTACACAAAGCGGGTGTTGCAGGTAGGCTCTACCCCGGCAGGCTATAACGCTCGGCAAAGTACTGCCGGAAAAAGTCCACTGCCACTCGCACCTTGGCCGAACTGGCCAGCGGAGTGGTGTACACCGCCCAGATATCCGCCGGCTGGTGATAGTCCTCCAGCACCTGCACCAGGCGCCCGTCCTGCAGGCTGTCGTGCACATCCCACCAGGAACGCAGCAATATCCCGCGCCCGTCCAGGCACCACTGGTGCGCCACTTCGCCATGGTTGCTCGACAAACCGCCGGTCACCCGCACCCCCTCCTCACCCTCCGGGCCCATCAGCTGCCACACGCCAAACGGGTGGTCGCGCTCCTTGATCACCAGGCAGTCATGGCTGGCCAGATCGCCCAGCACCTTGGGCGTGCCGCGCCGGGCCAGGTACGCCGGCGCGGCGCACAGCACCCGGCGGTTGCGCGCCAGCGGCTTGGCAATCAGGTTGGGGGCGATGGCGTTGCCCACGCGGATATCCAGGTCGACGCCTTCGGCGATCAGGTCCACCAGGCGGTCATGCACGTCCAGGCGAATGTCCAGCCGCGGGTAGCGCTCGGCCAGCTCCGACAAGGCTGGCGCCACGAAGCGCCGGCCCAGGCCCAGGCTGCTGGCGATGCGCAGTTGCCCGGCCGGCTCGCGGTGCTGGGCGCTTATGTCATCACCCATGCGCTGCACCGCATCGAAAATCTGCAACGCCCACTGGTACACCCGCTCGCCCTCCTCGCTCACCGTCACCCGCCGGGTGGTGCGGTGCAACAGGCGCACTTCCAGGGTTTGCTCGAGCATGCGAATGCGCTTGCTGATGTACGCCGCCGACATGCCCAGCTCATCGGCCACGGCCGCGAAGCTGGCGCGCCTGGCCACTTGCAGGAAGATGTTGAGGTCGTCGAGGTTGGGCAGATTATTCACGTAGCGTGTTCCAAGAATCCATGAATGGCTAGATTATCTCCGGATCAAGCCCTTATAGCATGGCCAGCACCTGTTCCCTAGACAACGAGTGCACCCCATGAGCAAGACTTTCAGAATCGCGGCAATCCCCGGCGATGGCATCGGCAACGAAGTACTGCCTGAAGGCATTCGCGTGGTCGAGGCCGCTGCGCGCAAGCACGGCCTGGACATCAGCTTCGAGTTCTTCGAGTGGGCCAGCTGCGATTACTACCTGGCCCACGGCAAGATGATGCCGGACGACTGGTTCGAACAGCTCAAAGGTTTCGACGCCCTGTACTTCGGCGCAGTGGGCTGGCCTGACAAGGTACCGGACCACATCTCCCTGTGGGGCTCACTGCTCAAGTTCCGCCGCGACTTCGACCAGTACGTGAACATCCGCCCGGTGCGCCTGTTCCCCGGCGTACCTTGCCCACTGGCTGGCCGTGAGCCAGGTGACATCGACTTCGTGGTCATTCGCGAGAACACCGAGGGCGAGTACTCGTCGCTGGGCGGGCGCATGTTCGAAGGCACCGAGAACGAGTTCGTGCTGCAGGAGTCGGTGTTCACCCGCCGCGGCGTCGACCGTATCCTCAAGTACGCCTTCGATGTGGCACAGACCCGCCAGCGCAAGCATGTCACCTCGGCCACCAAGTCCAACGGCATGGCCGTGAGCATGCCGTACTGGGACGAGCGCACGGCGGCGATGGCTGCCAATTATCCGGAAATCAGCTGGGACAAGCAGCACATCGATATCCTCTGCGCGCGCTTCGTGCTGCAACCGGACCGCTTCGACGTGGTGGTGGCCTCGAACCTGTTCGGCGACATCCTCTCCGACCTCGGCCCAGCCTGCGCCGGCACCATCGGCATCGCGCCATCGGCCAACCTCAACCCCGAGCGCAAGTTCCCGTCGCTGTTCGAACCGGTGCACGGTTCGGCGCCGGACATCTACGGCAAGAACATCGCCAACCCGATCGCGATGATCTGGTCCGGTGCGCTGATGCTCGACTTCCTCGGCAACGACGGCGCCGACCCGCGCTATCGCGCCGCCCACGACGACATCCTCAAGGCCATCGAGCAGGTCATCGCCGCCGGTGACGTGACCCGCGACATGGGCGGGCAGCAGTCCACCCAGCAAGTGGGCCAGGCCATCACCGCGCTGGTCGAGGCCTGATCCATCAGGGCCGATTGTCAGAAGTGTCTGACAATCGGCCCTTTGGCTCTTGCGAGCGGCGCGGATTGTATGCAAAATCTGTTAACCATTAGATATTCGTAAACTATAGGTTAACGACCAAGGAAGGAGTGGTACTGCAACACCCCGGATGCCTGCCGGGCAAAACAAGTACGCCAACGTCCCAGGAGACGATGATGTCGCACAAGAATAAAAAGATTGATGTGTTCCTGATTACCGTGAGCCTGATTGCCGTGCTGCTCACCGTGATCGGCCTTGCAGCCTTCCCCGCCCAGGCGGAAAGCGCCGCCAACCAGTTGTTCGAACTGTCCACCCGCACCTTCGGTACCAGCGTGCAGGTGCTGGTGTTCGGCAGTACCCTGGCCGTGCTGTACCTGGCCTTCAGCAAGTACGGCAACATCCGCCTGGGCAGCGGCAAGCCTGAATACGCCACCGCCACCTGGGTGTTCATGTTCATCTGCGCCGGCATGGGCTCGTCGACCCTGTACTGGGGCGTGATGGAATGGGCCTACTACTACCAGACCCCAGGCCTGAACATCGCCGCGGCCAGCCCCAAGGCGCTCGAGTACAGCGTTGGCTACTCGTTCTTCCACTGGGGCATCAGCGCCTGGTCGATCTATGCCCTGGCCTCGCTGGCCATGGCCTACCACTTCCATGTGCGCAAGAACAGCGGCCTGAACCTGGCCTCGATCGTCGAAGCGGTGACCGGCTTCAAGGCTACCGGGCCGGTAGGCCGTAGCGTCGACCTGATCTTCCTGCTGACCATGATGGGCGCGCTGACCGTGTCGCTGGCACTCACCGCCTCCACCCTCACCCGCGGCCTGCACGACCTGGCCGGCACCCCGGACACCTTCACCGTGCAGCTGCTGGTGATCGGTGGCGTGGCAGTGATGTTCTCGCTCAGTTCCTACATCGGCATCGATGGCGGCCTGCAGCGCCTGAGCAAGATGGTGTGCATCGGCGCGCTGGTGTTCGCCGCGGTGATCCTGCTGGTCGGCCCGACCCAGTTCACCATCAACAACACCGCCAACTCGATTGGCCTGATGATCCAGAACTACGTGCACATGAGCCTGTTCACCGACCCGGCCGGCGACGGTGCCTTCACCCGCAACTGGACGGTGTTCTACTGGCTGTGGTGGGTGTCGTACGCACCAGGCGTGGCCATGTTCGTGACCCGCCTTTCGCGCGGCCGGCAGATCAAGGAAGTGGTGCTGGCCCTGCTGCTGGGTGGCAGCTTCGGTTGCTGGTTCTTCTTCGGCGCGCTGGAAAGCTACAGCATGCACCAGTTCATCACCGGTGCGGTGGATGTACCGAAGATGCTCGCCGAACAAGGCGGCGAATCGGCCGTGACCCACCTGCTGCTGGCGTTGCCATGGGGCCAGGTGTTCCTCGGTGTGTACCTGTTCATCATGGCCATCTTCTGTGCCTCGCACATGGATGCCGCAGCCTATGCGGTAGCCGCCACCAGCACCCGCAACCTGCGTGAAGGCGACGACCCGACACCGACCCACCGCCTGTTCTGGTGCGTGGTGCTGACCCTGGTGCCACTGGCCATGCTGTTCGCCAAGGCCTCGCTGTCGACCATGAAGACCGCCGTGGTGCTGACCGCCATCCCGTTCATGGTGATCCTGCTGGTGAAGATCTACGGCTTCTTCAAGTGGATGATCGCCGACTACGGCCAGGTATCGGCTCACCTGATCGACGAAGAAGCGGCCCGCATGGCTGGCGAAGAGCCAACCGAGCAGGCCCCGCGCAGCGCCGCTGCGGTGCACTGACCGATGCTGTAGAAGCGAGCTTGCTCGCGATGGGGCTGCCAGGCAGCCCCAGGATAGCTGCAAATTTTTTTGCCTGATCTGTTAACCAACAGATACGCGTTAACCAATAAATACAAACCGAGCTTGTGAGAAACCTGTCATGAACGACTTCAAACGCCTGCCCGCCGATTTCTGCGCGAACGCCGACGAGGCCTTCACCATCCCCGCCAATTTCTACACCCAGGCCGCGGTGTTCGAGCACGAGAAGGAAGCGATCTTCGCTCGCAGCTGGATCTGCGTGGGCCACCGGAGTGAAGTGGCAGAGAACAACGCCTACATCACCCGCGAAGTGATTGGCGAAAGCATCATCATCGTACGTGGCCGTGACAGCGTACTGCGCGCGTTCTACAACGTCTGCCCGCACCGCGGTCACCAGTTGCTCAGCGGCAGCGGCAAGGCCAAGAACGTCATCACCTGCCCGTACCACGCGTGGACCTTCAAGCTCGACGGCGAACTGGCCCACGCCCGCAACTGCGACAACGTGGTCAACTTCGACAAGGAAAACTCCACCCTGGTGCAGCTGCGCGTAGAGGAATACGCCGGTTTCATCTTCATCAACATGGACATGGACGCAGGCTCGGTAGAAGACCAGTTGCCAGGCATGCAGGCACGCATGCGTGAAGCCTGCGCGGTGATCGACGACCTGCACCTGGCCGCGCGCTTCGTCAGCGACACCCCGGCCAACTGGAAGTCGATCGTCGACAACTACCTGGAGTGCTACCACTGCGCCCCTGCCCACCCGGGCTTCTCCGACTCGGTGGACGTTGGCCAGTACAGCCACAGCCTGCACGGCAACTGGACCCTGCAGTACGGCCTGGCCAAGCCTTCGGAGCAGTCGTTCAAGTTCGACGAGAATGTGAAAGACCCATCGTTCGCCGGTTTCTGGGCCTGGCCTTGCACCATGTTCAACGTGCCGCCAGGAGCCAACTTCATGACCGTGATCTACGAGTTCCCGGTCGATGCCGAAACCACCCTGCAGCACTACGACATCTACTTCCTCAACAAGGACATCAGCGAGGAGCAGCAGAAGCTGATCGACTGGTACCGCGAAGTGTTTCGCCCGGAAGACCTGCGCCTGGTCGAAAGCGTGCAGAAGGGCCTGAAGTCCCGTGGCTACCGAGGCCAAGGCCGGATCATGGCCGACCGCGAGCGCAGCGGCATGAGCGAACACGGCATTGCCCACTTCCACAACCTGATCGCCGTGGCCCACCTCGACGATTGATGGCAACCGCTCCACGTTTTTTGCACGTAAAGGTGCGCGGCAGGGCCTGCCGCGCACCCAGGCAGTCGAG
Organism: Pseudomonas sp. B5(2017); assembly: GCF_002112825.1. Lineage (NCBI taxonomy): Bacteria > Pseudomonadati > Pseudomonadota > Gammaproteobacteria > Pseudomonadales > Pseudomonadaceae > Pseudomonas > Pseudomonas sp. B5(2017). The sequence continues at coordinate 41,202 of NZ_NEIR01000013.1, forward strand.
GTGAACCATGGCCAACACATATGAAATGTTCAGCGTGCAGGTTACTGCAGTGGAACAAGCCACGCCGCTGATCAAGCGCTTTACCCTGGCCCGCGAAGACGGCGCGGCGATGCCCGCCTTCACCGGTGGCAGCCACGTCATCGTGCAGATGCACGGCACCGACGGCAGCCAGTTCAGCAACGCCTACTCGTTGATGAGCGACCCGCGCGACACCCGCAGCTACCAGATTGGCGTGCGCCTGGAGGAGCAGTCCAAGGGCGGCTCGGCGTTCATGCACCAGCAGGTGGAAGTGGGCACCCGCCTGACCATTTCCTCGCCCAACAACCTGTTCGCGCTGGACCCGACCGCCGGCCGCCATGTGCTGATTGCCGGCGGCATCGGCATTACCCCGTTCCTGGCGCAACTGCATGAACTGGAAGGCGCCAGTGCCGACTACGAACTGCACTATGCCTTCCGCGCGCCGGAGCACGGGGCGTTCCAGGACCAGCTGGCCAACGGCCCGCATGCCGCCAACACCCGTTTCTACATCGACAGCCTCGACCGCAAGCTCGACCTGGCCGCCTTGTGCGCGGGGCTGGACGAGCAGGCGCACCTGTACGTGTGCGGCCCCAAACCACTGATCGACGCGGTCATCGCCTGCGCCGCCCAGGCCGGCATTGCCGAGCACCGCGTGCATTGGGAACAGTTTGCCGCCACTCCGGTCACCGGCAGTGCCTTTACCGTGGTGCTGGCGCAGTCGGGTGTGGAGCTGCAGGTGGAAGAAGGCATGACCATCCTGCAGGCCATCGAGAAGTCCAAAGCCGCCAAGGTCGAGTGCCTGTGCCGCGAAGGCGTGTGCGGCACCTGCGAGACGGCCATCCTCGAGGGTGAAGCCGAGCATTACGACCAGTACCTGAGCGACGAAGAAAAGGCTGCCCAGCAGAGCATCATGCTGTGCGTCTCGCGTGCTCGCTCGGCGCGGTTGGTGCTGGACCTGTAACTGGTATTTCCAGCTTGTCGCGACCCCCTGTGGGAGCGGCCTTGTGTCGCGAAAGGGCTGCATGGCAGCCCCGGCAATTTCGCGTCGGGTCGAGATATGGGGGGCGCTTCGCACCCCTTTCGCGACACAAGGCCGCTCCCACATTGACTGGGTAAGGCTTCCAAAACCGTCAACCAAAAGTTGACAAGTTACGTATACTGGCAGGCTCTTGGCCCAGATCAGGACACCCTGCCGATGTTGGAAAACAGCTTCGCCTTCCGCCTCAAGGAACTGCTCGAGCATCACAAGCTGACCCTGCAAGCCGTGGGCACGGCCTTGGGCATTTCGCGCACTGCGGTGCACAAGTGGACCCGTGGCGGCGAGATCGACTACGACAACCTGCGCAAGCTGGCCGACTTTCTCAAGGTCAACTGGATCTGGCTGCGCTATGGCGACGAGGCGCTGCAGAACATCCAGCAACCACAGGTGGTCGAGCTGCCGATGACCGATCTGCGCCGGCGCCTGACGGCCGAGATCATGGAAAGCGAAACGCGCATGAAACTGGCCCAGGAAGGCGCACGCATCGTCACCTGGGAATGGAACCTGATCAGCGACGAGGTCACCTACTCGCCCAATGTCGAGCAGGTATATGGCTGGCCGGTGCACCATAACGAAGACTTCTGGAAACACCTGCCGGGCGAAGACGTGCAGCACATGCAGGCGATGTATGCCGAGGCAGTGGCCAAGGGCAGCGGCTGCGAGTGCGACTTCCGCATCACCCGCCCCGACGGTGAAGTACGCTGGATCTCCTCCCGCGCCACGGTGGTACGCGACAGCGCCGGGCGATCGGTGAAGATGGTCGGCATCAGCATGGACAACACCGAGCGCCAGATGGCCCAGCAGGCCTTGAGCCAAAGCGAGGAACGCTTCCGCACGATCTTCGAGCTGGCCTGGGGCGCCCTCGCCTACATCGACCCCGACGGCACCTGGCAACGGGTCAACAACAGCCTGTGCGAGCTGCTGGGCTACCGTGCCGAGGAGCTGTACGGCATGACCTTCCAGCAGATCACCCACGCCGATGACCTAGCGCAGAACCTGCAATTGCTGCAGCGCATGCTGGCCGGCGAAACCGAGCGTTACGAGGTGGAAAAACGCGTACGCCACAAGAACGGCGAGTACATCTGGGTACGCGCCCGCACCTCGCTGCAACGCCGCGACAACGGCGAGCCGGAGCACCTGATCAGCGTGTTCGAAGACATCAGCGCCGAGCGCCAGGAGCATGAACGGCTGCAGGCGCACATTGCCGCGCTGGAGGCCCGCCTGGCTGCTTCGTGACAAGGCTTACCCGAAAACCCAAGTCTGTCGCGATCCGTGTGGGAGCGGGTTCACCCGCGAACACGGGCGAAGCCCGTGCCATCCACCGCGGTGCCTGCTTCGCGGGTGAACCCGCTCCCACAGGGACCGCGCCAGCTTTCAGATTTGAGTAAGGCAGTTGCTCCTTTGCTGCCGGGCCGGCAAATGATCGCCACGCAGCCAGTCGATAAACCGCGCAAACAACTCCGACTGCGAGTTGATCTCCAGCTTCAGGTACAGATTCTTGCGGTGCATGCGCACGGTTTCCGGCGAGATGCCCAGCTCCAGCGCGGTGGACTTTACCGAATGCCCACGCAAGATCATGTGCGCCACCTCCCGCTCACGGTCGGTCAGCACCTGGCAGCCGAAACTGTCGAACGCCGCCTGCAGGCTGCCACGCTCCGTCGATGCGGGGCCGGGCTCCAGTTGGTGCCGGGCATAGCGCCCCAGCAGCTCGCGTACCATCGGCTCCAGCGCACGCAGCAGGTCGATCTGCCCTGTACTCAGCCGCGTGCCGCTGCAGCCCTGGAACAGGCTCAGCGACAACTTGCGGCCAGCGCTGAGGTCGACGATGTAGTAGCTGTCCTCACTGCAACCGGTCCCCAGGTAATAGGCCTTGTAGTAGTCGCTGTCGAAGAAGTTGTCCGGGGCGATTTCCTGCAGATGGTAAAAGCCCTCGGCCAGGCCGCTCTGCACGGCCAGGCAGAACGGGTCGAGCAGGTAGCCGGCAGTGAAGTAGCGCTCCAGCACGGCGGCGCGGTGCAGGTCGGGGATGCCTTGCTGGTACAGCAGTTGCGGTGCCCGCCCCTGGCACTCGAGGCTGATCATCATCGATTCCACCTGCACCAGCTGGCCGATGGCGGCCGCCACATGCGCCAGCGCCTCGGGCGTTTCGCTGTGGGCCAGTGCGCGCTGCAGCGCCGCATGCCATTGCTGCAGCGCGCCCAGTGAAAGGGTAAGCGGGGTGTCGGGAGAGGCCTGGGTCATGCCCGGCAGTCTAGCCTGCCAGGCACGCCCGCGCACAGCCCTTTGCGCCAGGTTCATCGGCCCTGGTACAGGCCAAGCGCCGTGAGTTCGCGCGCGGTTTCGATGATGCACTGGCGCAGGGTTTCGACGATCTCGTCCACCTGCGCATGGGTGACGATCAACGGCGGCGACATCACGTTCAGGTGCATGATCGGCCGCACCAGCAGCCCTTTGGCCTGGGCCTTGCTGTGGATGCGTTCGCCGATGTTCACCTCATCGGCGAACAGCGCCTTGCTGGCCTTGTCGGCAACGAACTCGACACAGGCCATCAGCTTCATGCAGCGCACATCCCCCACCAGCGGTAGCTCGCGCAGGCTTTGCAGGCGCTGTTCCAGGTAGCCGCCAACATCCTTGACGTGCTCCAGCAGATGCTCGCGCTCGATGATCTCGATGTTTTTCAGCGCCGCGGTGCAGCACACCGGGTGGCCGCTGTAGGTGAAGCCGTGGGTGAAGCAGCGGCCCTTGCCCGGCTCGGCGATCACCTGCCAGATGCGCTCGGAGAAGATGCACGCCCCCAGCGGCAGGTAGGCCGAGGTCAGGCCCTTGGCGGTAGTGATGATGTCGGGGGTGACGCCGAACAGTTCCTCGCTGGCGAAGAAGGTGCCCAGGCGCCCGAACGAGGTCACCACTTCGTCGGCGACGAACAGGATGTCGTAGGTCTGGCACAGCTGCCACATGCGCTGGAAGTAGCCCTTGGGCGGAATGATCACGCCGCCCGAGCCCATGATCGGCTCGGCGAAGAACGCCGCCACGTTGTCGGTCCCCAGCGAGAGAATCTTGTCCTCGAACTCGGCCACCAGGAAGTCGAGGAACTCGGCCTCGTCCATGTCGTGCGGGGCGCGATACGGGTTGGGGTTGGACACATGGTGGATCAGGTCGTGCTGATAATCGAACTCCGGCACCCGGTCAGCGGCCTTGTTGCCGATCGACATGGTCAGGGTGGTGGAGCCATGGTAGGCGTTGTAGCGGGCGATGATGTGCTTCTTGTGCGGCTTGCCTCGGCAGTTCTGGTAGTACTGGATCAGCCGGTAGGCAGTGTCGACCGCGGTCGAGCCGCCGGTGGTGAGGAACACATGGTTCAGGTCACCCGGCGCCAGCTGCGCAAGCTTCTGGCACAGCTCGATGGCCACATCGTTGGCCATGTCGGAGAACGGGTTGGAATAGGCCAGCTGGCGTACCTGGTCGGCGATGGCCAGGGCCATTTCCTCGCGTCCCAGGCCAATGTTGGTGCACCACATGCCGCCGACGGCATCGAGGAAGCGGTTGCCGTGGGTATCGCGGATGTAGGCGCCCTCGCCGGCAACGATGTTCAGCGCGCCTTGCTCGCGGTGCTCGTCGAACACGTGGTAGCCGTGCATGTAGTGGGCCTTGTCGGCTTCCACCAGCGGGTCGTGGGCAATAGCAAATGCTTTGCTTGGGGTGGCCATGGGCAGCTCCTTGGCAGTGATCGTTGGGCAGTGTTCAGAAACCGGTCTTGACCGTGCTCCAGACCCGGGTGATGGCGCGCATGTCCTTCGGGCTCTGGGTTTTCTGCGCGAACAGGCGCTCGCGGGTTTGCGCGTCAGGGTAGATGGCCGGGTCCTGGCGGATCTCGTCGCGCACCAGCGTGGTGGCGGCGGCGTTGCTGTTGGCGTAGTGGATGTAGTCGGTGACCTTGGCCATGGTCTGCGGCTGCAGCAGGAACTCGATGAAGCGGTGGGCGTTGGCCGCGTGCGGCGCATCCTTGGGGATGTACAGGTTGTCGAACCAGATCAAAGAGCCTTCCTGGGGGATGAAGAACGACAGCTTGATGTCCTTCTTCGCTTCCACCGCGCGGGCCTGGGCGGTGGCGTAGTCGCCGGACCAGGTCAGGGCTAGGCAGACATCGCCGTTGGGCAGGCTGGTGAGGTAGTTGACCGAGTCGAACTTGCGAATGTATGGGCGAATGCCCAGCAGCAGTTGTTCGGCCGCCTTGAGGTCGGCCGGCGATGCGCTGCGTGGGTCCTTGCCCAGGTACTGCAGGGCCAGCGGGATGACTTCGGTCGGCGCGTCCATCAGGGTGACGCCACAGTCGGCGAAGCGCGAGACGATCCTGGGGTCGAACAGCATGGCCAGCGAGCCGATGGGGGCATCGGGCATGCGCGCGGTGATCTTGTCGACGTTGTAGGTTACCCCCGAGCTGCCCCAGGTGTAGGGCGCCGAGTATTTCAGGCCGGGGTCGTAGCCTTGCAGGTTGTTCACCACCTGCTGGTCGAGGTTGTGCCAGCTGGGCAGTTGCTGCTTGTCCAGCGCCTGGAACACCCCGGCGCTGATCAGCGGGGGGACCAGGGAAGCGTTGAGCATGACCAGGTCGTAGCCGGAGCGGCCGGTGAGCAGTTTGGTCTGTACCGTTTCGTAGCCGTCGAAGGTGTCGTAGATGACCTTGATGCCGGTGGCCTTCTCGAAGTCGGCCAGGGTGGTTTCGCCGATATAGTCGGTCCAGTTGTACAACCGCAACGTGTTACCGCTGTCCACCTCTGCCGCCTGGGCCAGGCTGGCGCCAGACGCCAGCAGCAGACCGCCAATCACCTTCAGTACCTTGCGCATGGCAACTCCATCGTGTGAGTGCTCGGGATCGAGCCGATGGGGGCACTATCGAGGGATTTGCCGGAGGGGGACATACCCCGAATGTGTGGGTGGTCGTTTTTTGGCAGAATGTCGTATGCCGACAGAATTCTGGGGCTGCTTTGCAGCCCTTTCGCGACACAAGGCCGCTCCTACAGGGTACGCGGATCCTGTAGGAGCGGCCTTGTGTCGCGATGGGCCGCAACGCGGCCCCAGTGGTTCGAGCAAAAGCTCACGGCAGCGGATACAACGCCTCATCAAACTGCTCCAGACGCGGGAACACCAAAGGCTGGTCGTCCGAGAGCTGCTCCAGGCGCTGCCGGTACTGCTGCAAAAACGCCTGCCGCGCCTCGTCACTGATGTACGGCACATGCCAGGCCACGAACGGCGGCAGTACCTCGAACCCCACGTAGGCCAGCGTGCCGCGCAAGATCGGCCGCAGCATGTCTTCCAGCGGCCCATGAATCGCCCCGTCGCCAAACATGTGCTCGCGCCCGCCCAGGGTCACGGTCACCAGCGCTTTCTTGCCCGCCAACCCGCCCTGGTCGTAGAAGCGCTTGCCGCCATAGCACACCCCCGACACCAGCACCCGGTCGATCCAGCCCTTGAGCATGGCCGGCGCCGAGAACCAGAAGATCGGGAAGTTCAGCACCAGCAAGTCGGCCCACAGCAGCTTGTCCAGCTCCTGCTGGATGTCCGCGGCAATGGCGCCACGCTTCACCCCCTGGCGCTGCTCCAGGGCATACACCAGGTACTCGGGGTTCTCGCGCTGGCTGAAGTCATCGGCACTGGCCACCGGGTTCCAGCCCATGGCATACAGGTCGCTGACCTGCACCTGGTGGCCCTGGGCGCGGAAGGTTTCCACGGCCTGGTCACGCAGGGCAGCAGTGAACGATTGCGGCTCGGGGTGAGCGTGGACGATCAGTACATTCACAAACATTCTCCTCACACAAAACAGGTTGTCTTCCAGCTGTGGCTCAGCACTGCACCGCTTTCACCTCGACGAACTCCGCCAGGCCTTCCTCGCCCCACTCGCGCCCGTTGCCCGACTGCTTGTAGCCACCAAACGGTGCCTGGTAGTTGAACCCGCCACCGTTGATGAAGCACTGCCCGGCGCGTATCTGCCGCGCCAGGGCCAGGCCGTGCTCGCGGCTACCGGCCCACACCGCGCTGGACAGGCCGAACGGTGAATCGTTGGCCAGGGCCAGCGCCTGGGCCTCGTCGACATAGGGGATCAGGCACAGCACCGGGCCGAAGATTTCCTCCTGGGCGATGCGCATGCGGTTGTCGACATCGGCGAACAACGTCGGCGCCACGTAGAAGCCGCGCTCGAAGCCGGCCGGCGTATCACCGCCGCACAGCAGGCGCGCGCCCTCTTCCTGCCCCAGGCGAATGTAGTCGAGCACGGTGCGCCGCTGGCCTGCCGAACACATCGGCCCGAGGAAGCTGGCCGGGTCACGCGGGTCGCCCATGACCAGCGCACGGGTCTCGGCCTCGGCAATCTCCAGCGCCTCGGCGTAGCGGCTGGCCGGCAGCAGCATGCGGGTCAGGGCCGTACAGGTCTGCCCCGAGTTGATCATCACGTCCTGCACGCCATGGCGCACCGCCGCGTGCAGGTCGGCGTCGGCGGTGATCAGCAGCGGCGACTTGCCGCCCAGCTCCAGGCACACCCGCTTGACCGTCGGCGCGGCCGCCTGGGCCACGCGCACCCCGGCGCCGGTGGAGCCGGTGAACGACACCATGTCCACCTGCGGGTGCCGGGCCAGTGCCTCGCCAACCTTGGCCCCCGGCCCGCTGACCAGGTTGAACACCCCGGCCGGCAGGCCGATGGCCTCGATCATCTCGGCCAGCAGGAACGCATGCAGCGGTGTTTCCTGGCTGGGCTTGACCACCACCGTGCAGCCGGCGGCCAGGGCCGGCGCCAGCTTGCCGATCATCTGGTGCAGCGGGTAGTTCCAAGGGTTGATGAACGCGCACACGCCAACGGCCTCGCGGTACACCAGCGAGTTGCCGACTTCGCGCACCTCATCCATCAGCCCGGCCAGTTCGGCGTACTGCTCCAGCCCGGCAATCGGGCCCTCGACCTGTACCGCCTGGCACCACTGCACCGGCATGCCCAGTTCATCGGTGATGAGCGAGGCCATTTCCGCGGCGCGGCTCTTCAGCTGTGCGGCCAGCGCCGTTATGTACCCGGCGCGTACGCTGGACGGTGTGCGCGACCAGCCATCGAAGGCCCGCCGCGCAGCCATCACCGCCCGTTCGACATCGGCCTCGGCGCCCAGCGGCACCCGGCCGATGGCCTGTTCGGTGGCCGGGTCGATCACCTCGGCCATACGCTGCCCGCTCGGTACCTGCCAGGCGCCGTCGATGTACAGCCGCGCATACTCACGCATGGCCGTAGTCCCGTTTCAGTTCGTCGGCACAACAGGCGATGCGCCGGCAGGCATCGATCAGGGCCGCATTGCCCAGCACCAGGCCCAGGCGGATATGCCCGGCAGCGCTGGGGCCGAACGCTTCGCCGGCAAGCACCGACACGCCCTGGCTGTCCAACAGATAGTCGGCAAAGGTCTGGGCAGATACGCCGGTCTCGCGGATATCGACCATCACGAACATACCGCCATCGGGCTTGAGCACCTTGATGCCCGGGCAGTCGGCCAACTGCTCGCACACCAGGTCGCGACGCTGGCGATAGGCTTCGCGCATGACATCCAGTTCCGGCAGCTGCTGCTCCAGTGCAACCACGGCGGCGTCCTGAATGAAGTCCGGCGAGCCGTACAGCATGCACAGGGCGAGGTTTTCCAGGTGGGTGGCAAGCTCGGTCGAACCGACCACCCAGCCCATCCGCCAACCGGTCATGGCATGCGACTTCGACAGGCTGTTGAGGGTGGCGGTGCGCTCGGCCATGCCCGGCAGGCTGCCAGGGCTGACATGCTCGCCGTCGTACAACAGCTCGCTGTACACCTCATCGGAAATCAGCCACAGGTCGTGGGCGATGCACAGCTCGGCCAGCGCTTCCCAGGTGGCGCGCGGCAGGCTCGCCCCCGAAGGGTTGTGCGGGCTGTTCAGGGCCAGGGCGCGGGTGCGCGGGGTGATGCGCGCGGCCACGTCACGCGGGCACACGCGAAAGCCGTTCTCCGGCTTGACCGGCACCGGCACCACCTTGGCGCCACAGGCCCCGAACACCGCCTCGTAGGTCACGTACATGGGCTCGGCGACAATTACCTCGTCACCCGGGTCGAGCACGCACTGAGCCACGCAGTACAGCGCGCACTGGGCCCCCGCCAGCACCGTTACCTGGTCGGCATCGACGGCCTGGCCGCTGCGCTGCCGGTGGCGGTTGGCGATGGCCTGGCGCAGCGCCAGCTTGCCGCGCACATCGGCGTAATGGGTGTGGCCCTCACGCAGGCTGTCGATGGCCGCCTCGACGATCGGCGCGGGGGTGTCGAAGTCCGGGTCACCCACCGACAGCAGCAGGATATCCTTGCCCTCGGCCTGCAGCGCCAGGGCGCGGTAGTGGATGTCCCAGGCCGCGGCCCCGTCGCCGGCGATGCGTTGAGTGAGCTTGGCGTAGCGCATGGCAATCTCCCTTCATTGGCGGTTTCAGTCGACGAGAATCTTCGGGTTGGAACTGCCCCATACGGTGTACAGGTCGGCGAGCAGCGCGCCGTTGATTTCTTCCATTTCGGCCTGGGTGATTTCACCCCCGGCCTGTTTGCCGAACAGCACCACTTCGTTGCCACCCTTCACATCGGGGAAGTCGGTGACATCGACCATCAACGTGTTCATCGACACCTTGCCCACCACCGGCACACGGTGGCCGTTGATCAGCACATGGCCCTTGTTGGTGAACACCCGGCGGTAGCCATCGGAGTAGCCGACGGTGATGTTGGCCAGGCGCGAATCACGCGCCAGGGTGAAGGTGCGGTCATAGCCGACGGTGTTGCCTGCCGGGTAGCTGTGCACCGCTGCCACGTGCGACTTGAACTGCATGGCACGTTGGTATTCGGTGTGCGTCGGCACGGTGTCGCCGAACAGCGCGCCGCCGGTGCGCACCATGTCCAGGCGCGCTTCCGGCACTTCCAGCGTAGCGAAGGAGTTGGCGGCGTGCAGGGTGAGCTTGCTGCGATCAAGTTTCGCGTGCTTGATCAGCCAGTCGGTCTGCTCGTTGAACGCTGCCAGGCCTTTGCGCACATCGTCCTTGTCTTCCACGGCGAAGTGAGTCATCAGCGCGACCAGCTCGAGGTGCTTCTGGTCGGTGATCTGCAGCGCTTCACCCCGGCCGGACCAGGTAGCCATCTCCACGCCGTTGCGGCTCATGCCACTGGAATTGAGCGCCAGATGGATGCGCAGGGTCTTGCCGTGGCGTTCGGCGAGGGCATCGAGCTGGCGGGCGAACTCGGCACTGCCGACCAGTTCTTCCATGTTGTACTGCAAGGCATCTTCCACTTCGCTGAGGCTGGCCAGGCGCACCCGCACCAGTTGCCCGGTGAAGCCGCTGGCGCGGACCACGCGGGCCTCCTCGTTGCTGGCCACTGCCACGCAAGGCACGCCCTGGGCGATGATCGACGGCATCACCAGGCCGATACCGTGGCCATAGGCGTCGGCCTTGAGCACGGCGCACAGCTTGGACTTGCCGCCCAGCTCGGCCTGCAAGGTACGGATGTTGTGTTGCAGCGCGCCGGCACTGATTTCGACCCAGGCGTTGCTGTTTTGCGCGGTCAGGGCGGCGGTGCCGTTGTCCATCGACAGGGGTGGTGCGGCGTACAGCGGGGCCTGGCCGGTGATCAGCAGAGCGAGGGATGCAGCCAGGAGGGTACGGCGAAATGGCATGGTGGTTTCTCTTGTTGTTCGTGGTGTCTGCCGCTTAGCAGACGCAGGTGTGTTTGAGTTCGATGAAGGTGACGCCGGGGGTGGCGAAACCGCTGGCCAGATCGGCCTGCAGCGCATCCAGATCACGCGGCTGGCGCACCGTGCAACCAAAGGCACGGGCCAGGCCGATGAAGTCCGGATTGCGCGGCAGTACGCCGACCGGCTCGATGTCCAGGTCGAGCATGTCGTCACGGATCTGGCCAAGGGCGTCATTGTTCCACAACAGCACGACCAACGGTCGGTCCAGTTCCTCGACTGCCGTGGCCAGTTCCTGGGCGGTGTAGAGGAAGCCGCCGTCGCCCACCAGCACCAGGCCTGGGCGGTGGTCGCTGGCGAACATGCCGCCGATGCCGGCCGGCAGGCCGTAGCCGAGGGTGCCGTAGCCGGTGGGGTGCAGCCAGCTGCGCGGCGCCCGGCTGGCGAAGGCGTAGTTGCCGGTATAGGCCAGCTGGGTCATGTCGCTGCTGATGAAGGCATCGTCGGGCAGCACGGCGGCAATGCGGTCGAGGATTGCCTGGTGCACGGCCTGCAGCGGCGCATGCCCGCTGCGAATGGCCAGGCGCAGGTTGGCCACTGCTTCGCTGGCCTGGGCCGGGTCACGGTCCAGCGCTGGCAGGTGCTCGAGCAGGCCGGCCAGGGTTTGCCGGGCATCACCGTGCAGGGCGATGGCACAGGGGTAGAAGTCGTTGAACTTGCGCGGGTCGATGTCCACGCGCAGCAGCTCGCCGCTGATCGGCAGGCGCTCGCGCCAGAAGTCGGTGTCGGCCATTTCGGTACCCACTGCCAGCACCACGTCGGCCTGGCTGATCAGCTGCCAGCCGGGCTCGACGCACAGGCTGGCGCCGGCATTCAGTGGTGCGTCCGCAGGCAGCAGGCCCTTGCCGGCCACGCTGGTGAACAATGGCGCTGCCAGCCGGGTGCTCAGCTGCTGCAGCTGCTCGGCCGCGTGCAATGCCCCACCACCGGCAATGATCATCGGCCGCTTGGCGGCGGCCAGCTTCACGGCGGCCTGATCGAGGATGTCGCGGCACGGCCGGCCACGCCCGGGGCGGCGCACCACCTCAGCGCTCCAGTCACGGCTGACCGGCGCGGCCAGTACATCCAGCGGCACCGAGATGTGCACCGGGCGCGGCCGTTCGCTGTCGAACACGGCCCAGGCACGAGCGATCAGCTCGGGCAGGTCGTCGCCGCGCAGGGCCACGGCAGAGAACGCGGTAATCGGCGCGGTCATGGCGCGCTGGTCCTGGGTTTCGTGCAGACAGCCCCAGCCCTTGCCCAGGCTGGCAGTGTGGTTGACGCTGGAAATCACCAGCATCGGGATGGAGTCGGCGTAGGCCTGGCCGATGGCGGTGGCGGCATTGGTCACGCCCGGGCCGGTGATGACGAAGCACACCCCCGGCTTTCCGCTTACCCGTGCATAGCCGTCGGCCATGAAGCCGGCGCCCTGCTCGTGGCGGGTCAGCACATGGCGGATGCCGCTGCCCGGCAGGCCGCGGTACAGCTCCAGGGTGTGCACGCCGGGGATGCCGAATACCGTCTCCACGCCGTAGTTGGCCAGCAGGCGCACCAACGCCTGGCCGGCGGTCGGGGTGTGCTTATTCATGTCGTTCTCCTTGCGCCTGGCCGAGGCGGATCAGCGCGTCGACCGCGGTGGTGCCGTGGGCACCGACCATCAATGGGTTCACATCCAGCTCCAGCAGTTGCCCGGCGTTTTCGCAGGCGTAGTCGGCCACCGCGCGGATAGCCGCAACCAGTGCGTCGAGGTCGGCGGCCGGGCGGCCACGGAAGCCTTGCAGCAGGCTGGCGCTGCGCAGGCCGAGCAGCGCGCTGCGGATGGCATCGTCGGTGGTCGGCAGCAACAGGCTGACGCTGTCCTTGAGCAACTCGACCAGCACGCCACCGGCACCGATCACCAGGGCCAGGGCGAAGTCGTGCTCGCGCTTGATGCCGACGATCAGTTCGGCCAGCGGCGGCTCGGCCATCGGTTCGAGCAGCACCTGGTCGAACGCTACCTGCGGGGCGTAGGCGGCGATGCGCTGGCGCATCTGCACCAGCGCAACCTCGAGGGCGGCGGCATCGCGCAGGTTCAGCGCCACTGCACCGGCCTCGGTCTTGTGCGGCAGTTGCGCGCTGACCGCCTTCAATACCAACGGGTAGCCGACGCGGGCGGCATCTGCCACGGCGCGCTCGGGTGTGCTCAGCACCCCAGCCGGTACCGGCAGGCCGAAGCCACGCAGGGCTTGCTTGGATTGCCATTCGTCCAGCAGCTGGCCCTCGCCCCCAAGGGCCTGCGGGCACAGCGGCACCCGCGTGGCCTCACCCTGTTCCAGTAGCCGCTGGCGGTTGCGCTGGTAGGCGACGATGCGACCCCAGGCTGCCAGGCCATCCTCCACACCCTGCAGGGCGGCAATGCCACGCGCGTGCAAACGCTCGCGCGCGCAGGCGGGCAACAGCTCCGGGAATGCCGAGGTGACGAAGCCGATCTTGCCGTGGCGTTCCAGTGCATCGCAGTACAGCGCCAGCAGCAGGTCGCATTCCTTGCGTTCGCCGGTGAACGCCGCCGGGTAGTCCAGCACCAGCATGGCCGCGTCGGCTGCGCCGCTCAGGGTGCTGTCGAGCATGCGTTGCAGGGCCGCTGCATCACCCCAGATGGCAGTGGTGAAATCCAGCGGGTTGACCAGGTTGGCATAGGCCGGCAGCACCTCGGCCAACTGCGCCACCTGCCCTTGTGCAAGCTTCGGCAGGACCAGCTGGTTGCGCTCGGCATAGTCGGCGATCAAGCCGGCATCGCCACCGGAACAAGCCAGGGCGATCAGCTCGCCATTCACCGGCAGGCGGCCACAGGCGGCGGCCTTGAGGGTTTCGACGAAGCTTACCGGGCCACTGACGCGGATCACGCCCAGGCGCTGGAACAGGCTGTCGTACAAGGCATCGGAGCCGGACAGCGAGCTGGTGTGGCTGAGCGCCAGTTCGGCGCCGATCTGCGACACGCCGGTCTTCAACGCAATGATCGGCGTGCCCTGCTGCAATGCCTTGCAGGCGGCACGGGCGAAGCCCGGCACGTTCTTCAGGCCTTCCAGGTGCAGGCCGATGGCGGTTACCCGTGGGTCGTCGAGCAGCACGTCCATCAGCTCGGCCACGCCCAGTTGCGCCTGGTTGCCGACCGAGGCCATGTAGGCCACCGGCAGCGAGCGGTCGCTCATCGACAGGTTGTAGGCGAAGTTGCCGCTCTGGGTGAGGATCGCCACGCCCTTCTCCACCTGCTGGCCACCATGGGCCACCGGCCACAGGGCAGCGCCGTGCAGGTAGTCGAGCAGGCCGTAGCAGTTGGGGCCGAGCAAGGCCATGTTGCCGGCGGCGGCGAGCAGGCGCTGCTGCAGCTGGCGGCCCTCTTCGCCGCTTTCGGCAAAGCCCGAGGCATAGCAGATGGCGCCACCGGCGCCGCGTGCGGCCAGCTCGGCAACGCACTGCAGGGTCAGTTCGCGGTTGGTGGCGATGAACACCGCGTCCGGGGCATGGGGCAAGTCGGCCACCCGCGCCACACAGGGGATACCTTCGAGGCTGTCATGCTGCGGGTTGACCAGCCACAGCTCGCCGCCAAAGCCACCTTCGGCGCAGCGCTTGAGCGCCCGCGCCATGCTGCGCCCGCCGACGAAGGCCAAGTGCCGGGGGGCCAGCAGGCGCTTGAGGTTGTCACGAATCGAATGCGACATGGGTGTTCTCCTGGCGCTCAGCGCAGCAGCGGGCGCAGCAGTTCGCGGGCGATGATGTGCCGCTGGATTTCCGAGGTGCCTTCCCAGATGCGCTCGATGCGTGCGTTGCGCCAGATGCGCTCGACCGGCCCTTCATCCATCAGGCCCATGCCGCCGAAGATCTGCACGGCTTCGTCGGCAACCTTGCCCAGCACCTCGCTGGCGAACAGCTTGGCCATGCCGGCCTCGCCGTCGGTCATGCTGCCCTGGTCCATCTTCCAGGCGGTGTGCAGGGTGAGCATTTCCGCAGCGCGAATCTGCGTGGCCATGTCGGCCAGCTTGAACGACACGCCCTGGTAGCTGCCGATGGCCTGGCCGAACTGCTTGCGGTCGGCGGCCCATTGCAGCGACAGGTCGAGGGCACGCTGGGCCTGGCCCACGCAGTTGGCGGCGACCATCACCCGGCCGGCGGTGAGCCAGGCGTTGGCCACCTCCCAGCCCTTGCCGACCTCGCCCAGCACCTTGCTGGCCGGCACCCGGCAGTCGTCGAAGAACAGCTCGTAGGTGTGGTAGCCACGGTTGCTCACGCACTTGGGGCCACGGCGGATGGTCATGCCCGGCGTGCCCCGGTCGACCAGGAAGGCCGTTACCGCGTTGCGCTTGCGCCCGTTGTGCTCGTAGGTGTCGGTGACGGCGAAGACGATGGCGAAATCGGCGTGGCCGGCATGGCTGATGAAGTGCTTGCTGCCGTTGATGACGAAGTCGTCACCCTGGCGCACGGCACGGGTCTTGATGGCGTTGGCATCGGAGCCGGCGCCCGGCTCGGTGAGAGCGAAGCAGTCGATCTTCTCGCCCTGCACGCAGGGCAACAGGTAGTCGTTGATCTGCTCGTCCTTGCAGGCCATGAGGATTTTCGATGGCCGCGCGACGAACACATGCAGGGCCCAGGACACCTTGGACAGTTCGCGCTCGATCAGCGCCTGGGACAGATAGTCCAGGCCACCGCCGCCGACCTCCTCGGGCATGTTGAAGGCATAGAACCCGGCAGCGATGGCCTTGCCGCGGATCTGCGCAGCCAGCTCGGGCGACACGGCATCGGCGCGGTCCACTGCCTCCTCATGGGGCAACAGCTCCTTGGCGACAAAGCTGCGTACCGCTTCCACCAACATTTCTTGTTCTTGGGTCAGTTGGAAATTCATCTGCGAAGGTCCTGGTGAGGGTCGGTTATCGGGTTACTGGCCAGTGAAACGGGGGGCGCGGCGTTCCACCGAGGCTTGCAGCGCCTCGGCACCGTCCTGGCTGCGGCCGCACAGCAGGCCGGCCTGGCGCTCGGCCTCCAGCTGCTCGGCCAGGGTGCGCCGGGCGCCGTCGCGGATCAGCCGCTTGGTCTGCGCGTAGGCGAAGGTGGGGCCGTTGGCCAGGCGCCCGGCCAGCTCGGCGGCCACGGCGGGCAGTTGCTCGTCGGCACAGACTTCGCTGACCAGCCCGGCCGCCAGGGCACGTTCGGCACCCCACAGTTCATCGAGGAACAACAGGCGCTTGGCCTGCTCGCTGCCGATCAGCCGTGGCAGGTGCCAGCTGGCACCGGCATCGGGGCTGTAGCCCATGCTGGTGTAGCCGGCCTTGAAGCGCGCCGAGGCCGCGGCGATGCGCAGGTCGCAGCACAGGCTGAGGTCCATGCCACCGCCCACGGCAGTGCCGTTGATGGCAGCGATGGTGGGCTTGTCGAGGCTGTGCAGGCGCAACATCAGGGCGTGGGCGGTTTCGGTCCAGCCGTAGCTTTCCAGGGTGCCCTGGGCCTCGGCCGCAGCCCATTCGGCCAGGTCGGCACCGGCACAGAAGCTGCGCCCGCTGCCGGTCAGCACCACCACGCGCACGGCCGGGTCGTTGTTGCAGGTTTCCAGCAGGGCGTGCAGTTGCTTGAGGGTGGGGATGTCCAACGCGTTGCGCTGCTCGGGGCGGTTGAGGGTGATCCAGGCAACGCCGGCTTCGACCTTGCTCAACAGTGACGACGACGGGGTGGTCATGGGGGGCCTCGGTGTTGTTGTGATGGTTTGAGAGGGCTTGATGAGGGAGATACTAAACGAGTGTTCAACAAGGCGGCAATTGGGCGGGGGTGGGGCTGTAACAACGCTTGAAAACGATATATGTCGTTGTTTTTATTGGTCTTATTTGTTGAATCAAGGTTGAGATAGGAGGTGATTGTTACAACTTTGTACAACTGACGGATTGCTGGGGGCGCTTTGCGCCCCATCGCGACACAAGGCCGCTCCTACAGGGGAATCGCGCATAGGCCCGGCCTCGCGCGATCTCTTGTAGGAGCGGCCTTGTGTCGCGATGGGCCGCAAAGCGGCCCCGGCAATCTTCAGCCCAACACCCGAATCAAACCCCCGGCACACTCGGCTCGAAGGCCCCCTGCCGACGGCGGTTGACGAAGAAGTACGCCGCATAGCACAGGGCAATGAAGCCAAAGCCCCAGTACAACGACGGCCGCTGGGTTTCATCCAGCGCCAGGAACACGAACAGCGAGCTGCACAGGGTGATGCACAGCAGCGGCACCAGCGGGTACAGCGGCGCCTTGTACTTCAGGTCCTGCAGTTGCCCACCTTCACGCAGGTAGACCTTGCGGAAGCGGTACTGCGCCAGGGCGATGACGATCCAGGTCACGGTGCCGGACATGCCACTCACCGCCATCAACACCATGAACAGGGTGTCGGCGGCAACGAAACTGGTCATCAGCGAGATCAGCGCAAAGCACAGGGTGATGCTCAGCGCCCGCAACGGCACGCCACGCTTGCTCAGCGGCGACAGGCTTTTCGGCGCCATGCCGCTCTTCGACATGGCCCAGAGGATGCGCGTGGAGGCATACAACCCGGAGTTGCCCACCGAAAGGATGGCCGTGAGGATGACGAAGTTCATCAGGTCGGCGGCAAAGGGGATGCCGACCATGTCGAACACCTGCACGAACGGGCTTTCCATCAGCCCGGCCTGCTCGAACGGCACGATGGCCGAGAGCACGGCAATCGCCAGCACGTAGAAGATCAGCACGCGGAACACCACGTTGCGCACGGCCCGTGGGATGCTCTTTTCCGGGTGCTCGGTCTCGCCGGCCGCCACCCCCATGATTTCACAGCCCTGGAAGGCATAGACCACGGTCATCATCACCGCGAACACCGCCGACAGGCCATGGGGGAACAGCGACTCGCCCATCAGGTTGTCCAGCATCGGTGCCGGCGCCCCGCTGCTCAGCGGGATGGCGCCGAAGATCACCAGCAGGCCGATGATGATGAAGCCGAGGATGGTCGCCACCTTGATCCCCGAGAACCAGTACTCCGCCTCGCCGAAGGCACGGGTGGCCAGGGCATTGAGGCCGAACAGCACGACCACGAACAGCGCCGACCAATACCAGATCGGTACCTCGGGGAACCAGCGGGTCATCAGCATGCCGGCGGCGGTGAACTCCAGGCCCACGGTGGTGGCCCAGCTCATCCAGTACACCCAGCCGATCATGAAGCCGGTGGCCGGGCCGATGAACTTGGTGGCGTGGGCCTGGAACGAACCGGACACCGGCATCTGCACCGACAGCTCGCCCAGGCAGACCATCACCAGGTACATCAGCAAACCCGCGACCAGGTAGGCCAGGATCGCGCCTATCGGGCCGCCCTGGTTGATGGTGACGCCCGAGCCCATGAACAGCCCGGTGCCGATCACCCCGCCCAGCGACAGCATGAAGATGTGCCGGCTTTTCAGCGCGCGGGTGAGCTGGATCTTTTCGCGGTTGTCAGTCATGGCGCACCTCGCCTTTGCGGCTGGTGCCAGGCCGCGCGGGGGTGCCGCGCGGAGTGGTAGGAAGGAGGGGCTGAGCGCTACGGCATGTCATTATTCTTGTCTCCAATAAGCCTCATGGACCGCGTGCAACACGGTTGCCATGGATTATTGGAAACGGATGTAAGGTGCCGTTGTACGAACGGATCGAAGATGTAAAAAGTCGTAAGTTTTTTGTACGTCAGCTCTGGATCAGCTGTTCCAGGGTGACGCGGGCCTGGGCGAGCTCGGTGGCCAGCGGCGCGCCGAGCGCTTTCAATGCCTGTTCGTCATGCTGCCGGGCAGCGTCCTCAAGGCGTCGCAACAACGCAGCCAGGCCAGAAAAACCCAGGGAGTCGCAACTGCCGGCCAGACGGTGGGCCAGGTGCAGCACTTCGGTAAAGTCCTGGGCAGGCAGCGCCTCGGCCAACGCCGTGGCGTGATGTTCCAGCGACTGGCGCAGCACCTTCAACAGGCCTTGCAGCTTCTGTTCACCCAGCAGCGAGCGGTGGGTGTCCAGCAATGACCAGTCCATTGTCGCGTCGACGCCCGCCACTTCAGCGGGCGCCGCTTCGGCCAGCGCCCGGCGCAGGTTGTCCAGCCGCAGGGGCTTGGCCAGCACTCCCTGCATGCCGGCATCCAGGTACCCTGGCACTTGCCCCGGTTGCACGCCAGCCGTCAGTGCCAGGACCCGGCTGTGGCGGTTCGGCCCGGGCGTGGCACGCAGTTGCCGGCACAGCTCCACCCCGCTCATGCCGGGCAGGTGCACATCGAGCAGGATCAGGTCGAAGCGCCGCTGTGCGCAGGCCAGCAGGGCTTGCCCGGCGTCCTCGGCAAAGCTCACCCGGTGGCCATCGCGCAGCAGCAACCCACCGGCCACCTCGCGGTTCAATGCCACGTCCTCGACTACCAGGATATCCAGGCTGGCCAGGGGCGAAGGGGCTGGTGAGTTGGCCTGCACTGGCTGCCCGCGAGCCATGTCGAGTTCGAACCAGAAGCAACTACCCTGCCCTTGCACGCTGTCCAGGCCAATGCAGCCCCCCAGTTTTTTCACCAGGTGCTTGCAGATCGCCAGGCCCAGGCCGGTGCCGCCGTAGCGCCGGGCCACCGCCTCGCTGGCCTGGACGAAGCGGTCGAAGACCCTGGCCTGCACAGCCGGCTCGATGCCGATGCCATTGTCGCTGACCGACACCCGCACGCGCTGCGATCCCTGGTCACTGGCCAGTACCTGCACCGCAAGCCGCACCTGGCCGTGTTCGGTGAACTTGATGGCGTTGGCCAGCAGGTTGCTGAGCACCTGGCGCAGGTACTGTTCGGCACCGTGCTGGTACTCGGCCAATTGCTCGTCGATGTCCAGCTGCAGGGCGTCGCCATTGTCCCGGGCCATGGGTTCGAGCAGCGCCAGCACTTCCTGGCACAACTGGCGTAGCGAAAAACCGACCAGCTCGGCGCGGCTCTCGCCCTCCTCGAGGCGGGCGAAATACAGCACCTCGTTGAGAATCGCCAGCAGCCCCTCGCCGGCCTTGTACAAGGCCTCGACGCGCTGGCGGTCGGCCGCCTCCAGCCGGCTTCCGCGCAGCAGCTCGGCCATGCCGAGAATGCCGTTGAGCGGTGTGCGCAGCTCATGACTCATGGTCGCCAGGAAGCGTGACTTGGCCAGGTTGGCGGCTTCGGCCTCGTCCTTGGCCCGGGCCAGGCTGGCGGTGCGCCGCTCGACCATGGCCTGCAGTTCGTCGCGCTTGTCCTGCAACGCCAGGCGGTCGCGCTCGCGGCGCTCGATGTCACTGAGGATGGCGCGGCGCATGTCATCCAGGGCATTGGCCACGGTGTCGATCTCGTCCGGGCGCGTCGAGGTGCGGCGCCCCAGGCGCAACGGTTCCTGCCACTGGCCGGCGCCAATACGCCGGGCGAACTCGGCCATCACTTGCAGGTGGCGGGTGACCAGGCGGTAGAACAGCCCCGACAGCGCCACCGCCAGGCCACACAGGAACACGCCCATCCACAGCAGGCTGGCAAGGCCAGTGGCATACAGGCGCCTGTGCACCGCGCCCAGGTCGATGCTCACTTCCAGCTCGCCCAGGTGCCTGGCCGGCCCCGAGGGCGGCTGGTAATCGAGGGGGAAGCGTTCGATGCGCAGCGGCCCCTTGGGCTCGGCGGCGCCGCGCAAAAGCTGGAAATCGTCGCTGACCAGGCGCACCCGGGCGACATCGGAAAAGTCCACCAGGCCGCGCAGTTGTGTGTCCAGCTGTGCCTCGTCCAGGTCCCACAGGCTGCGCTCCAGGCTGGCCAGGTAACCGGCGCGGATCAACGCCATGCGCGCCTCGATATCGCGCATCTCGCGGCGGTACTCGAAATACAGCTGCACCGAGCTGGCCAGCACGGTGAAGCACAGGCTGAACAGCAGGATGAACAGCAGCAGGCGGCGCAGCAAGCCATCGGTGCGCAGGCGGATCATCGGGTGTCCGCCGGCAGGTTGACCATGTCGCGGTAGGTCACTTCGCTTTGCTCCAGCCAGCGCTCGATCTCGCCGGCCTGGTTCATGCGCAGCAACTGCGCGTCGATTTCGTCCATATGCTGGCTCAAGGGCGATTGCCGTGATATCGCAACGCGCAGGTAGTCCACGCTCAGGGCCGTGGGCAATACGCGGATGTCCTGCGCCCCGGGCAGGTTTTCGATGAACAGCTGGCCGGTGCGCCGCTCCTGGATCACGTAGTCGATGCGCCCACGGATCAGCTTGCCGAAGTTCTGCTGGCTGGACGACACCCGTTCGATGTTCTGGTGGCGGGCGACGAAGCGATCGAAATCGGCGCCGTAGCTTTCGCCGTACAACAGGCCGCCGCGGTAGCTGGCCAGGTCCTCCAGGCGCTGGAACTGCACTGGCCGCAGGCGGTTGTAGAACACCGCCACTTCCTCACGCACCACCGGCACCGTGGAAAAGCGCATGCGTTGGTCACGCTGGTCGCTGTTGTAGGCCAGCACCACGTCCACCCGCCCGGCGGCGGCGTCCATCAGGCAGCGCTTCCAGTTGCCCAGCACCACGGTCTGCACTTCGTAGCCCATGCGCGCGAACAGCTCTCGCACCACGGTGGGGGCCAGGCCACGCACCTGGTGGCCGTCACTCCAGGAAATCGGCGGGTACACCGGGTAGTCGCAATAGCGCACCGGCTGCTTTGCACTGGCTTGCACGGCGAACAATGCCAAGGCCAGCACCCAGGCGCTGCGGGTCATGCCGCCACGCTGGCGGTGAACAGGTAGCCGGTGCCGTGGATGGTGATGATCAGCTGGGGCTCGGCCGGGTCGTCGTGCAACTTGCGCCGCAGGCGGCCGACCAGCACGTCGATGGAGCGGTCGTTGGGCACCCACTCGCGGTTGCGGATCTGGTCCATCAACTGGTCGCGGCTGAGCGTGTGGCCGCTGTTGCGCAGGAACACGCTGAGCAACTGGAACTCGCCATGGGTCAGCAGGGTTTGCCCGCCACGGGCGTCGATCAGGCGCCGGCGGTCGGTGTCCAGTGCCCAGTCGGCGAACTGCTTCAGCGATTGCGCGCAGGCCGGCGCCGGGTGCACCTCGCGGGCATGGCGCACGCGGCGGATCAGGTTCTTGGCGCGGGATACCAGTTCGCGGGGGTTGAGCGGCTTGATCACGTAGTCGTCGGCGCCGCATTCCAGGCCGACGATACGGTCGATGTCGTCGTTGCGGCCGGTGATGAGGATGATGCCGACCTCCGAACGTACCCGCAGCTCGCGGGTCAGGGTGAGGCCGTCCTTGCCGGGCAGGCGGATGTCCAGCAGCACCAGGTCGACATCCTGGCTGCCGAGCAGGGCTTCGGCCTTTTCCGCGGTGTCGGCGCAGTGCACGTCATAGCCTTCCTGAGACAGATAGGCCTGCAGCAAGTCACGAATAAGCGGATCGTCATCGACGATCAATACCCGAGGCGTCATTGCGTGTCGTCTCTTTTTTTTATTGGTTTGTTCTACACACTCGCGACAGCAGCGTACTCGTTACTGAACAGGCGATCAACAGCCCTCCGGCAGGCTGAAGCGGCGCCGGCCACCGGCCTGCAGGCCATCGACCCAGGCCTCGCAGATCAGCACGCCCTGCTCGGGGGTGAAGGTACCGGGGTTGAGCCCCGACTCCAGCCACAGGCCATCGAGCAAGGCGCTCAGGCTGATGGCCGCGAGGTCGGCATCGAAGCCCTGCCAGCCCTCCTCCCCGGCCAGCGTGGCCAGCAGCCCGCTCAGTTCGTTGCGGTATTCGCCATAGGAATGGTCATGCACCTGGTTGATCGCGTCGGCGGTCTTCACCGCGCCCCAGAACGCCAGCCAGGCGTCGAGCAATTGCGGGTCGAGCAGCTCGGCGCAGAACGAGGCGCGGAAGAACGCCGACAACCGCTCGCGGGCATTGGGCGCGGCCTGGGCCATGGCCTCGCGCAGCAGGCCCATCACCCGGCCGGTGACCGCCATGTAGGCTTCGGCCACCAGCTCATCCTTGCCGGCGTAGTGATGGCTGATCAACCCGACCGAGACCCCGGCCTCGGCCGAAATCTTGCGGATCGACGCGCCCTGGAAGCCATGGCGCTTGAGGCATACCAGGGTCGCCTCGACCAGGTTGGCTTTGCGCAATTCCGGCAGCATGCGGTGGTAGCGGGCTTCCTGGTTCATCGGCGGCTCTCGGGCTGGGGCTGGACTGAACGACTGTACAACAAGCCGGACTGCGTGATAAACCCTTGGCACCCATGCCCACAACAACAAAAGCGGCTGCCATGAACGACCTGATCACACGTGACCTGGACCAGGGCCTGCTGACCCTGGCCTTCAACCGCCCCGACAAGCTCAACGCCTTGAACACCGCCATGTACCAACAGCTGGGCGACCTGCTGCTGGCGGCAGGTGAAGACCCTGATGTCGAAGCCATCATCATCACCGGTGGGCCGCACTGCTTCAGCGCCGGCAATGACTTGCGCGACTTTCTCGACAACCCGCCCGCCGACCTGGACAGCCCGGTGTTCCGCCTGATGCGGGTGGTGATGGGCCTGGACAAACCGCTGATTGCCGCGGTCAGTGGTGCGGCGATAGGTATTGGTGCCACCTTGCTGTTGCATTGCGATCAGGTGCTGGTCAGCCGTACGACCAAGCTGCGCATCCCTTTCGCGCCGTTGGGCGTGTGCCCGGAGTTTGGTTCCAGCCTGCTGCTGCCGCGCTTGCTTGGCCATGCCCGGGCGGCTCGCCTGCTGCTGGCAAACGAGTTGCTTGATGGCGAACGGATGGTGGCCTGGGGGCTGGCCAATGAACTGCATGAAGACGGTGAACAGTGCCTGGCAGCTGCCCGGCGCCTGGCGCGGCAGCTGCAAGGCTACCCGCAGGCGGCGCTGCGCATCAGCAAGCGGCTGCTCAAGGACGGCCAACGGGCCGAGCTTGAGGCGACAGTGGCGCGGGAAAGCCGGTTGTTCATCGAGTGCTTGCGCACTGAAGAAGCGCGAGCGGTGTTGCGAGGGTTGATCAAAGATTGAAAGCCTGGGGCCGCGTTGCGGCCCATCGCCGGCAAGCCAGCTCCCACCTCGACTGCATCGACCTCAAGCCTTGTGCAATACCTGTGCGAGCAACTGTCTTGTTCAAATTCCAAAAGTTGGCGCGATTCCCTGTAGGAGCGGCCTTGTGCCGCGAAAGGGGTGCGAAGCGCCCCCAGGACCTTCGCATCACCACAGCATTGCCGGGGCCGCTTTGCGGCCCTTTCGCGACACAAGGCCGCTCCTACACGAGATATGAGCAAGCAAATGCTAAAGGTCGGCCAGCAGGCAATGTGCGGGGGCTAATCAAGAATTGAATAGGTTGACACGGTCCCTTGTAGGAGCGGCCTTGTGTCGCGAAAGGGGTGCGAAGCGCCCCCAGGATCTTCGCATCACCACAGCATTGCCGGGGCCGCTTTGCGGCCCTTTCGCGACACAAGGCCGCTCCTACACGAGATATGAGCAAGCAAATGCTAAAGGTCGGCCAGCAGGCAATGTGCGGGGGCTAATCAAGAATTGAATAGGTTGACACGGTCCCTTGTAGGAGCGGCCTTGTGTCGCGAAAGGGGTGCGAAGCGCCCCCAGGATCTTCGCATCACCACAACATTGCCGGGGCCGCTTTGCGGCCCTTTCGCGACACAAGGCCGCTCCTACACGAGATATGAGCAAGCAAATGCTAAAGGTCGGCCAGCAGGCAATGTGCGGGGGCTAATCAAGAATTGAATAGGTTGACACGGTCCCTTGTAGGAGCGGCCTTGTGTCGCGAAAGGGGTGCGAAGCGCCCCCAGGATCTTCGCATCACCACAACATTGCCGGGGCCGCTTTGCGGCCCTTTCGCGACACAAGGCCGCTCCTACACGGGACCGCGTCATGCCCGATATATGAACAAGCCGGCCAGCAGACAGTGCCATGCACCGTGTTGGGCTCTTCGCGGGCACGCCCGCTCCCACAGGTAATATGACACGCTCTCGAGCATAGCTCCTTGTGCAACAGCGCAGCCCAAAGGGCTGGGCTCATGGCCGGGATATGAGGTGCTAATAGCCGGTCATCTCCAGATACCCACGCCCACCCGCACTCCCGGTCAAGCGCACTGGCCCCTCCCAATACGGGAACCGCGTCTCCATCCAGGCCTGCGACTCCACAGCCTCGACCTGCACATCCACGCCATGCCCCGGCACCTGCACCCGCCATCGCGTCGGCACCTGCTTGCCGTTCTTCTGCCGGGCCCAGGCCAGCGCCTGCAGCTGGATCTGCGCACCCTGCAGTGCTACCACCTCACCCTGCGGGCCAACCCAGGTCCCGGCGCGATACGCCTCCCCCTGCATTTCGCGCACCTGGAACAGCATCAGCCTGGCGCCACTGTCCAGGTGCAGGGAAAACCAGTCCCAACCCGTCTGCCCGGCAGCCAGCGGCTGGCTGCTCCATTCCCGGTCCAGCCAGGCCTGGCCGGTGACTGCAATGCACTGGCCGCCACGCTGCACTTCCCCACTCACCCGATAGAACGGCTGACTGTAATAGTACGAAGCCTGCCCCTTGCCGGACTTCTCGCTGTAGCCCTGGTCCCCGTGCAGCACCAAGGGCCGATCGCTGTGCAGTTGCAGGTCATAGCGAAAGCCGTCACCACCGGCGACCATTTGCAGATGCTCGATGCCACTGCTGCCCTGCAACGACCAGTCATTGATCCACGCCCGGAACGGCTGGGCTTGCACGCCAGCCTGGCCGATACCCCCACGCGCCAAGGTTTCGCCAGACCGATGCCCCCCGGGACCGGTCAACGCCGCGTGCCCCATCCACAGGTTCGGGCTGTTCCAGCCAGCAGTCTCGGGGCCTGGGCGCAGGGCCGAGCGAAACAGCGTCCACTGCGCGCCCCAGTCCCGCCCCTGGAGGTCCTGAAGGTTGGCGGTGACATACCACCATTCGATGCGAAAGCCATCGTGGGCCCCGTGGTCCCGCGGAAATTCCAGGCGATGGCCGCGGCTTACCTGGCTGAACTCGCCCGCCTGCTGCCCGAGCCCGGCATAGCTTTGCTCGGCGGGCTGGTCACAGCCGCCCAGCAACCCACACAGCAACAGCCAGGCGCTACGTTTCATCGGCAAACGGCCTCAACAGTTCGCGCGGCTGGCGACGCGCCAGCTGCCACAGTGGCCAGGCGCTGGCCAACAGGCTGGTAAACATGCCCAGCACGGCCAGGTGCAGAAGTTGCGCAGGGAACACGTAGAGCGGCAAACGCCAGCCGAATGCCTGCACGTTCACCACCGCGACCAGGCACCAGGCCAGCAGGATGCCCAGCGGAATCGCCAGCAGCACGGTAAGGCTGCTCAGCAACAGTGTCTGCCCAAGGCTCAGCCACACCAGATGCGTGCGCCGCACACCCAGTGCCCACAGCGGCGCCAGCTGGCCCAGGCGGGTGTGGCCCAGGGTCAGCAGGTTGATGAACAGCGCCACGCCTGCCACGCCAAGGGTGAGGCTGTTGAGCGCGGCGGTGGCGGCGAAGGTGCGGTTGAACACATCGGTCGACCAGCGTTTGAGACGCGCCTGCTCGACCACGCGGCTGTCGTCCAGGGTGAAGCGCTGTTGCAATGCGGCCTCGAGTGCCGACACCTGGTCGCCCACCAGATCGACACTCAACCCGGTCAGGGTTGCCTGTGGCCAGTGCCCGCGCAGCCAGCCGGCATTGACCAGCATGTGCCCTTTGGGGTTGCCGTAATCGGCATAGATGCCCACAACGCTCAGGGCTGGCGAAGTGTCTGCGGGCAGCCTCAGGCGATCACCCAGCTGCAGCTTCAGTCGCCTGGCCAGCTGTTCACTGAGCATCACGGCCTGCCCAGCGGCCAGTTGTTGCCAGGCCTGCTTTTGCTGCGCCAGCAATGGCCAGCGTGTGCGATAGACAGGATGATCGACGATGCCCTGGACCTGCACCGGCCAGCCCTGCAGCTGTGTTTCCACACGCCAGCCGGGCAATACCACCTCCACCGAAGGTTGCTGCCCGAGCCACTCGGCTATCTGCAAGCCCTGGGCGGTATCCCTTGGCGTGACATACAGGTCGGCGGACAGGCGCAGGTCAAGCCAGCCGACAAAGGTCTTGCGAAAGCCCTCGGTCATGCTGCCCACCCCGACACTGGCCGCCAGCGCCAGCAACAGCGCCATCAACGCCAGGCTCAGGGCCGGCAATTGCTGGCGGCTGTCGGCGACGAACCATTGCGCCAAAGGCCGCTGGCAATGGCGCGCCAGCCAGGCCAGCACCCGGTCGAGCAAGGCTGGCAGCAGCAGCGCCGCCGCCAGCAGCAAGCCTGCCAGCAGGCCGAACGCGCTGGGCAGGCTGTCGCCCAGCACACCACAGCCCAGGGCCAGCAAAAGCAACAGGCCGGCCACCATGGCCTGGCGCCGCAACCAAGGCCCCTGGGCCAACCGCCAAGCCTGAGGTTGCGCCAGCGCCAGCAACGGCAAGCGCGCCGCACGCAGTACACTGCCCAAACCCGCCAGCAGCGCCCCCAGCACGCTCACCAGCACGCCCATCAGCCACCACCCGGCGGGCAGGCTCAGCGCCCCGGCGACCTGGGCGCCATACAGGCCGCGCAAGCTGGCGGCCACATCGGGCAGCAACCACGCGGCCAGCCCGTAACCACTGGCCACGCCGGCCAGACCGCCCAGCACCGCGAACAGCCCCAGCTCCAGCACCAAGGCGCACAGCAAGGTTTGCAGGCTGATGCCACAGGCGCGCAGGTTGCGAATCAGGCCGCGCCGCTGTTCCAGTGCCAAACCGATTGCGGCATGGGCAATGAACAGGCCGACGACGAACGCCAGCAGGCCAAGGGCGGTCAGGTTGAGGTGGAAACTGTCGGTCAGCCGCTGCAAGCCGCCATCGTCCTGCCGGGGTTGCAGCTCAAGGTAAGGCGCGATATCCGCCGGCAGCGGCCCCGGCGTGGCAGCCACCAGCAAGCGCGACAACTGACCGGGTGCATGCAGCAACGCCTGGGCGTGGCCGATATCGACCACGATCACCCCTGGGGCCAGCGCTGGCTGTAGAACCAACGGCGGCAGCAGCTGCCCTTCGCTGTCGCGTGCTGAGGCCCCGGGGCCGGCATGCAGCTGGCGCAAGGTGTCCGGCCCGACCCAGGCTTGCCCGGGCATGCCGACAAAGGCCTGCAGATCGAACGTTCCGGGCTGCACACCGGCGATGCTGCTGGCCGGCGGCAGGCTCAACGGCTCGATGCCGATCAACCGCACGCTGCGCGCCGGCTCACCAGCAAAGCGCAAGCGCCCTTCCAGTACCGGCGTCACCGCCCAGCCCAGCCTGCGCAACTGCACGTACAGTGCCTGGTCGAAGCGCTCGCCACGGCGCGGCACCAGTTGCGCCTGCAACGGCCCGGCCAGCACCGCGCTGGCCCGGGCATAGTCGCTGCGTGCCTGGCTGTTCAGCGCCTGCACGCCGGTCCACAGCGCCGTGGCCAGCCACAGGCCGGTGAAGATGCTGAAAAACTGCACGCGATGGCGCCGCCAGTGGCTGAGCAGCGCCAGCAGGGCCAGCGATAGAAGCCTCATCCGCCCTGCTCGGGCCGCACACGGCCGGCCTGCAGGTAACAACGCTGCTGCAAGCGCGCCGCCAGCCGCGGGCTGTGGGTCACCATCAGCACCCCACTGCCAGTCTCGGCGACCAGCTGCAACAGCAGGCTCAACACCTCATCGCTGCTGGTTTCATCGAGGCTGCCGGTGGGTTCGTCGGCCAGCAACCAGGCCGGGCGCCCGGCCAGGGCGCGGCCGATGGCAACCCGCTGTTGCTGGCCGCCAGACAATTGCTCCGGGTAACGCACCAGCAAATCCGCCAGCCCCAGGCGCTGCGCCAGATAGGCCAGCCAATCGGGATCATGCCGACCGGCCAGCCGCGCCTGGAACGCAAGATTGGCCCCCACGTCCAGGCTGCTGATCAGGTTGTACTGCTGGAACACCAGGCCTATGCCCTCTCGCCGCCACAACGCCAGCGACGCCTCGGAACGGCTGTCGAGCGGGGTATCGGCGATCAGGATGCGGCCACTGTCGGCACGGTCCAGGCCGGCCACCAGGTGCAGCAAGGTACTCTTGCCGCTACCCGACTCGCCCATCAGCGCCAGGCTGCTGCCGCGCGCCAGGCGCAGGTCGACGCCCTGCAGCACGGGGAGCGGGCCCTGGGGGGTAGGGAATGATTTGTACAGTTGCTCGATGACCAGCATCGACGGGCCTTGGTAGGTTCAGGTGTTTTCTTAGGAATAGCAGGTTCATCGCGGCGTGAACGAACACTCGTCGTTTTCCTCGATAAAGCAATTTCCGGCTCTATTCGAAAAGCGGTTTCCAACTTCAACCCTAGATGAACTTATTAAATCCACGCCCCTGAAAGCCTTACCGAAAAGTCAACATAAACAGCCCCGCACCAATAAAAAAAGACACTTCCTACAGAAAGTTCTTTTTATTGGTCGATATCCACTTTCGTACGAGAAAACAATGATCTGAATCAGAAACCATCGACTACGATCAGCATTCACTTTGCACCCGTTAGTTACGGCAAGAGACTCAACCATGGAAAAACCAGTAGTTCTGCACGCCGCTGGCCAGGTCGATATCGCTTTGGAAAGCGCCCACCAGTACGCCTATTTCCAGCTACTGGAATTGCTGTATCACGTACACGACGACGATCTGGAACAACGCCCACTTGCTCGAGAGACGAGACGCCGATTACGGCTGGAAGTGTCCCCCAGCCTGTCTTTCCCTGTTGCCGACGTGTTGCGCGCCGATCGCTTGAAGGACGACCGCTACCGCATCCAGGCAAGTTTTCTGGGCCTGCATGGCACAGACTCGCCACTGCCCACTTACTACCTTGACGAGATCGCCTACGAAAACGCACACGGCATCGGTTTACGCCCGGCTTTCCTCAATTTCTTCAACCATCGCCTTCATACCCTGCTCCATCAAGCGTGGCGCAAGTACCGCTACTACGTACGCTTCCAACCGGGCGCGAAGGACGGTTTCTCCCGCTATGTCTTCGCCCTGATCGGCCTGGACGACTCAGCACTACGCGGCGCTACGCCGCTACCCTGGAGCCGCTTGCTCAGTTTCGTGGGAATGATCGCCAGCCGCAGCCGCTCCCCCGGCATGGTAGCCGGCATGATCGCGCATTGCTTCGACCTCCAGCAGGTTGCCATCCGCGAATTCGAAAAGCGCACCGTCTCGATTCCCACTTCCCAACGCAACTGCCTGGGGGCCAGAAACTACCAACTCGGCAACAACTTCCTGGTTGGCGACAGCATCGAGTCACGCAGCAGCAAGTTCACCATTGTGATCACAGGCCTGAATCAGCAGCAGTTCCACGAATTCCTGCCCAGCGGTGACAACTACCAGAGGCTGGCACGGCTGGTGGAATTCCTGCTCCGTGATGTCGGGGCCTATGACCTGGAGTTACGCATGTGCGCCGAGCAAGCCCCACCCTTCAGCCTACGGGCCGAGCAAGGCACCCACCTCGGTTGGACAAGCTTCATCGCCAACCGCAATGACCCCACGCCTCCCCCTGTTCGCATCACGGTACGCACATGAGTACAAATGTTCTCTCCCCCAGCGTCACGCTCACCGTCCTCAACCCGGAAAAACTCTTGCACGGCAGCGAACCGCGGCATCGCTTCGATCGGGCTGGCGGCTCCATCGGCAGTCAAGGTGACTGGCGCCTGCATGATCGCGGCGTTCGCATCCTGCCGGTGCACTGCGAAATCAGCTGGCATGAAGGCCATTTCTGCATCGTTGACCACAGCGGCAAGAGTTTCATGAATGGCAGTGACACCCAGTTGCTTTCGGGTACGCCTGTCCGCCTCAGGCACAACGACAGACTGCAGATGGGTGACTATCAGATTGCCATACACCTGGGCGAGGACGAGGAAGAGCCGCAGCCGCATACCCGCAGGGACCCGCTCTCCGAGGTGGGGGTTGATCAGCAGATGTGCCCGCTGCAGGTACTTGGCGTACCGATTACGGATATCGCCGGATTTTTCCAGGCCTCAATGCCTGGGCCTGTGGATGAGCTTGATCCGTTGGCCTATCTGGACAGGGCCGCACAAGCCCGGGTTGACCCGGCCATAGTCGAAATCTTCGGCAAGGAGGTGCAATGAACAAGCCTGTAGGTTTGCTACTGGCCTGCCTGGCGATCAGTGGCTGTACTTCGATCAGCAAGATCTACCAGGTGGCGATGGATCCGGCTCTGCCTGTCGGTGGCCCCAACAATGACATCAGCCACCTGGCGCTAAGCCTCTACGCCGCAGACCCGCCTGCGCCTGTCAGCCTCGAACCGACAGATTCAGGCACACAGGTACCGCTGCATGGCCACCCGGAACAGCTGGCGGCCAACCTCAGCGCCACAAGTCCTGTCGAGTTGACTGACAAGCTGAGCTCATTGGCGGAGCAGCTGCACCGCAACTACCCCGCTTCTGTCGAGGGCGAGCAAGCCATCGTCGGGCCGAAGGCGCCTGCGGCATTGGCCAGTTACGCAACGCCCCAAACTGCTTTGCCTGAGGAACTCGGCCTGCAACCACAACACCAGGCCCCGTCATCCATCGTTTTCAAGGTACTTCAGCTCCGGGACGATTCGTTGTTGCTGGATGCCACTTATGAGCAAGTCGAAGAAGACCTGGATAAAGCGCTGGGCACCACGCTGATCAGCGTCGATGACTACCGTCTGACCCCTGGCCAGTTCAAGTTCATCGAACACGAAGAAATCAACGAGCGCACCCGCTACATCGCCGTCGTTGCTCGCCTGGGCGATAACCCCAAGGGCCGCTGGAAAGATGCAGTACGCATCCAGGCACGCGGTTACAACCATACCGTACACGTTCACTTCGAGAACAACGCCGTTGATACGGCGCGCTACAAGGTTCACACCACGGGCGCAAACAACCCCTTCACCCGCCAGCTCTTTGCAGGGTTCGCCCTGCCGCAGCGGTTGTTGCGTGACGGCACGGCCAGCGAAGTGGCCGGGCGATAGGGCACGGCGCAGGCCACCCAAGAATCCTGATACCAGTGGCCTGGGTCG
Source organism: Pseudomonas sp. B5(2017) (assembly GCF_002112825.1). Lineage (NCBI taxonomy): Bacteria > Pseudomonadati > Pseudomonadota > Gammaproteobacteria > Pseudomonadales > Pseudomonadaceae > Pseudomonas > Pseudomonas sp. B5(2017). Next base: position 73,037 of record NZ_NEIR01000013.1, read on the forward strand.
GGATTCGTTGTCTGTTTGTTCCGGTGCCTGGTTCGGCCTTCACAGGATGCTCATTTCTTTATTGGACGGATCATTTGTCACGGCGGTATTCACTGTCTTGCCTGAGTTCGCTGGTAGACCGAGGAAAAGTACAGGCCGCGCACCAGGGGTGGGCTGCTGTAGCGGTCACTGACCAGTACATCACCAAGGAAATTCAGCAACATCTCCTGCGCCCCGCTCAGCTCCCGAAGCAGCGAGCAGGCGCTCTTGCCCGTGCTGCCAGGCGCTTCCACGGTAGCGCTCATCAGATGCCTGCCGAGGCGCCCCAGGAAGCCCTGATAGGCTCCCTCCAGCTCCTGCAGCCAGGCATCGAAGTCCTTTACCGAACCCAGCGTGAAGGTAAAGCCCTGCACCTCTTCCCGCTCACGGGCCGGGAGCGCGGCGAACAGTTCCTCGAAACCGTCCAGCAAGTCGAACTTGCTCATCACCACGTACAGCGGCAAGCGCGTACCCAGCTCACCGCCCAGCTCCGTCAGGCGCGCACGCAGCATGAATGCCAGGTCACGTCGCGCCTTCGCCGATCGCCCGAACAGGTTGACCATATCCACCAGCAAGACCACGCCATTGAGTGGCCGTCGGCTGCGGTTCTGGGCAAGCCAGCCAATCATGTGCCGCCACAGGCGTCGCTCGACGCCCGCCGGCAGGCCTGTGGGCTCGGCCAGTTCTCTCCCTTTCAGTGCCGCCTCCTGCACAGCTGGCAGGGTGTTGTTTTCGCCCCCCTCCTCCTTGATGGGCTTGACCACATACGCCGGGCGCTCAGGCTGGCTGATGAACTCGCCCGGCGGATCGATCAGCACCGCGTCGTCACCTACCCACCAGTCGATGCCAAAAGCCAGGTCCGGATCCGTACTGGCCCGCTGGGTGGCGCCATCGGTGCGGGCGAGTGCAAAACGCTGATCCGAACGGCTGACGAAGCTCGACTTGCCCGCATTCTGTTCGCCAAGGATGAGGTACCACGGCACATCGTAACGGTGCCCGCGGCCACCTTGGCTGTCGCGCAAGCGGGCCAGGCTGCTGTCGAGGGAGCGCTGCTGGGCCTGCAGATACACCAGGCTCGGGTCTTCCACCTCGCGCCGCTGCCGTTTCTGTTCGCGTACGATCGAGCGGTTGCGCCGATGCACCCACGCGCTCCATGCCAGCAATGTACGGCAGAGCCCATCCCGTTGAATGGCCAGGCGCTGTGTGAAACCGTGCGAATGGGGCGCCAGGGCGGCAAGAAAGGTGAAATTTTCAGCATTGATCGGGTCAGCAGCCAACGCCAGAAATCCAGCGATCACGTACAGGACTTCAAACCCTTCGAGGCCCTGGACCGCGACTTCCCGTTGGCCGAGCCGACGCCCGCCCGCTACTACAAGCTGGACATCGAGCAGGAACCCGTCAATGACAAGGTGCAACACAGGATTAGCCTGGTGCATCACAACCTTGCGCCCTACCTTGGCCTGCACGAAGAACTCAACATCGACCTTACCTGCAGCAACGGGCGCCTTGCGCAGCAGCTCAGGGTTGGCGAAGTCGATGTGACCACCCAGGACACCCCCTCGTTCGTCACCTATCGCAACCTCTACCCCGGCCGCTACAAGCACGACAACGCCGGCAAGCCGTTTACCCAGACCCGCGTCAACGCCTTGTTCGGCGATGCCCGGGTGGCCCAGGTCAAAGGCGACGACGCGCGCCTGCAGCCGGGCATTGCCTTCCAGCTGGCCGGCCATGCCCGTGAGGACATGAACATCCTCTGGCGGCCGATGCAGATCAAGCACAAGGGGCAGCAGTTCACAGCGCTGGAAGAGGATGCCGCCGAAGCTGAAGTCGGCACCTCCTACACCCTCACCGCCACCTTGATTCCAGCCCGGGTCGAATGGCATGCCCCTGCGTGCCCCAAGCCCGTGATCGACGGCCCGCAGATGGCCAAGGTGGTCGGCCCGCCCGGCGAGGAAATCTACTGCGACGAGCACGGCCGCGTGCGCGTGCAGTTCCCCTGGGACCGCCTGGGCCAGGACGACGACAAGAGCTCGTGCTGGGTGCGGGTGACCCAGGCCTGGGCCGGTGCCACCTGGGGCCATATGGCCATACCCCGCATTGGCCAGGAAGTGGTGGTCAGTTTCCTCGATGGCGACCCTGACCAACCTGCGTATCGCGACCACCCGCCCTGATGGCCATCGGGTCAGCTGGCTCACCTATGGCAGCGGCCACCTGCTCAGCCTCAAGCTCGACGAGCACGAACTGCTCAGCTACCAGCGCGACGACCTGCATCGGGAAATTGGCCGCGAGCAAGGCAACGGCCTGGTTCAACGCCAGACCTGGACCCCGAATGGCCAGTTGCAGCAGCAGACTCTGGCCCGACGCGGCGCCACCCGGCGCATCGCGGTGCGCGACTACGAGTACGACCTCAGCGGCCAGCTCACCCGCGTGGATGACCTGAACCGTGGTGACACCTACTACCGCTACGACCCGGTCGGCCGCCTGCTGGAAGCGGGCGATTTCTACAAGAAAGAGCTCTTCGCCTTCGACCCGGCGAGCAACCTGCTCGACCCGCAAGCCCCGCCCGGCCCCAACCCACACTCACCCCGCCGGATCAACGACAACGTACTGCGCAGCTACTGCGGCACGCAGTACCGCTATGACGAACGCGGCAACCTGGCGGAGCGCACCACGGGCAGCAAGAAAGGCCACTTTGACTGGGACCTCTACAACCGCCTGCGGCGGTACGAGGATGACCGACTGATTGTCACCTTTGCCTACGACGCGCTCGGGCGGCGGTTGTACAAGCACTCACGCTCCAAGTACCGCGACCGACCACAGGCCGGCCCGGTGTGGAACCAGAATGCCCGGCGGCAGCGGGATGAAGAGTTGGGTTGTGGGTACACCTGGTATGTGTGGGAAGGCGACACGCTGGCATTCGAGTGCCGGGACCGGGAAGGCAAAGGCCACACCACTCACTATGTGTTCGAGCCCGGGACCTTCGTGCCGGTGGCGCAGGCGGTGTCCAACCATGTCGTCGAGTTGTTGCGGCAGCCGGTGTATGTGTTCCCGTATGACATCGACAAGGATCCGGTGTGGCTGCATAAGCCGATGCCGAAAGCGTTTGATGCGATGGCTTGGTACCAGTGCGATCAGCTGGGGACGCCGATGGAGTTGACCGGTGAAGATGGGGAGATTGCCTGGAGCGGGAGGTACAAGGCCTGGGGTTTGGCGGAGGAGCAGCGGAGTGACGGGGCGAAGTGGGCGGAGATTCGTAATCCGCTACGCTTTCAGGGGCAGTATTGGGATGTTGAGACGGGGCTGCATTATAACCGACATCGGTACTATGACCCGCAGGTCGGGCGGTTCATAGGTAAGGACCCAATTGGTTTCTGGGGTGGGATCAATTTCTATGCCTTTGCTCCGAATCCAATTGAATTTACAGATCCGCTAGGGTTAGTAAAAAAAACACCTGCTTTAGGCAGTGAAAAAAATCCCTTTGCTACATCCCGAGGAGCGCGACGTGAAGCCATGAGACAAATACGTTTACCGACGAGCCAGCAACCTGTCAGCCAATCGAGAAACCAGTCAGGATTTGAATATCGCTTTGAAACATCCCAAGCTGGAGGAGGAAAGGGATTGGCATCGGTACAGCAACAAACAATGGATCTAAGCCACCCAGATAAGCCTCACTGGGAGGCAGGAACGGTTAAACTTGATGATCAAGGCAACCCAAGAATGAGCAAACACTCACGCCCGCAAATTCAAAATGGAAAAGGCAAAGCATTTTATGAAAAGGAGTGCTGCCAATGAAAGCCGACCACTATAAAAAAGAATTACTTTACCGAAAAGCACAGGGAAATAAGCGCCTGAACAAATTTGAGTCAAAAAAAGAGAATTTGATTTCAAACGCAAAAAATTGCGCCACACAACTTAACCTAAAAGAAACCGATAAACTAATCCAAACAATCGGGGCAGCACACTGGTCTTCGTTCACCAGTGCAGCCTTTCCATCCACCGCAGATTTCTTTAATTACATCGAAAACAAATTAAAACAAAAGGAATACCACATACTAATTGATGATGACTGGAGATATTGCGGAGCAATACTTGCAAAGGATAACTGCGAATTAAATAAAAATTTCAATTTTGACGAAAACGAAAGCGATGAAATTAGATTTATTTCTGCAGACCTCTCTACATTTGCATCAATAGATTACATTCACAACCACTACCCTCCCTACTATGAATACTTAATTAAATGGCGCTAAAGCAGAGCAACAGGGTCCGGATGGCGGGGGGTGAGGACGAATATGGGGAGATTGTCTTAGGCGGGAATTACTTAGCGGAGGATACACGGCGCGACGAGGCCAAGTGAGTAGAACTCGCAATCTACTACTTTTTTGGCAGCATTTTAATATGGAGACGAGGCTACACTACAACGAAAGGAACCGGCAGGCAGGTCCCTCTCTAGCACTAGCAAAAGCAACCAACTCCTAACAGCGCGCCCAAAAACCAATGAAAACAGCAAAGATAACCCACCATCCATATGATTACTGACAACAAAATAGAGATAGCGAAAAATATCTACGAACAAAATGACGTATTCAATGTCAGCAGCAAGCCTGCGCGAGTCAGAACTGCTTTATCTGCAGCACTGGTGGAATATAGATCAACGAATCTTTTGAACTGCCACGCGAGCGCAATGGACCAGCTCTACCATCAAGTAATTTCCTATTTACCTGAATATACTTGCTGGCTCCTATTAAGCAATGGCGGAATGGTTAAATCTAGCAGAATTGTCGAGCGCTATCGACTTTGGGGCGGGCTGGATAAAGGTGGGATCACCCTCCCCCTAGGGCAAAGAACCAAGGAGTATAGCTTAAAGAACGGGAATGAAATTCAGTATTTTGGAGCCATACAATTGGAAAATCCTAATTTCTTTCACATCGCCAAACTAATCTCAACTCACTCTTCAACGCATCTCATATTATCAAAGAGCAATTCTGTCGTGGAGAAAATACTTGACGATGGATGGAGCTATGGCTCGAGAAAACATCCCGACAAAATACTATACCATTTAGAAAATGAGTCAGTTTTTCTAATTACCCCCATAGGTGAATTTGATGACACGGAGGGAGGCGCGGTCATAATTGCCAGATCAGAATTAATTCAGAAATGCTATGGAATTAGACCGACATAAAGAACGGGGGATCACAATTTTCATTACATTATGCGTATCGCGACCATCCCGTTCTGATGGCCATCGGGTCAGCTGGCTCACCTATTGCAGCGGCGATCTGCTCAGCCTCAAGTTCGACGAGCACGAACTGGACAGCTATCAGGCGAACGCGTTGACATGGAGAACATTACTGGAAGCGCATTCGAGGAGTAGACATAATGCATGACGACTACTTAACCAATCCAAGCACCTACATGGCGCTCGAGCAGTTATTTCTGGATGCATTTATAAAAACCATTAGCGAATACAACAACCAGGAAGAGTACACCGCACCTTTTTACAGAACCACATACAACAACGGACAATCTTTTGGTGATGCAAACCCAATATTCTCAGCCAGAAATGCAAAACGCAAAAAGATAATTAGAATTATCATAGACGAGGACGAAAACGAAATTTCTACAGCGTACAAAAACACCGAGCATGGAGTCGAGACCATAGTATTCGGCGGGGTATCAAACCTCCCAGAACTTATAGCCTTCCTAGACAATTGGACTAAACAACCCTAGAAATTAACAGCAAACAATAACGAAATATTACGCCATAACCATAAATGCACAGACATTGAAATAATTTTCGACCATACCCGCAAGGAAAAATGATGTTTAAAGATTACCTTAGCAACCCAGACACATACCAAAAACTGGAGTCATTTTTCACTTCAGCGCTCAATGAACACCTTTACTCCAAAAGAATCAACCCAGCCAAATACCGCACACCTTACTACAACACCACATGCGTTGACGGGACACGATTAATGGAGGCCAACCCGATATTTTCCGTTCGCAACACAAGCACTCAGAACATTCTGAGAGTAGTAATCCATGAAGCCGTCAAAAGCTACTCCACAATTCATAATAAAATAGATGGAGCCGAAGAACCATGCTTAATTATTAAGATTTCCGATTTAGATCGTGTAACTAACGATGTAAACAAATGGATAGATAAGCAAGAAAACCAGGGGTAACATAAAACAAGGGCGATGCAACCGAGCAATATTCATTAGTTATCCAGCGACAACCATGCCGACATATTTTGCTCTTTAAAAACCATCTTGAATATTTTAAGCAAACGACACTATCGGCCGACTGGTGAAAAGCCATGGCGGCCAGCCCGGTGGTAAGGAGAGGGAAAGCGCGACCTCCGCGAGCATCAGCACTTCTTATGCGATTCTCAGATCCACAAGTCATGTAAAAACCTGACAGCGCTTACAGGAACTGCAAAAGATATTCTTGGAGAAAAAGGATTCAATCTATGATCAAGCTCAACAACATGAGAGCATGGGGCACCGAAGTCGGTAGCGATGAAACTTTGAGGCTCGATGAGATTTCATTACTTACAACGCCAGCCATGATTCGTACCTTGGGTGTATTTTTGATAACCGCAGCTTATGAAATGGAGGAAAACGATGCTGAGCATATACATCTTCAAGATCTATCCTCTAACTTCTCACACAAAAAACATGTTGATATAATTCTGGTTAATCAGAATAAATTTAAAAACAGCTAAGACACCAACTAAGGAGCGACATGCCGGCCCTTCTCCAGCGCTGCTGGAGCGCAGTACGGATGATGGCTGCATAGGTCGATACCGAAGGTGTTCAAGGAGCCATTCAAGCACTGAGGGAATTCTGGACGTATTGGATTCCGAAACTGGCGTGCGAACCATCCGAGAGGTCATAAATAAGTCATGAAGAAAGAATCTACAAAAAAATCTTTCAGCGAGTTGCCGCCAAGTTTGGCCTTTGCGGGAGAGACAAAACCTTTTTCATGAGACATGGCGACGCTTACTTAATAGTCAATTTGCAAAAAGCTTCCGGCAACTGCAGCTTTTACATCAATGGCGGGCTAAGCTATATAGACCTGCTTTCAAGCAGTGATTTAGTGTGCTCTCCATTTTCAGCCTACAACAACCAATCCACTCAATTCCCAATCCATGTAGACTTTAGAGCAGAAAACGTTCCCAATAGCCCCATTACGCAAGCTGGAATTGATGCCGCTGCATCTAGCCACGATGCCATGGCAATAGAAAATATAATCTTCATCGCATTAGAATCCATAATACTTTTCGCCCGCAATCATGGAGACAGAAAAGAAGTCCGCAGACTAAAGCAAGCCAAACTCTTTCCAGCAATAATAAAAAAAGAGGTTTGACGCCCTTCGATTAAACTTGTATCAAAAACCAAAACTGACAGAATCGGCACGCTTTCAAAGAAATATTTATCAGCAGAATGCAATAAAACCTGGTGTCGCCCAGGCGAACTCCACTGAAGCAACAGCGCCATACTAAATATTAATTGCGTAACTGCCTAAGATTACCTCACGGGCGACAGCAATCGTGAAGAGCTCTCAATAGCCGTCATAGCTCGTAAAAATAACCGACCACTAACACTCACCCAAAAATTCCAATGAAAATTGCAAACATAAATTATATTCACCACCTATATTACCCGCTAATCTCGATGACAGACGAAGAAATTAGCAAATTCGAAATAAACAACAGGAAAGATAGATACAGACTCTTCCGCCTAATGAGCGCACTATTGAAAACATTCGGACCAATTGCAGCAGAAAATATTTCAGACTGCCTTGAGTACGTAATCTTTACGCGGAGCTACGAAAATTACTGGCGAGATCTAATACCGCACGAAATACCTTTAGACGACGTAGATGACAAAGAAGAGTACATAAACGAACTATTTTTTGCGCTTTTTCAGCGCCCACCATTACGCCAAGAAAGTGGAAGCATAACGATTTCACAGCAAGTACCGCCTCAAGGTTTGAAAACGAACGAATAGAGGTTTATCACTCGATGCTGCAAAATAATGGCACGGGCTGTGCCCGTGTTCGCGGGATCGCCCGCTCTCGTAGAACAACACATGACTCGTTGGTTCAGCGAGGTACTGTAGGAGCAGCCTTGTGCTGCGAAGAGGCCGGTACAGCCAATAGACAGGCTTTGTCAGTACCGGCCTCTTCGCAGCACAAGGCTGCTCCTACAAAGAGCGATATTTGTTCTCTGCGCGACAGCGCAGCCCAAAAGGCTGGGCAATCTCCCACATTGCGCCCGACAGTTTCTCCCGCAGAGGCACGGACAAGCGTTCTAGCGCTTGACCAATACCTCCGCTCAATCACGTCCGGCTTACAGCCAACCGCACCAACGCACTGCCGCCATGAACAAATCTTCATTTTGCTGACGAGCGCCCTGATTGCGGGCGTGGCAGCCCTCTTCGCTTCTGCAGCCGCAGGCCTTCACCTTGAGGGGGCTCACTACCTTGCGTAGCATCACCGCCCCCCGGGGCCGCTGCGCGGCCCATTCGCGGGCACGCCCGCTCCCACAGGCGCGTGCCCACAGCGCTCACACCTCACCCAGCCACACCATCAGCAGACAGAACCCCGATGCCGCAACCCATACCCCTCAAGGACCACGAAAAGGAAAAGCACCTGGTCAACCGCCGGCTTCTGGCCTGCGCCGCCCTGGTCTTCAGCCTGGTCGCCGTCCTGGTGGGCCGGCTCTATGTGCTGCAGGTGCTGCAGCACGACCAGCAGACCGCCGTATCGGAAAACAACCGCGTGCACGTGCTGCCCATCGCCCCCGAGCGCGGGCTGATCTACGACCGCAACGGCGTGGTGCTGGCCGACAACAAGCCCAGCTTCGACCTGACCATGACCCGCGAGCGGGCCGGCGGTGACACGGCCAAGGTGCTCGATACCCTGGCGCAGGTGCTGAGCCTGACCGACGACGATCGCAAGCAGTTCGACAAGGACCTGCGCCGTGGCCGCAAGCCGTTCGAACCGGTGACCCTGATGGTCGGCCTGAGCGAAGAGCAGATAGCCCTGGTGGCGGTGAACCAGTTCCGCCTGCCAGGCCTGGAGGTGGAACCACAGTTCATCCGCGAGTACCCGCTGGCCGAGCATTTCGCCCACTCGGTGGGCTATGTGGGGCGCATCAACGAGAAAGAGGCCAAGACCCTCGACAGCACCGAATACCGGGGCACCCAGTCGATCGGCAAGACCGGCATCGAGCACTTCTACGAAAGCCAGCTGCACGGTCATGTGGGCTACGAGGAGGTCGAGACCAACGCCCAGGGCCGGGTGATGCGTGTGCTCAACCACAAGGCCCCGACCCCGGGCCAGGACATCGTCCTGACCTTGGACGCCCACCTGCAACTGGCCGCGGAAAAGGCCCTGGGTGACCGCCGCGGCTCGGTGGTGGTGCTCGACCCGGCCAATGGCGACGTGCTGGCGATGGTCAGCAACCCCAGCTTCGACCCCAACCTGTTCGTCAAGGGCATCAGCTTCAAACAGTACGCCGCCCTGCGCGATTCCATCGACCGCCCGCTGTTCAACCGCGTGCTGCGCGGCCTGTATGCCCCCGGTTCGACGGTGAAGCCGGAGGTGGCCATCGCCGGCCTCGACAGCGGCGTGATCACCCCGGGCAGCCGGGTGTTCGACCCGGGCTACTACGAGCTGCCCAACTACGACCACAAGTACCGCAACTGGAACCGCAGCGGCGATGGCTGGGTGGATATGTACACCGCCATCATGCGTTCCAACGACACCTACTTCTACGACCTGGCGCACAAGCTGGGCATCGACCGCCTGCACGACTACATGGCCGAGTTCGGCCTGGGCCAGAAGGTGTCGCTGGACATGTTCGAGGAGGCGTCCGGGCTGATGCCGTCGGCCGAGTGGAAGCGCGCCACCCGGCGCCAGGCCTGGTTCCCGGGCGAGACGCTGATCCTGGGCATCGGCCAGGGCTACATGCAGGTCACCCCGCTGCAGCTGGCCCAGGCCACCAGCCTGCTGGCGAGCAAGGGCGTGTGGCACCGCCCGCACCTGGCCATGACCGTAGGTGGCGATGCGCCGGTAGACCCCAACCCGATGCCCAATATCGTGCTGCACGACAGGCACGCCTGGGACCAGGTCAGCCAGGGCATGCAGATGGTCATGCACGACCCGCGCGGCATCGCCCGCGCTGCCGCGGCCGGTGCGCAATACCGGATTGCCGGCAAGAGCGGCACCGCGCAGGTGGTGGCGATCAAGCAGGGCGAACGCTACAACCGCGACAAGACCCTGGAGCGGCACCGCGACAATGCCCTGTTCGTCGGCTTTGCCCCGGCTGATCACCCGAGTGTGGTGGTGGCGGTGATGATCGAGAACGGTGAAGCCGGCGGGCGGGTGGCAGGACCGGTGGTGCGGGAGGTGATGGATGCCTATCTGCTGGATGAGCAGGGGCATCTGAAGCCGGAGTATGCGGGTGGGGTAGTGCCTCGCAGCGTGCCGCACACTTAGGTCTTTGGGGCCGCTTCGCGCCCCATCGCGACACAAGGCCGCTCCTACAAGAGACCGCGTCCGCCTGTAGGAGCGGCCTTGTGTCGCGAAGGGCTGCGAAGCGGCCCCAGCACACAAAAACAAAAAGGAATAATAATATAAAATCTTATTCCTTTTTCATCATCCCGTAATCCTCTATAAATCCCCCAACTGCACAGCCGCCAACACTTGGCCAACTGTCTGCAGCGCAACACACGATCAACAGGCAACGCCCGCACGGCAACAGCGCCGCAAGCATCAAAAATGCGCTAACCAGTTGAAATAAAAGAATATTCAAACTCGGCACGACGATTGCTCAAGCAAAGTCCCCCGCTCAACCAGAACCGGAGACCTGCCCATGAGCACCCCACTGAACGTCGTAGCCCTGTCCGGCGGCACTGCCCGCCCTTCGCGCACCCTGGCCCTGACCGAGGCGATCCTCGCCGAACTGGCCCAGCACCTGCACATCAAGCCGCACCTGATCGAACTGGGCGAGATCGCCCGCCCGTTGGGCAGCGCCCTGTGGCGCAGCGAACTGCCCGAGGCCGTGGAACAGCAACTGCGCCTGGTGGAAAAAGCCGACCTGCTGGTGGTGACCACGCCGGTGTACCGCGGCAGCTTCACCGGCCACTTCAAGCACCTGTTCGACCTGATCGGCCAGGACGCCCTGGTCGACACCCCGGTGCTGCTCGCAGCCACCGGCGGCAGCGAGCGCCACGCGCTGGTGCTCGACCACCAGCTGCGCCCACTGTTCAGCTTCCTGCAAGCCCTGACCCTGCCCATCGGCGTGTTCGCCAGCCAGGCGGAAATGGCCGACTACCGGGTGTCCAGCGCAGCCCTTGCCGCCCGTATCCGCCTGGCCGCCGAGCGCGCCGTGCCGCTGTTCGGCGCCCATCATGCGCTGCGCAAGAGCGCCTGAGGAGCGGCCATGAATGCACCTGTGAACACCCCCCGGCGCCCTGCCCTGGCCATCGCCCGCGAACTGGCCGGGCAGTTTGCCCAGACCGCCGTCGAGCGCGACGAGCGCGGCGGCACGCCAAAAGCCGAGCGCGACGCCCTGCGTGACAGCGGCCTGCTGTCGCTGGTGATCCCGCAGGCCTTCGGCGGCCAGGGCGCCAACTGGCACGACACCTTCGCGGTGGTGCGCGAGTTCGCCCGGGTCGATAGCTCCATCGCCCACGTGTTCGGCTTCCATCACCTGATGCTGGCCACCGTGCGCCTGTTCTCGCGCCCGGACCAATGGCAACCGTGGTTCGAGCAGACCGCCCGCAAGCAGTGGTTCTGGGGCAATGCCCTGAACCCGCTGGACACCCGCACCGTGGTCAAGCACTTCGATGGCTGGTGCGAGTTTTCCGGCAAGAAAAGCTTCTGCTCCGGCGCCAGCGATTCGGAAATGCTCATCGCCTCGGCGGTGGACGAACGTGCCGGTGGCAAGCTGCTGATCGCCGCCATCCCCAGTGGCCGTACCGGCATCAGCCTGCACAGTGACTGGAACAACATCGGCCAGCGCCAGACCGACAGCGGCAGCGCCACCTTCGAGCGGGTACGGGTGGAGCACAACGAACTGCTGCTCGACCCAGGCCCCCTGAGCACGCCGTTCGCCGCCCTGCGCCCGCTGATTGCCCAGTTGCACTTCGCCAACCTGTTCCTCGGCATCGCCGAGGGGGCGTTCGAGGAGGCCCGCCAGTACACGCTCAAAGAAAGCCGGCCGTGGTTCCGCTCCAGCGCCGCCAGCAGCGCCGAAGACCCATACGTGCTGCGCCATTACGGCGAGTTCTGGGTCGGCCTGGAGAGCGTGCGCCTGCTGATCGAACGGGCCGCACGCCAGCTCGATGCCGCCTGGGCCAGGGAGCACGCCCTCACGGCGCAAGAGCGCGGCGACCTGGCCCTGGCCATCGGCACCGCCAAGGTTGCCGCCAGCCGCCATGGCCTGGACATCTGCAACCGCCTGTTCGAGGTCACCGGCGCCCGCGCCACCCATGCTTCGCTACGCTTCGACCGGCACTGGCGCAACCTGCGCACGCAAACCCTGCACGACCCGGTGGACTACCGCATCCACGAACTCGGCGAGTGGGCCCTCAACGACAAGCGCCCTGCCCCATCCTTCTATTCCTGAGGATTGCCCATGCAACTGCTGACCCTCCCCCCGTCCCCGACACTGGCCACCTCGATCCGGGCCACCGCACAGGTTTTCGAAGACCCCAGGTCGCAGGCGCTGCTCGCCCACCTGCAACAGGTCGCCCCCAGCGAGGCCAGCGTGCTGATCATCGGCGAAACCGGCACGGGCAAGGAGCTGGTCGCACGCCACATCCACAACCTCAGCGGCCGGCGCAACGGCCCGTTCGTCGCGGTCAACTGCGGTGCCTTTTCCGAATCGCTGGTCGAGGCGGAGCTGTTCGGCCATGAAAAAGGCGCCTTCACCGGTGCCCTGGCGGCCAAGGCCGGCTGGTTCGAGGAAGCCAACGGCGGCACGCTGTTCCTCGACGAAATCGGCGACCTGCCGCTGCCGATCCAGGTCAAGCTGCTGCGCGTGCTGCAGGAGCGCGAAGTGGTGCGGCTGGGGTCGCGCAAGAGCATCCCGATCAATGTGCGGGTACTGGCGGCGACCAACGTGCAGCTGGAAAAGGCCATCAACGCCGGGCATTTTCGCGAAGACCTGTACTACCGGCTGAACGTGGTGACCTTGCAGTTGCACCCGTTGCGCGACCGCCCGGGTGACATCCTGCCGCTGGCCCGGCACTTCATCCGCAGCTACAGCGACCGGCTGGGCTACGGGGCGGTGGAGCTGAGCGCCAAGGCCCAGGCCAAGCTGGTGGAATACAGTTGGCCGGGCAACATCCGCGAGCTGGAGAACGTGATTCACCACAGCTTGCTGACCTGCGGCGACGGTACGGTGCAGGCGCAGGACCTGCGCTTGTCCAACCTGCGTATCGAACGGCAGGAGGAAGAGCCTGCGGGCAATGGTGTGGAGGATCTGCTGCAGCGTGCGTTCAGCCGCTTGTTCGAAGAGCAGTCGGGTGACCTGTACGAGAAGGTGGAAAATGCCCTGCTGCGGTCGGCGTATCGGTTCTGCCATTACAACCAGGTGCATACCGCGCAGTTGCTGGGGTTGTCGCGCAACATCACCCGTACCCGGCTGATTGCGATCGGCGAGTTGGTGGTGAACAAGCGGCGGGGGCAGGAGCAGCAGGTGCTGGATAACCGGGTGGTGCGGTTGTCGATCTGAATGCTTGTAAACCTGTGCCGGCCCCTTCGCGGGTAAACCCGCTCCCACAGGGGCCGCGCCAAGCTTGAGATCGGCACAGTACCTGTGGGAGCGGGTTTACCCGCGAAAGGGCCGGCACAGACACCCAAATTGCTAGTTCCGGTCGCCTCCGCGATCATCCCCAACATCATGGTCAGCCCCATCATCAGCGCCATGCCCTACACCGTGGGGCTCGCCCACATCGTGATTCGCTTCGTGATTCGCCTCATGGTTGGCTTCGTGATTGGCTTCATGATTTGCTTCGTGGTTGGCCTCGTGGTCGGCGCCATCATCAGCACCATTGCGCCCGCGGCCATCATGGCCTGGGCCGCCATGCCCACCACCATCGCCACTATGCCCGCTGCCACTGCCGCCGTGGCCACCACCCGAGCCACCGCCGCCGCTACCACCACCTCCACCGCCATGACCACCGCCGCCGCCACTACCACCACCCCCGCCACCATGGCCACCGCCGCCACCGCTACCACCACCTCCGCCGCCATGGCCACCACCACCGCCGCTGCCTCCGCCACCACCACCGTGACCACCACCGCCTCCGCCACCACCACCATCCTTCGCATATGCGCTGGAGGTACCGCCAATGGAGTCAGGCACCAACACGGCCGAAGCCGACAACACTGCACCGATAGCCAAAGCCAACAAACATTTCCTGAGCATCATGAGCCTCCGCTTGGAGTAGCACCGGGCTGCACTACGCACCCGGTGATTTCCGGCCCCCCATGGGGCGACCTGCTAACCAGCGCGGCCATCCATCTAGCGGTTGAACGAGATCCATCTGGGCCTGCCGGCCATATATTTCAGAATGTTTCTTGATTTTTTGAGCGTAGCTACACCGCTTCGCTTGTCACCGACCGGTCATCAGAATGGCTGGCTCGCCAAAGGCCGCTGCACCATGGCCTGTCGAGCCGGGTTGCTCAGGAGGCTGCGCGGGGCATCAGATCATACGGGTGCTTCCACCCTGGCAACGCCTGGATTCGCGCCTTCCATGCCTCGATGTGGGTGAACTGCGCCAACGCAATGCCAGTGTCCTCCGGCATGAACACATACCCGGCCAGCGACAGGTCAGCGATCGTCAGCCGGCCACCGACCATGAATGGCGTCTTCGCCAAGTGCGCGTCGACAATACGGTAGGCCGCCAAGGCACGTTCACGCAGGAACCGGGTCACGTCCGTTTCACCGGTTTTCTTCAGGCAGAAAAGAAAGCGCAGCGCCGCGTAGTAACTGGTGAACTTGTGGTTGTCGAACAGCATCCAGCGCCAGATCTCGCGCTTTTCGTCTTCGTCGCGGGGGCCGAACTGCCCGGTTTTCTCCGCGAGGTAGTCAAGGATCAGCGCAGACTGGGTGAAGGATTTGCCGGCGTGCTCCAGCACCGGCACCTCGCCCTGCTCGTTCACTTCGTCGCGCCAGGCTTGTTCACGAGTCTGGCCATTGAAGAAATCGACGAACACCGGCTGCCAGTCCTGGCCTGTGAGCTCAAGCATCAGGGCGGCCTTGTAGGCGTTACCGGATTCGGCGAAACAATGCAGCTTGTAGTCGGGCATGGGTGAGATCCTTCAGTATCCATTGAATGATTGGGCCATCGGGCCGAGCAGATCACGCCTGGCCCGACAGGGTCAATGCGCGCAGCCAGAACATCTTATTCCCCGTCCCTCCCGTCATAGTCCCCACCCGAGCACCACTCTTTACCCGGGTGAAGACTACTTACCAACTCGCCTGACAGGGCCCTATCGCCGGCAAGCCAGCTCCCACAGGTACTGCACAGCCCTCAAGGGCTGCGCGGTCGTGTGGGAGCTGGCTTGCCGGCGATGGGCTGCGCAGCAGCCCCGGCAATCTCCAGCGTTGAACAAGGGAACTACCACCCCACCTGCGCTTTCTTAAACACTGAGTGGTTCAATTACTTGGGCTTCATGCTACTGGAGATCACACCATGCGCCACCTACTCCTCGCCCCTGCGCTGCTGCTCCTGCTGCCTGCCGGTGCTGCCCTGGCTGACGTCGACGCAGGCGACGTCGCAACCTCGGCCGGTGTTTCCGCCTCGCTTTACTCGACCTTCAAGGACGACAAACGGATCATCCCGGCGCGTGACGAGCTTTCGGCCTACGTCGCCAGCGGTGGTGCAATCCGTGGCGCCTATGTGGAGTCGGCGCTGGAACAAGCCCGCAAGGACAACCCAGGCCTGCAGGCCAATGATGAAGAACTGGCCCGGGCCCTCCTCTCGCAGGATGACCGCATAGCCGATCATTGAGTGAGGTAATCCTGCACCGGCCTCTTCGCGGGTAAACCCGCTCCCACAGGAACCGCACCCACTTCAAACGCAGTGCGGTCCCCTGTGGGAGCGGGTTTACCCGCGAAAGGGCCGGCACAGGCAAAACCTCAACCCCAGCCATCCATGCGCATGGTAGCCCTTACCAGCCGCTGCTCTTCCTGCTCGATCTCCCGCAAACTGTCGCGGATCCCGTTGATATGTTCGCGCGCCGCGCGCTGCGCCTGCTCGGGCAGCTGCTCCATCACCGCGTGATACAACCGCGCATGCTGGCGGTCGATCTGGCGCTTCTGCGCTGGCCGGCAATACAGGTTGTTGACCGAAGCGAACACCGTGCTCAAGGTCAGGTCACTGAGCGATTGCAAGGTATGCACCAGCACCGGGTTGTGCGACGCCTCGCTGATCGCCCGGTGAAAGGCATGGTCGCGGCGGGCATGTTCACGGGCATCGATCGCTTCGGGGGCGTCGTGCGCAGCCAGCATTTCTTCATAGCGCCGGCGGATCAGCAAACGGTCGACCTCGGTGGCCCGCAACGCCGCCAGGCGCGCCGATTCGGCCTCCAGCAACGCCCGCACTTCCAGCAGGTCGAACAGCGTGCGCGGCTGCGAACCGAACAGGTGCATCAACGGCGTGGCTCCCGCATGGCCCGTCAGGTCGGCAACGAACGAGCCCCGCCCCTGCTCGGTGTCGATGATGCCGCGCCCGCGCAGGATGCGCAGGCCTTCACGCAGCGCCGAGCGCGAGCAGCCCAGCTTGTCCACCAGGCGCCGCTCCGACGGCAGGGCCTGGCCCACCTTGAGCACGCCTTCGACGATCAGCCGCTCGACCCGTTCGGCCACCTGGTCGGCGACCTTGGCCTTGCCTTCAGTACCCACTGCGTACCCTCCTGCTGGTAGGACCACTTCGACCACCTGCCTCAATCTAGCCGGGCAAAGCCGTCAATAACCAGTACCCGTCGCAAAAACTGGTAGGACCAGTTAACCCCGTGCTCGACCGCGGCGGCTGCCACGCGCAGGCTGCAAGGGTGAGCGCTTTGCCAACAACAACAAAAACCGTTGCCGAGTGAGCCGATGAATATCCTGTATGACGAACGCGTCGATGGCGCGCTGCCCGACGTGGACCAGGCGGCGCTGCTGCAAGCGCTGCGCGCTGCCCTGCCGGACCTCGAGATCCTGCACCGCGAGGAAGACCTCAAGCCCTATGAATGCGACGGCCTCTCGGCCTACCGCACGGTGCCGCTGTTGGTGGTGCTGCCCGAGCGCCTGGAGCAGGTGCAGACGCTGCTCAGGCTTTGCCACCAGCGTGGCGTGCCTGTGGTGGCACGCGGCGCCGGTACCGGCCTGTCGGGTGGCGCCCTGCCACTGGCCAAAGGCATCCTGCTGGTGATGGCGCGGTTCAACCGCATTCTCGAAGTCAACCCGCAGGGCCGCTTCGCCCGTGTGCAGCCCGGCGTGCGCAACCTGGCCATCTCCCAGGCGGCCGCGCCCCACGGCCTGTACTATGCGCCGGACCCGTCCTCGCAGATTGCCTGCTCCATCGGCGGCAATGTCGCCGAGAACGCCGGTGGCGTGCACTGCCTCAAGTACGGCCTGACCGTGCACAACCTGCTCAAGGTGGAAATCCTCACGGTCGAGGGCGAACGCCTGACCCTCGGCAGCGATGCCCTGGACAGCCCCGGTTTCGACCTGCTGGCACTGTTCACCGGCTCCGAAGGCATGCTCGGCATCGTCACCGAAGTCACCGTCAAGCTGCTGCCCAAGCCCCAGGTGGCGCGGGTGCTGCTGGCCAGCTTCGACAGCGTCGAGGACGCCGGCCGGGCTGTGGCCGAGATCATCGCTGCCGGGATCATCCCCGGCGGCCTGGAGATGATGGACAACCTGGCGATCCGCGCTGCGGAGGACTTCATCCACGCCGGCTACCCGGTTGACGCTGCGGCCATCCTGCTGTGCGAACTGGATGGCGTCGAAGCCGATGTGCACGATGACTGCGAACGGGTCGCCGCCGTGCTGGCCCAGGCCGGTGCGCGTGATGTGCGGCTGGCCTGCGACGAGGCCGAGCGCGTGCGCTTCTGGGCCGGGCGCAAGAACGCCTTCCCGGCGGTGGGGCGCATCTCCCCGGACTACTACTGCATGGACGGCACCATCCCGCGCCGCGAACTGCCACGGGTGCTCAAGGGCATCAGCGACCTGTCCGCCGAATACGGCCTGCGCGTGGCCAACGTGTTCCATGCCGGCGACGGCAACATGCACCCGCTGATCCTGTTCGATGCCAACCTGCCAGGCGAGCTGGAACGTGCCGAAGCCATCGGCGGCAAGATCCTCGAGCTGTGCGTGGCCGTAGGCGGCAGCATCACCGGCGAACACGGCGTGGGGCGCGAGAAGATCAACCAGATGTGCGCACAGTTCAACAGCGACGAAATCACCCTGTTCCATGCGATCAAGGCCGCCTTCGACCCGCAAGGCCTGCTCAACCCCGGCAAGAACATCCCCACCCTGCACCGCTGCGCCGAATTCGGCGCCATGCACGTGCACCATGGGCAACTGCCCTTTCCCGAACTGGAGCGTTTCTGATGAGCATGGACCGCGACATCAGCAAGGCCCTGCTGGAGCAGGTCAACCAGGCGCTGAACCAGGCCACGCCGCTGCGTATCCAGGGCGGCAACAGCAAGGCCATGCTCGGCTGCCCGGTGACCGGCGAGGTGCTGGACACCCGCAGCCACCGCGGCATCGTCAGCTACGACCCGACCGAACTGGTGCTGACTGCCCGCGCCGGCACGCCGCTGCGCGAGATCGAGGCGGCACTGCACGAAGCTGGCCAGATGCTGCCCTGTGAACCACCGCACCTGGGCCCCGACGCCACCCTGGGTGGCATGGTCGCGGCCGGGCTGTCCGGCCCAAGGCGGCCGTGGGCCGGGTCGGTGCGCGACTATGTGCTGGGCACGCGGGTGATCACCGGCCACGGCAAGCTGTTGCGCTTTGGTGGCGAAGTGATGAAAAACGTTGCCGGCTACGACGTGTCGCGGCTGATGGCGGGCAGCTTCGGCTGCCTCGGGCTGCTGACCGAGGTGTCGCTGAAAGTGCTGCCACGCCCGCGCCAGTGCCTCAGCCTGCGCCTGCCGATGGGCCGCCAGCAGGCGCTGGCGGAGCTGGCTGAATGGGGCCAGCAGCCGCTGCCGATCAGCGCGGCCTGCCATGACGGCGACGCGCTGTACCTGCGCCTGGAAGGCGGCGAAGGCTCGGTGCAGTCGGCACGCCAGCGCCTGGGCGGCGAGGCACTGGACAGCTGCTTCTGGAGCGACCTGCGCGAGCAGCGCCTGGCGTTCTTTGCCGGCCCCGCGCCGCTGTGGCGCCTGTCCGTGCCCAACGCCACCGGCGAGCTGGACCTGCCCGGCCAGCAGCTGATCGACTGGGGTGGCGCGCAGCGCTGGCTCAAGTCCACGGCACCAGCACAAGAGATCCGCGAGCAGGTCGCCAAGGTCGGCGGCCACGCCACCTGCCATGCCCCTGGCGCTGCCAGCAGCCCACCGCTACCCGCCGCGCTGATGCGCTACCACCGTGCGCTCAAGCAGCAACTCGACCCCCAGGGGGTGTTCAACCCTGGCCGCCTGTACCCGGACCTGTGAGGCCAGACCATGCAAACCAACCTGAGCGAAACCGCCCGGCAACTGGCCCGCGCCGACGAAGCCGAAAGCATCCTGCGCTCCTGCGTGCACTGTGGTTTCTGCACCGCCACGTGCCCCACCTACCAGCTGCTGGGCGATGAACTGGACGGCCCACGCGGGCGCATCTACCTGATCAAGCAGATGCTCGAAGGCGCGCCGATCACCGCCAGCACCCAGTTGCACCTGGATCGCTGCCTGACCTGCCGCAACTGTGAAACCACCTGCCCTTCCGGGGTGAAGTACCACGACCTGCTGGACATCGGCCGCGCCGTGGTCGAACAGCAGGTGCCACGCCCGCTCGGCCAGCGCCTGCTGCGCCAGGGCCTGCGTGCAGTGGTGCCACGGCCGGCGCTGTTCAAGGCCCTGACCCGCAGCGGCCAGGCCCTGCGCCCGCTGCTGCCGGCCACGCTCAAGCGCAAGCTGCCGGCGCGGGTCGCCGCCCCGGGCCAACGCCCCGCACCGCGCCATGCGCGGCGGGTGCTGATGCTGGAAGGCTGCGTGCAACCGGCCCTGTCGCCCAACACCAATGCCGCCGCCGCACGCCTGCTGGACCGCCTGGGCATCAGCGTGGTGCCGATCCAGCAGGCCGGCTGCTGTGGCGCGGTGGACTATCACCTCAATGCCCAGGAACAAGGCCTGCAACGGGCGCGGCGCAATATCGATGCCTGGTGGCCAGCCATCGAAGCCGGCGCCGAGGCCATCGTGCAAACCGCCAGCGGCTGCGGCGCGTTCGTGCGTGACTACGGCCACCTGCTGGAAAAGGACCCACGCTACGCCGCCAAGGCCGCACGGGTCAGCGCCCTGTCCCGCGACCTGGTGGAGGTGCTGCGCGACGAGCCGGTCGAGCAACTGGGCCTGTGCGCCGAACAGCGCCTGGCCTTCCATTGCCCATGCACCCTGCAGCACGCGCTGAAGCTGGGGGGTGCGGTGGAGGCGTTGCTGACACGCCTGGGCTTTACCTTGACCCCGGTACCGGACGGCCACCTGTGCTGCGGCTCGGCCGGCACCTATTCGCTGACCCAGCCCGAGCTGTCGCTACAACTGCGCGACAACCGCCTCAACGCCCTGGAAAGCGGCAAACCGCAAGTCATCGCCACCGCCAACATCGGCTGCCAGGCCCACCTCGACGGGGCCGGGCGCACACCGGTGCGGCACTGGATCGAAATCGTCGAAGCAGCCTTGAACCCGGAGAACCACCATGCATAGCAAGTCCGTGATCGGCCAGGCCGAAGTCGCCCGCGTGCTGACCGCCGCCCGCCAGCAAGCCCAGGCGCAACAATGGAACGTGACCATCGCCGTGGTCGACGATGGCGGCCACCCGCTGGCCCTGGAGCGCCTGGACGGCTGCGCGCCGGCCAGCGCCTACATCGCAATGGAAAAGGCCCGCACTGCCGCGCTGGGGCGCAAGGAGACGCGGGATTACGAGGAGATGGTCAATGGTGGCCGTACCGCTTTCGTCACCGCGCCGCTGCTGACCAGCCTGGAAGGTGGCGTGCCGCTGCGGGTGGATGGGCAGGTGGTGGGGGCGATCGGCGTGTCCGGGGTCAAGGCCGAGCAGGATGCCGAGGTGGCCAAGGCCGGGGCGGCTGCCCTCTGAATCCTGTGCCGGCCTCTTCGCGGGTAAACCCGCTCCCACAGGTGCTGCACAGGCCTCAGGCCTTGTGAAAGCCCTGTGGGAGCGGGTTCACCCGCGAAAGGGCCGGCAAAAGCAACATTTACCCAGAAGACTGAACATCGAGCGAACAGACAATGCCAAACCATCCACTCCAGATCGCCCCCACCCTGCAGCGCTTCATCGAAGACGAAGCCCTCCCCGGCACCGGCATCGAAGCCCGCACCTTCTGGCAAGGCTTCAGCACCCTGATCCACGACCTCGCACCACAAAACCGCGCCCTGCTCGCCGAACGCGAGCGCCTGCAAGCAGAACTGGACAACTGGCACCGCCAGCACCCCGGCCCGATCCGTGACATGGCCGCCTACCAGCACTTCCTGCAAGGCATCGGCTACCTTGTGGAGCCCCCGGCAAGCGTGCAGGTCAGCACCCGCAACGTCGACCGCGAGATCGCCGTGCAGGCCGGCCCGCAACTGGTGGTGCCACTGAGCAACGCCCGCTACGCCCTCAACGCCGCCAACGCCCGCTGGGGCTCGCTGTACGATGCCCTGTATGGCACCGATGCCATCGCCGAAACCGAGGGCGCCGAGCGTGGCCAGGGTTACAACCCGCAACGCGGCGCCAAGGTGATCGCCTATGGCCGGCAGTTCCTCGACACCGCGGCCCCTCTCGACGGTGCGTCGCACAACGACGCCAAGGCCTACGCGATCAGCCAGGGCACGCTGCAGGTAACCCTGGCCGATGGCCGCCAGGTCGGCCTCAGGCACCCCGCGCAACTGCGTGGCTACCAAGGTGAGCCGAACGCGCCAACAGCGATCCTGTTGCAGCATCACCAGCTGCATTTCGAAATCCAGGTCGACCCGGCCAACACCATCGGCCAGCAGGACCCGGCCGGGGTCAAGGACATCCTGCTGGAGGCCGCGCTCACCACCATCATCGACTGCGAAGACTCGGTAGCCGCCGTGGATGCCGACGACAAGGTCAACGTCTACCGCAACTGGCTCGGCCTGATGAAGGGCGACCTCAGCGAACAGGTCAGCAAGGGCGGCAAGACCTTTGAACGCACCCTGGCCGAAGACCGCCACTACCACGGCGCAGACGACCAGCCACTGACCCTGCCAGGCCGCTCGCTGCTGTTCATCCGCAACGTCGGCCACCTGATGACCAACCCCGCCATCCACGACCGCGATGGCCGGGAAATCCCGGAAGGCATCCTCGATGCTGTGGTCACCAGCCTGATCGGCCTGCATGACCTCAAGCGCCGTGGCAATTCCCGCGAGGGCAGCCTGTACATCGTCAAGCCGAAGATGCACGGGCCGGCCGAGGTGGCCTTTGCCGACCAGCTGTTCGGCCGTGTCGAAGCCCTGTTGGGCCTGCCCGCACACACGCTGAAGATGGGCATCATGGACGAGGAGCGGCGTACCAGCGTCAACCTCAAAGCCTGCATCGCCAGCGCCGAGTCACGGGTGGTGTTCATCAACACCGGCTTCCTCGACCGCACCGGTGACGAGATGCACACGGCCATGGAAGCCGGCGCCATGCTGCGCAAGGGCGACATGAAAGGCAGTGCCTGGATCCAGGCCTACGAGCGCAGCAACGTACTGGTGGGGCTGGCCTGTGGCCTGCGCGGCAAGGCGCAGATCGGCAAGGGCATGTGGGCCATGCCCGACCTGATGGCGGCCATGCTGGAACAGAAAGTCGCCCAGCCCAGGGCCGGCGCCAACACGGCCTGGGTGCCCTCGCCCACAGCCGCGACACTGCATGCGCTGCACTACCACCAGGTGGATGTGGCGGCCGTGCAGCAAACGCTGGAACAGGTTGACCTGAATGCCCAGCGCGCCGAGTTGCTGCATGACTTGCTCAGTGTCCCGGTCAGCCCCGAGCGGCCCTGGAGCGCAGCCGAAATCCAGGCCGAGCTGGACAACAACTGCCAGGGTATCCTCGGTTACGTGGTGCGCTGGGTCGAGCAAGGGGTCGGCTGTTCCAAGGTGCCGGATATCCATGATGTGGGCCTGATGGAAGACCGCGCGACCCTGCGGATTTCCGCGCAGCACATTGCCAACTGGCTGCACCACGGGGTGGTCGATGCCGAGCAGGTCGAGGCGACCTTGCAACGCATGGCCGGCGTGGTCGACCAGCAGAATGCCGGGGACCCGGCGTACCGGCCGATGGCCGCCGGTTTCGAGGCATCGCATGCCTTCCGCGCTGCACGGGAGCTGGTGTTCAAGGGGCGGCAGCAGCCCAGTGGCTATACCGAACCGTTGCTGCATGGCTGGCGCTTGCGCTTCAAGCAGGAGGTCGGGCGCTGATGCTGACAGGGGCCGCCATGCGGCCCTATCGCCGGCAAGCCAGCTCCCACAGGTACTGCACAGGCTTCAGGCCTGGTGTGATACCTGTGGGAGCTGGCTTGCCGGCGATGAGGCCGGGACAGGTGTAATCAACTTTGCGAATCGACCACCACCGGCTCGCCTATCGCATAAAAATGCCCACCCGCCACGTAGTGCAAACTGCGCCACTGCGGGTCGGCATGCTCGTAGGCCCAGTGGCCATCGCGGAACACCCGGTCATCGGCCCAGGCCGCCACCACCTCGCCAATGAACAGGTCGTAGGTGTTCTGGTTGTGCGGCTCGTCGATCACCCGGCACATCAACCAGGCCGAACAGCCCTCCACCAACGGCGCCGCATGCCCCTCGACCCGCGCCAGCTGCACACCAATGCTGGCGAGCTTGTCGGGCTGGTCGAACAGGCTGCGGGAACCCACCTGGTGGGTCAGCTGCGCCTGCGCCGCGGTTGGCACCTGGATCACCAACCAGCCACTGCCCTCCACCAGCTGCCGGGTGCGGGCGGTCTTGTCGAGTACCACGGTCACCTTGGGTGGGTCGAAATCCAGCGCACAGGCCCAGGCGGCCGCCATCACATTGTCCACCCCTTCGTGGCTGGCCGACACCAGCACCGTCGGGCCGTGGTTCAGCAGGCGATAGGCCTTTTTCAGGTCGACGGCTTGGAAATGGCTGTTCATGGCAATCCTCGGCAAGGCGGGTAGCGGGCGGCAAATTGTGCCGCAGGCGCCGTCCTCCCGCCAGCTTGGGGTGTCACTCCTGCATCTTCAGAAAACTCCTACGCGTTGCTCGGATGCGTCCTACTTGTTGCCCCCTGCCTACTGAAAACATGATCGGCACTGGATGACGCAAGGTCGCGATCCAGAGGAGGTTTTGCATGCACCTGTACGCCCGCCCCACTGCCGAATTGCGCAGCACCCTGCGCGAACTGCTGGCCCATGACATGAACAACCCGGACGAAGACCCCCACCTGTCGGGGGTGATGTTCTTCTGCGCCACCGATGAACGCTCCCGCCAACTGATCGAGCGTATCGAGTTGCTGGCCAGCGAGTTGTTCTTCGACCCGAACGGGCGGGCCATTACCGAGCATATGAAAGCGGCGGCGGTGGAAGGCGTGCGCATCAAGCGCAACCGCAAGGCGCCGGCGGACGAGACGGTGATACGTATCGCGCTGGCGGACAAGGGCTACATCACGGTGAGTACTGCCCGGATCTGTGCATCAGCTTGCGGTCTCGCTCTTGTAGGAGCGGCCTTGTGTCGCGAAAGGGCTGCGCAGCAGCCCCGGGAATTCAGCCTCAACGCAGATATCGCCGGGGCTGCTGCGCAGCCCTTTCGCGACACAAGGCCGCTCCTACACAGCCAATCCGCTATCCTGAGCACTTCCCCGCTCCGGACCGCTCCATGGAACTGCACATTCGCCTGGAAGGCCGCAAAGGCCTGGCCGACCAGCTTTACCAGCAACTGCGCGCCGGCATCGATAGCGGCCACCTGGCCGCGGGCACCCAACTGCCGCCAAGCCGCCTGCTGGCAGAGCAGCTGGGCGTGTCGCGCAAGACCGTGGCCGAGGCCTATTCCCGGCTGACCTACGACAACCTGCTGAGCGGCGTGGTCGGCCGGGGCACCTTCATCACCCCGCGCCAGCCGCTGCGCAGCAGCGAATCGAACGCCATTCCCCTGGCCGCTGCCGCGTCCCTCGAGCGCTGGCAGCAGCGCGCCACCGTGCTGAGCCAACGTCAGCTGGACGCGCCCTCGCGTTACGACTTCATCGGCGGGGCCTCGAGCAAGGCGCAGTTCCCCTTCGACCAGTGGCGCAGTTGCCTGAACCATGCCCTGCGCCGCAGCCAGCGCCACCCCGAGCGACAGTTCCCGGCCCAGGGCCTGCCAGAGCTGCGCGAGGCCATTGCCCATCACATCGCCTACGCCCGCGGCGTGCACTGCAGCGCCGCCGACCTGCTGGTGTGCAACGGCGCCCAGCAGGCTCTGGACCTGATCGCCCGGGTACTGGTCGAGCCGGGTTGCCAGGTGGCCATGGAAGACCCGGGCTACCCGCCAGCGCGGCAACTGTTCCTGGCCCTGGGCGCGCGCCTGCAATCGGTACCGGTGGACGATGAAGGCCTGTGCGTGGAACAGATCGCCGACGGCACCCGGCTGATCTACGTGACGCCCTCGCACCAGTTCCCGCTGGGCATGCCGATGAGCGAGCCACGCCGGCACGCCCTGCTGGCACGGGCCGCCGAGCTGGGTGCGTTGATCATCGAAGACGACTACGACTGCGAGTTCCGCTACCACGGCCCAGCCGCGGAGGCGTTGCAGCGCCTCGACCGCCATGGCCTGGTGGCCTATGTGGGGACCTTTTCCAAGACCTTGCTGCCCGAGTTGCGCCTGGGCTACGCCGTACTGCCGCCCGCCGTGTTGAAGGCCGCCTGCGTGGCCAAGCACCTCAGCGACTGGCACAGCCCGACCCTGTTGCAGTGGGCACTGGCGCGGTTTCTCGGCGAAGGCCACCTGAACAAGCACATCCGCCGTTGCCACGAGGTCTACAGCGCCCGTCGCGAACGCATCCTCGCACGGCTGGGCGGCGACCTGTCACCGTGGTTCAGCGCCATCCCCGCCAGCGCCGGGTTCCACCTCAGCGCCCTGGCCAAACCTGGGGTCGATGTCGAGTTGCTGGCCAACCTCGCACGCAAGGTGGAGGTCGGCCTGTACTCGCTGGCGCCGTTCTTCAGCGAAGCGCCAGTGCGCCCGGGGCTGTTGCTGGGCTTCGGCGCCATCGAGCTGCTGGACATCGACCCAGCGCTGGACCGGGTGCGCGACACCCTGCAGCGCCTCAGTTGACCGGCGCGGCCTTGCCCGCCACTACCGGGCGGGCAATGGCCGCGGCATAACCGCGTGGGTTGAAGCAGGCGGTAACCAGCAGCATTGCCACCACGGTCACGGTCAGCAGCGTCCACGAGGCCTGGAAATCACCGCTCATGTCGCGCAACCAGCCGGTGACGTACGGCACGATGCCGGTGATGATGAAGCCGATGCCCTGCACGAACGCCGCCAGGCTGCCAGCCTCGGCAGGCGTTTTCAGGTGCTCCAGGGTCAGCGTCAGGCTCTGGCTGAAGCAGGCGCCCAGGCCGAAACCGATCATCGCCACCCACAGCCCCGAGGCCAGCGTGGGTGCCAGCAGCAGGCCGAGGAAACCCACCAGCTGGATCGCCAAGGCCAGCCACAGGCCCGGGCGCCGGTCTGCCCAGCGCCGCAACAACAGCGGCAGGCCCAGTGCGCCGGCCACCTGGAAGATGGTCATCAGGCCCACCAGGTCGGCACCGCCCTGGGCGCTGCCGCCATGCTCGATGTGATAGGCCGGCAACCAGGCCACCATGCTGGTGTAGCCGCCGTTGATCAAGCCGAAGTACAGCGCCAGCAACCAGGCCCGGCGCGTGCCGAACCAGTGACCGCCGGTGGCACCGGCCAGCTTCGGCGCCTGCTGGCGTGGCCGCAGCACGGCCCAGGCCAGCACCGCCAGCACAGCCGGGATCGCCCACACGCCCAGGCCGACCTGCCAGTGGCCGAAGTAGCCACTGATGTGCGGCCCGAGCACGGCGGCCAGGCCGCCGCCGCTCATCAGCGCTGCCGAATACAGGCCCATCGCCCCCGCCAGGCGGCCGGGGAACCAGCGGTTGACCAGCCCCGGCATCATGCCCTGCACTACCGCCACCCCCAGGCCGGCCACCACCGCACTGGCAATCAGCGCCCAGACGCTGTCCAGTTGCAGGCGCCACAGGCAGGCCAGGGCGATGGCAGACAGGCCAGCGAGCATGCCGCCATGTTCGCTGATCCAGCGCCGCAACCAGGGTTGCAGCAAGGGCACCAGGCCCATGCACAGCACCGGCAACGCCGTCAGCAAGGCCGCCTGCTGGTAACCCAGGCCAGTGCTGGCGCGCATGGGTTCGAGCAACGGGCCGATGCTGGTCAGGATCGGCCGCAGGTTCAGTGCCAGCAGCATGACCAGCAACAGGTTCAATGCCGCTCTCATTGTGCGTTGGCCTGTTTCCATTCAAGGTACAGACTGGCTTCGCCGCTGGGCTTCAGTGCGCGCAGCGGCAAGCTCTGCTGCTGGGGCGGGCAAGCCATCTGCGCGTATACCGCCGCGGTGGACAAGCCATAGGGTTCGCCCTCGGCGTTGTCGTAGGCAAACCAGGCCCGCTCGATGCCGCACAGGTGCATGGCCGCCAGGCACATCGGGCATGGGTGGCCGCTGGCGTAGACTACGGCGCCGTCCAGGCGTGCCTGACCCAGGGCATGGCTGGCCTTGCGGATGGCCTGCATCTCGGCGTGGGCGGTCGGGTCCTGGGTGCTGTGGATCTCGTTGACCGCACGCGCCAGCACCTGCCCCTGGTACACCAGCACGGCGCCGAAGGGCCGGCCACCGGCCTGAATGTTGGCGCGGGCAAGGTCGAGCGCTTCGCGCATGTAGCGTTCTTCGGACATGAATCGGTTCCCCTGTTGCAAGACCTGATCATTATCCGGGCTTCGGCAGCCTGGCAGAAATGAAGAGATTGGATGCCTGTCAGTGGCCTCCCAAATGGCCGATTGGCCTCCCGCTTATGCGCGTGATTGGCTATCGGGGAGGCCAACGTGCGGCGCTACAGTAGCGCCATCCCCACCCCACACCCTTTGGAGACAGCCATGCACAACCGTATCGAATGGGCCAAGCACGCCCCCGAGGCCTACAAAGCCATGGTCGGCCTGGAGCAGGCCCTGGCCAAGAGCGGCCTGGAGAATTCCCTGCTGGAACTGGTGCGCCTGCGGGCCTCGCAGATCAACGGCTGCGCCTACTGCGTCAACCTGCACGCCAACGACGCGCGCAAGGCCGGTGAAACCGAGGCACGCCTGCAGACCTTGTGCGTCTGGCAGGAAACCGCCTACTTCACCCCGCGCGAGCGTGCTGCGCTGGCCTGGGTGGAGAGCCTGACCCGGCTGCCCGAGCACGGCGCGCCGCAGGGCGAATATGAAGCTTTGCAGGAACACTTCGAGCCGGCCGAGGTGGCCAACCTGACCCTGGCAATTGCCACCATCAATGCCTGGAACCGCTTCGGGGTCGGGTTTGCCATGGTGCCGGCCTGATCATTGATCGGTAGCCTGTACCGGCCTCTTCGCGGGTGAACCCGCTCCCACAGGTACAGCACATTTTTCAGATTCTGTGAGTCCCCTGTGGGAGCGGGTTTACCCGCGAAGAGGCCGGCACAGGCAACATCTCAACGCCCGGCCAACCGCGCCCGGTAGCTGCCGGGGCTCTGCCCGGTCCATTTCTTGAACGCCCGGTGAAACGCACTGGGCTCCTGGAACCCGGTCTGCTCGGCAATCTCGGCAATGCTCAGCTCCCCTTCGCGCAACCGCTCGAAGGCCATTGCCCGGCGCACCTCATCCTTGATCTGCTGGTACGAACGCCCTTCCCGCTCCAGCTGCCGACGGAAAGTACTGGCACTGACCCCCTGCTGCTGCGCCAGCGCCGCCAGCGTCGGCCACTGCCCATAGCGCCGCGCCCGCAGGTGCCGGTACACCTCGGCCACCAGCCCGTTCTGGTTGCGAAAGCGAATCACCAGCCCCTGCGGCGCGCTGCGCAGGAAGGTTTTCAGGGCCGCCACGTCCTGCACCACCGGCAGGCGCAGGTAGGCGCTGTCGAACTCCACCTCGGTGCGTCCGCTGCCCAGGCGCAGGTCCGGCCCCCACAGCAGCAGGTCGTCCTCCTGGGCCGGGCGCGACACCGCCAGCTCGGTGCGGTCGATGGCGATCCGTCGCCCGGCCAGCCAGCACAGCATGCCGATCATCAGCACCAGGTAGGTTTCCTCGGCATACACCCGGGTCAGCGGGTCGGCGATGCTTGACTGCACGCTGATCAGCGCCCGCCCGCCACGCAGCGTCAGGCTGCCGCGCAAATCGCGCAGGAACAGGCCAAAACCGCCCATGCACTGGCGCAAGGCCTTTTCCAGGTTCGGCTCCAGGATCAGGCCCCGGCAGATCAGGGCGAAACTGCCCGGCGGCATGCCGTGGCTGTCGAGGCGGAAGAACTCGTCGTCCAGGCGCTGGATCAGCGCCAGCCACAGCTGGGCGAAGGCCTTGGCCGGTACCCGGGCCTGGGGCTGCTCGAGCAGTTGCGGGTCGATGCCCACCGCACGCAGCTGCGCATCGCGTTCGGCGGGGCAGTCGCGCAGGGCGTGGAGCATGGCATTGAGGAAGTACACGGCGACCGAATCGCTATCGCGCATGGCGGTTTTCGCTGTCTATGCTGAGTGGCAAAAAGTGCCAGGTTGTCTGAACAGTTCCGGCATAGGCTGCAACAGAGCCTTTGCCTAGACTCGGTCCCACTCCGGGATCGCCGGCCATTCTCGCAGAGCCTGGCCCGGTCCCGCCATGCCTTCGCAATCGGAGCCCCTATGAGCAGCGCAGAAATCTACGTCGTCAGTGCCGTCCGTTCAGCCATTGGTGGCTTTGGCGGTTCCCTAAAGGACCTGCCGCTGGCCGACCTGGCCAGCGCCATCACCCGCGCCGCCATCGAGCGCTCGGGCGTGGCCGCCGAGCAAGTCGGCCACCTGGTGATGGGCACGGTGATCCCCACCGAACCGCGTGACGCCTACCTGGCCCGCGTAGCGGCAATGAACGCTGGCATCCCCAAGGAAACCCCGGCATTCAACGTCAACCGCCTGTGCGGCTCGGGCCTGCAGGCCATCGTCTCGGCAGCCCAATGCCTGCTGCTCGGCGACACCGATGTGGCCGTGGCAGCCGGCGCTGAATCCATGAGCCGTGGCCCGTACCTGCTGCCGCAGGCACGCTGGGGCGCTCGCATGGGTGACCTGCAAGGCATCGACTACACCGTCGGCGTGCTGCAGGACCCGTTCGAACACTTCCATATGGGCATCACTGCCGAGAACGTTGCGGCCAAGCACGGCATTACCCGCGAAATGCAGGACGAACTGGCCCTGACCAGCCAGCGCCGCGCTGCCCGCGCCATTGCCGAAGGCCGCTTCGCCAGCCAGATCGTCCCGCTGGAACTGAAAACCCGCAAGGGCAGCGTGCAGTTCAGCATCGACGAGCATGTGCGTGGCGAGGTGACCGCCGAGCAACTGGCGGGGATGAAGACCGTGTTCAAGAAAGACGGCACCGTTACCGCCGGCAACGCCAGTGGCATCAACGACGGCGCTGGCGGCCTGGTACTGGCCAGTGGTGATGCGGTGCGCCGCCTGGGCCTGAAGCCGCTGGCACGCCTGGTGGGCTACGCCCATGCCGGCGTCGAGCCTGAACTGATGGGCCTGGGCCCGATCCCGGCCACCCGCAAGGTGCTGGAGAAGACCGGCCTGAAGGTGCAGGACCTGGATGTGATCGAGTCCAACGAAGCCTTCGCCGCCCAGGCCTGCGCCGTGGCTCGCGAACTGGGCTTCGACCCGGAAAAGGTCAACCCCAACGGCTCGGGCATTTCCCTGGGTCACCCGGTGGGCGCCACCGGCGCGATCATCGCCACCAAGGCCATCCATGAGCTGCAGCGCATCCAGGGCCGCTACGCCCTGGCCACCATGTGCATCGGCGGTGGCCAAGGCATCGCCGTGGTCTTCGAGCGCGTCTGAGGGAGCCTGACACATGAGCATTGAACAGATTGCCGTGATCGGCGCTGGCACCATGGGCAACGGCATTGCCCAGGTGTGTGCCGTGGCCGGCTACCAGGTACTGCTGGTGGATGTTTCCGACGCTGCGCTGGAGCGCGGCGTGGCCACCTTGAGCAAGAACCTCGAGCGCCAGGTCGGCAAAGGCACCCTCGACGCCGACCAGGCGGCAGCCGCACGCACGCGCATTCGCACCAGCACCGACTACGCCCAGTTGAGTGGCGCGCAGCTGGTGATCGAGGCCGCCACCGAGAACCTGCAGCTCAAGCAGCGCATCCTGCAGCAGGTGGCGGCCAACGTCGCCGCCGACTGCCTGATCGCCACCAACACCTCGTCGCTGTCGGTCACCCAGCTGGCGGCCAGCATCGAGCACCCCGAGCGTTTCATTGGCGTGCACTTCTTCAACCCGGTGCCGATGATGGCGCTGGTCGAGATCATTCGCGGCCTGCAGACCAGCGACAGCACCTACGCCCAGGCGCTGGTGGTGACCGAAAAGGTCGGCAAGACCCCGATCACCGCCGGCAACCGCCCGGGCTTCGTGGTCAACCGCATCCTGGTGCCGATGATCAACGAAGCGATCTTCGTGCGCCAGGAAGGCCTGGCCAGTGCCGAGGACATCGACACCGGCATGCGCCTGGGCTGCAACCAGCCGATCGGCCCGCTGGCCCTGGCCGACCTCATCGGCCTGGACACCCTGCTGGCGATCATGGAGGCCTTCCATGAAGGCTTCAACGACAGCAAGTACCGCCCTGCCCCGTTGCTCAAGGAAATGGTCGCGGCCGGTTGGCTGGGGCGCAAGAGCGGCCGCGGTTTCTTCACCTACTGAGGAGCGAACGCCATGCCCCCGGTCAATGCCGCGATGCGCTGTGCCAACTTTGAAGAGCGACGTGACCGGGCCATGGCGCTGTTTGCCGAAAAGGGCTTTGGCCAGGTCAGCATGCGCGAGCTGGCGGCCCATGTGGGGCTTACCGCAGGCTCGCTGTACCACCACTTTCCCAGCAAGCAGGACTTGTTGTTCGACCTGATCGAGGAGTTGTACGAAGAGTTGCAGGCCACCCTGGACCAGGGGCGCAGGGCCATGGCGCGCGGGACGTCGGCGTTGAGCTGCCTGATTGCCGCGCACTGGCAGCTGCATGCCGAGCGGCCCATGCAGTTTCGCCTGGCAGAGCGCGACTTCTGTTGCCTGAACGAAGACCAGCAGGCGCGCCTGGCCTTGCTGCGCAAGCGCTATGAGGCGGGGTTGCTGAGGTTGATCGCACCGCAGGCGAAGTTGCAGGGGCAGGCCCTGGTGGCCACGGCGCATGTGGTGGCGACGCTGCTGAACCAGTTGCCAGAGTTGTTGAAGGCCTTGCCCGAAGAACAGGGGTTGGGGTTGATGGAAAGCATGCTGGTGGGTGGGCTGGAGCGGACACTGCGCTAGCCTGTTCCGGCCCTTTCGCGGGTAAACCCGCTCCCACAGGAACTGTGCAAACCTCGAGACTTGCACAGTTCCTGTGGGAGCGGGTTTACCCGCGAAAGGGCCAGTGCAGGCTAGCGCAGGAGCGACTGGATCTGGTCGTGCAAGGTATCCAGGTCGAACGGCTTGGCCAGGATCGGTGCCTTGCGGGTGATCGGGCTGCCGGATTCGAGAATCTCTGCCGGGTAGCCGCTGATGAAGATCACCTTCAGGTCCGGCCGCAATTTCACCGCCGGCTCGGCAATGTCCACCCCGGAAATCCCGCCCGGCAAGCGGAAGTCCGTCACCATCAGGTCGAGGTGCGGCTTGCTCGCCAGGATCGCGAACGCCTGCTCGCCATCCTCGGCCACCAGCACGTGGTAGCCCTCGCCTGCCAGGTAATCACGCAGGATCATGCGAATCGCCGGTTCGTCCTCGACCACCAGTACTACATCTTGTGCATCTTCACTCATGTCAACGCCTTGAAATACTTACAGCTGGCCATCAGACCCCAGGCTCAGGCAGAGGTTGCCCGTGCCTGGTCGTTTTGTTGTTCGTAGGTTGCCAGTGGCAACTGCAAGGTAAAGGTAGCGCCTTTGCCCTCTTCACTCTCCACCAGTATGCGCCCGCCGTGTGCCTGGACGATCTGCTCCGATATGTACAGCCCCAGGCCCAACCCACCACTGGCCTGCTGGGTGGCGACCCGCTCGAACTGCTGGAAGATGCGCTGCTGGTTGGCAACGCAGATGCCGATGCCATGGTCCTGCACCTGCACGCAGGCCAGGCCGTCCTGCTCGAACACCCGCACCTGCACCGGTTTGCGCTCACCATAACGCAAGGCATTGGACAGCAGGTTGGCCAGCACCTGCTCGATGCGAAACTCGTCCCACTCACCCTGCAGTGGCTCGCAGCGTTGCAACTCGAAATGGGTATCCAGTGCGCTGGCCTGGGCAGCAAAGTTCTCCACCAGGCCGCGCACCAGCTGGCCCAGGTCGAACGCCTTGGGCCGCAGCGACAGTTTGCCGGTGCGGATGCGCGATACATCGAGCATGTCTTCGACCAGGCGGATCAGGCTGTTGATCTGCCGCTCGTCGCGCTCGACCATGGCCTGCAGCTTGTCGCCGCTGAAGGCGGCAAGGTTGCCGCGTGCCAGGTGCAGCTTGCGCAGCTGGGTTTCCAGGATCAGGCCATTGAGCGGGGTGCGCACCTCGTGGGACACGATCGACATGAAGTCATCGCGCATGCGCACGGCATGCTCCAGTTCACCCCGCGCCGTTTGCAGCTGGGCCAGCAGCAGCTCCTGCTCCTGGCGGCTGCGTTCCAGGGCCTGCAACTGGCGGTCGAGCACCTTGCGCTGGCGGTACAGGTCGACGAAAACCGATACCTTGCTCTTCACCGCCAGGGTGTCGAGCGGCTTGTGCAGAAAGTCCACCGCGCCGCTTTCATAGCCCTTGAACGCGTAGTTCATCTCGCGCCCGGCGGCAGTGACGAACACGATGGGGATGTTGCGGGTCTTTTCCGTGCCGCGCATTAGCTCGGCCAGCTCGAAACCGTTCATGCCCGGCATCTGCACGTCGAGGATGGCCAGGGCGAACTCGTGCTCGAGCAACAGCGACAACGCTGCCTCGGCCGACTGTGCCTGGTGCACCTCGCGGTCTTGGCCCTGGATCAGGGCGTCGAGGGCCAGCAGGTTTTCTGGCAGGTCGTCGACGATCAGCAGTTTGGCGATGGTGTGGCTTAGCATGCGCTGGGTTCCAGGGCGGCGAGCAATCGCTCGATGCCACTCAGAGAAAGAATATGGTCGGGCTGGTGCAGGGCCAGTGCGGCCTCCGGCATCAGCGCCACCTGTGCGTCACAAGGGTCCTGGACCACGGTCCGGCCCCCGTTGTGCTTGATATAGGCCAGGCCTTCGGCGCCATCTTCATTGGCCCCGGTGAGCAGCATGCCCAGCAGGCCGGCACCGTAGGCATCGGCCGCCGACATGAACAGGTAGTCGATCGCCGGCCGGGAAAAATGCACCGGCGGCTCCTGGCTCAGCGACAGGGTCAGGTCACGCTCCACCGACAGGTGGTAACCCGGCCCGGCCACGTAGATCTGCCCGGCGCGCAGCGGCTGCTTGTCGCGGGCCTCGCACACTGGCCGCCGCAGGCGGCGCTGCAGCACCTCGGCCAGCTGGCTGTGGCGGTCATCGGGCAGGTGCAGCACGCAAATTACCGGAATGGCGAAGCCGGCCGGCAACGCGCCCAGCACGCTGAACAGTGCCGTCACGCCGCCCGCCGAGGCGCCGACCACCATCGCGCGTACGCCTTTCATGACTTGCGGTAGATCCGTTCAGGCTTGACCAGCGGCTCGAAGCGCTCGCTGTACGCGGAAAAATCCACCGATTCCTTGCTGCCCAGCACCAGGAAGCCGCGGTGGCACAGGGACTCGTGGAACAGGCCCAGGGCGCGGTCCTGCAGTTCCTTGTTGAAGTAGATGAGCACGTTGCGGCACGACACCAGCTGGGTTTCGGAAAACACGCTGTCGGTGGCCAGGCTGTGGTCGGCGAAGGTCACGTTGTCACGCAGGGTGCTGTCCATGATGGCGTTGCCGTAGGCCGCCGTGTAGTACTCGGCAAAGTCCCGCCGGCCGCCGGCGATGCGATAGTTTTCGGCGTACTCGCGCATGCTCTGCATCGAGTAGATGCCCTGCTTGGCCTTGTCCAGCGAATGCGGGTTGATGTCGGTGGCGTAGATGATGGTGCGCTCCAGCAGGCCCTCCTCGCGTAGCAGGATGGCCATCGAATACACCTCCTCGCCCGTGCTGCAGCCGGCGATCCACACCTTGATCGACGGCCAGGTGCGCAGCAGCGGCACCACTTCGTTGCGCAGCGCCAGGTAGTGCCCCGGGTCGCGGAACATCTCGCTGACCGGGATCGTCAGGTACTGCAGCAACTGCATGAACATGCCAGGGTCGTGCAGCACGCGCTCCTGCAGCGCCGACACCGTGAGGCAGTCGAACTGGCGCAGCGCATGCAGGATCCGGCGCTTGATCGACGCGCCGGAATAGTTGCGGAAATCGTAGCTGTACTTGAGGTAGATGGCCTCGATCAGCAAGCGGATTTCGATATCGGTGTTACGTTCGCTAGTCAAATTCGCTCCAGTTGCGGCAGCCACACACGGATCAGCGAGAACAAGCGGTCCAGGTCGATCGGTTTGGCCAGGTAATCGTTGGCGCCGGCCTGCAGGCAACGCTGCTGGTCATCCTTCATCGCCTTGGCGGTCACGGCAATGATCGGCAGCTTGCGCCAGCGCGATTGCTGGCGGATCAGCCGGGTGGCCTCGAAGCCGTCCATCTCCGGCATCATCACGTCCATCAGCACCAGGTCGATGTCGTCATGCTGCTCCAGGCGCTCGATGGCTTCGCGGCCGTTGCGGCCGATTTCGACGATCGCGCCCTTGTGTTCCAGCGCGCTGGTCAGGGCGAAGATGTTGCGCACATCGTCGTCCACCAGCAGCACCTTGCGGCCTTCGAATACCTTGTCGCGGCTGCGCGCGGTCTTGAGCATGCGCTGGCGTTCGTTGGACAGCTGCGACTCGACCTTGTGCAGGAACAGCGTCACTTCGTCGAGCAGGCGCTCCGGCGAGCGGGCGCCCTTGATGATGATCGAGCGCGAGTACTTGAGCAGGTCGGCTTCTTCTTCGCGGGTCAGGTTGCGCCCGGTATACACGATCACCGGCGGGAAGGCACGGATGTCCTCGGCGGTCATGCGCTTGAGCAGCTCGTTGCCGAGCATGTCGGGCAGCTTGAGGTCGATGATCATGCAGTCGTAGATGTTCTCGCGCAGCAACGCCAGGGCATCCTGGGCCATGGCCACGGCGGTGATCTCGACATCGTCGTCGCCGATCAGGCGGGCAATGCTTTCGCGCTGCAGGTCGTCGTCTTCCACCAGCAGGATGTGCTTGAGCTTCTGGGTCAGCTTGGCCTCCAGGCGGGCGAACACTTCCTTGAGTTGTTCGCGGCTGGTGGGCTTGACCGCGTAGCCGACGGCGCCCATGTGCATGGCAGCCTCGACCCGGTCCTCCACGGAAATGATATGCACCGGGATGTGCCGGGTGCTCGCCTGCTCCTTCAGGCGTTGCAGCACGGTCAGGCCGGAATGGTCGGGCAAACGCATGTCCAGCAGGATGGCATCGGGGATGTACTGGGCGGCCAGCTCGAAGCCCTCGTCGGCGCCCTGCGCCACCAGGCAGCTGTAACCCAGCTCGTGGGCCAGATCGAAGAGGATGCGGGCGAAGTTCGGTTCGTCCTCGATCACCAGGATGCAGCGGTTGCCGAACGGCGCGCGCTCGCGGTCGTCGGCGAATGCCGGTGCCTGGCGTTTCGGCGCCGCCACCGCCGGTGCCTGCGGCGCGGGTGGCAGGCTGTCGACCGCCGGGCGCAGGCTGAGCGGCTCGATATCCTGCGCCACGCGCTCATAGCGCTCCGGCAGGATCAGGCTGAACACGCTGCCCTGGCCGGGGCTGCTGTCGACGCTGATCTGCCCACCCAGCAGGTGCGCCAGGTCGCGGGAAATGGACAGGCCCAGGCCAGTGCCGCCATAACGGCGGTTGCTGGTGCCATCGACCTGGTGGAAGGCGCCGAAGATCGCCTGCTGCTGGTCGGCGGCGATGCCGATGCCGGTATCGCGCACGGCAAAGACGATGCCGGTGCCGGGCTGGTAACCGATGTTCAGGCTGACCTTGCCGCGCTCGGTGAACTTGATGGCGTTGGACAGCAGGTTCTTGAGGATCTGCTCCAGGCGCTGGCGGTCGGTGAACAGCGTGGCCGGCACCTGCGCCTCGGCGGTCACCTCGAAGGCCAGGCCCTTGTGCCCGGCCAACGGCTCGAACATGCCACGCAGGCCTTCGACCAGGCGTTCCACCTGGGTGCTTTCGGGGCGCACTTCGAGCTTGCCGGCTTCCACCTTGGCGATGTCGAGGATGTCGTTGATCAGGTTGAGCAGGTCGTTGCCGGCCGAGTAGATGGACTCGGCGAACTTGACCTGCTCGTCGCTGAGGTTGCCCTCGCCGTTCTCCGCCAGCAGCTTGGCCAGGATCAGCGAACTGTTCAGCGGCGTGCGCAGCTCGTGGGACATGTTGGCGAGGAACTCGGACTTGTACTTGCTCGAACGCTGCAGCTCCTCGGCGCGCGCCTGCAGCTCATCCTGGGCCTGGAGCAGTTCGTCATTCTTGCGGTCCAGGGCCTCGGTGCGCTCGGACAATTGCTCGTTGGTCTGCTCCAGTTCCGCCTGCTGGGTTTCCAGATGGGCCTGGGACTCCTTGAGCACGCGGGATTGCTCTTCGAGCTCTTCGTTGGCGGTTTTCAGCTCTTCCTGCTGCACTTGCAGCTCTTCGTTCAGTTGCTGGGTCTCGGCCAGCACTTCCTGCAGGCGCTGCCGGTAGCGGGCGCTTTCGATGGAGATACCGAGGTTGCCACGGACCCGCTGCAGCATCTCTTCGTCACGCTCCTGCAGCGGCCGCAGGAAGCCCAGCTCCAGCACACCGTTGATCTGCCCGTCATCACTGCAGGGCATCAGCATGGCACTGCGCGGCAGGCCCCGGCCCAGGCCGGAACTGAGGTGGAAATAGTCGTCGGGCAAGTCGTCCAGGCGCAGCAGCCGCGCTTCGCGCACGGCCTGGGCCAGCAGGCCTTCGTGATCGCCCAGCACCTGCTCGCGGGCCTGCTCCTCGGCATCCAGGCCATAGCTGGCCACACGCACCAGGCGGCCATGCTCGTCACGCACGTACAGCGCGCCGACCACGCTGCCCAGGTAACCGCCGAAGAAACGCAGGATGTTGTCACCGAGCATGGGCAGGGTCAGCTGGCCGAGCACCTGTTCGGCCAGTTGCGTCTGCCCGTTGCGCAGCCAGGCCTGGTGTTCCAGGCGCTCGGCCGCGCGCTGCTGGGCCTTGAAGTTTTCGTCATAGGTACCCGACAGCGCCAATAGGTCGCGCCGCCCGAGGTAGGCCAGCAAGGCACTGAGGCCGATGATGAACAGCACGAAGGACGACATGACCGTGACGGTCACACTGTTGACCCGCTCGTTGCGCGCCATGCGCAACTGTTGTTCGCTGGCGATCAGGTTGTCGAACTCCTTGCGGATCTCGTCGGTCAGGCGCTTGCCGCGGCCGTTGCCGATCAAGGCGCGGTAATCACCCTGGCTGCGGCGCAAGTTGATCATCTCGCTACCGAAGGTGTTCCACGCCTGCTGCAGGGCGATCAGCCGGTCGATGCGTTCGACCTGTTGCGGGTTGTCCTCGACCATGCCGCGCAGGCTCTGCAGGCTACCGAAGATACGCGGCTTGGCCACCTCGTAGGGGTCGAGGAAACGCTCGTCGCCGGTGATCAGGAAGCCACGCATGCCGGTTTCCATGTCGATCGACAGTTTGACCGTTTCGTTGGCATTGCCGATCACCCGGTCGGTGTGCTCGACCCACTGCAAGGCCGAAAGCAGGTAGTTGATCACCGCGACGAAGGCAACGGCCCCCAGCAGGCCAACCCCCAGGGGTAGGCCGACGTTGCGGCTCAACAGCTTGCGGAAGCTCCGCTGGTCCATCGAGGCTGCTTGAATCATGTGAAAACGCCCGAGCAAGTAAAGTCCATTGAAAGTGTGGCAAATCGATCGTTGTAGTTGTCTGCCACTGCTCTGTCCCGTAAAGCGAGTCTAACCAGCTTTGGCGGGTCTGGCAGGGCATTTAGCCAGTATTTGAAGGTGATGTGCGCCAATCGTTCCATCTGATTGCACGGACCGGTATCCTCGGGGAACTTCTGCTGCCATCCGGAGCACAGATTAAAGACATTCATTCTGCACAGGATCGCAACCATGCACCTTCTGGTAGTCGAAGACGACGACATCGTACGCATGCTGATGGTCGAAGTGCTCGACGAGTTGGGCTACACCGTCATCGAAGCGGAGCATGCCAACGCGGCGCTGCGCATTCTCGAGGACCCGAACCAGGCACTGGCGCTGATGATGACCGATGTGGGGCTGCCGGACATGCGTGGCGAAGAGTTGGCGGCCAAGGCGCGCGAACTGCGCCCGCTGTTGCCGGTGCTGTTCGCCAGTGGCTATGCCGAAAGCGTCGATGTACCGGAGGGCATGCACCTCATCGGCAAGCCGTTCAGCATCGACCAGTTGCGGGAGAAGGTGCAGGCCATTCTGGGTACACCGTGAGCAAGGTGTCGTCTGCTTCGCGGGTGAACCCGCGAAGGGGCCGGAACAGGCAGTACACCTCACAGCTCCCTGCGCAACAGGTAGCTATCCATGATCCACCCCTTGCGCGCCCGCTCCCGCTCACGCACTTCCAGGATCTGCGCCTTCACCGTCTGCAACGGCCCGGCAATCAGCACCTCATCCGCGGTCCCCAGGTACGCGCCCCAGTAGATCATCAACGCCGGGTCATCGAGCCGGGCAAACGCGCACTGCCCGTCGAGCATCACCAGCACATTGTCGATCTGCCCCTGCCCGGCCAGGCGCCGCCCTGGCAATACGGTCAATGGCTCACCGATGCGGTTGAGCGGCACCTGATGGCGCGCCGCCAACGCCTGCACGCTGCTGATGCCCGGAATGACCTGCAGGCGCAGCGCCACACCACGCTCGCGGACCAGGCCAAGGATGCGCAGGGTGCTGTCGTACAGCGTCGGCTCGCCCCACAGCAGAAAGGCGCCGGTTTCCCCAATGCCTATCTCCTGTTCGATCAGTTGGGCGTACAGCGCCGCACGCTGCCGGTGCCAGTCCTGCACCGCGCCCAGGTAGTCATCGGCCTGGCCATCGCGTGCAGGGTCGGCCACCTGCACCAGGCGGTAGCCGCCCTCGGGCCGGTAGCGTTGCAGGATGGCCTTGCGCAGGTGCACCAGTTCATCCTTGTCGCCGCCCTTGTCGAGCACGAAGAACACGCTGGCCTGGCGCAGCGCATCGACCGCCTCGTAGGTGACCTGGCGCGGGTCACCCGGGCCGATGCCGATCAACAACAGGTCTTTCATTGCCCTGCCCTTTGCGGGAACCAGCAGCCATTGTCAGGTGGCTGCCGGTATTTGGCAAAGCGCCCCGTCAGAAGATGGAGAAGTTGTAGCTGACAATGACCCGTGTCTCGTCCATGTCACGCGCCCACTTTTCATAGTTGCTGCGGTAAGTGGAATTACGCAGGCGCACACTGACGTCCTTGAACGTGCCACTTTGCACCTGGTACTTGAACTCGGTGTCGCGTTCCCATTCTTTGCCTTCGGCCGTGCTGCCCGGCACCTTGATATTGTCACCGTTGATGTAACGAGTGAAGAAGGTCAGGCCGGGCACGCCCAGGGCCTTGAAGTCATAGTCATAACGCACCTGCCAGGAACGTTCCTCGGCGGCGGCGAAGTCGTTGACCTGGGCATAGTTGACCAGGTACGGGTTGGTGCCATCCAGGTATGGCATGGCACTGTCGCCATACATGCGTTGCCAGCCGGCACTGAGCTTGTGGCCACCCAGGCTGTAGCCGAGCATGCCGCTGAACGCGCGATGGTCGATTTCGCCGGCGCGGGCATTGCCGATGTCGTCACTCTTGATCAAGCGCAGGTCTGCCGACAGGCTGCCCACCGCCAATGGCTGGCTGGCCACCAGGCCGAGGAAGTGCTGGCGGTAGATGTTCTCCAGCTTGGCCACCTGGTACTGGGCGCTGAAGCGCTCGTTGAAACGGTAGTCGACACCGGCCAGGTCAAAGTGGTCAGCCTCGATATCGCAGGCATAGCGCTTGTTCTTGCAATGCACGCGAATGTCCTGGCGGTCGGTGGAATCCCGTGCGGTGTACTTGTCCAGGCGGGCCAGGGTGAACTTCAGGTCGCGCACTTCTTCGGAGGTGAGCATGGCGCCATGGAACATGGTCGGCAGCAGGCGGCCATCGTTGTACTTGAGCAGCGGCACATCCGGCATCATCGAACCGTACTTGAGCACGGTATTGGAAACCTTGACCTTGGCCGCCAGGCCCATCTTCGCGTACTGGTCCGCCGAGTGCCGTGGGTCATGGCCGGAAGACGGCAACAGGCCGCTGTTGCTGTCTGCCGGGCTGGAGTCAAGTTTGAAGCCGAACATGCCCAGCGCATCCACGCCAAAACCTACCGGCCCCTGGGTATAACCCGACTGCACATTGAGGATGAAACCTTGTGCCCATTCTTCGCGTTTGGACGCTCCCTGGCTGGAGCTGCTGTGGCCGTCACGGAAATCCCGGTTGAAATAGACATTGCGTGCTTCGACCTTAGCACTGCTGTCTTCAAGAAAACCGGCGGCCTGGGCATTGACGCCGGCACACAACAGGAACAAGCCGGCAACACGACGCCCGGGGGCGATGGGGAAAGGGGCAAACATGGGAGAAAACATCCAGAATCAAGGCGAGTAAACAACCTGTGGCACGTGCTGGCC
The DNA here is from genome assembly GCF_002112825.1 of Pseudomonas sp. B5(2017). NCBI lineage: Bacteria > Pseudomonadati > Pseudomonadota > Gammaproteobacteria > Pseudomonadales > Pseudomonadaceae > Pseudomonas > Pseudomonas sp. B5(2017). The sequence goes on from NZ_NEIR01000013.1 coordinate 115,221, forward strand.
ACGGTACTGCGAGGGGGCCGAACAATAGCCGGCCATCATCTGAAATTATCGCGCGAAGGCTCTGGCACGGGCCATTGGACCATGGTCTAAGCGCACCGCAAGGCAACCGCGAAAAAACCGGACAATACCGCGCGCAAAACTAGGAAAGTTCCCGGCTTACTTACAAAAAGTTTGCAGTTTACCCAGTACCCATGAATGACTACACTCGATATCAGCGAACAGCGGAACCCACCCGCGTGGCCGGCGTTTTTATTCTTCTTCAATGTTCGTCACGCCCTGCCACGACCGACGTACAGGAGTGATTACAGTGTCCAGACTTGCAGAGTTTCGTGCTGCCGAAAAAGCGCTCCAGGAACAGATGGCGCAACTGGAAGCGTTGAAAAAGGATGCCGGCCTCAAACGCGAAATCGAATTCGAGCAGAAACTAGTCGGCCTGATGAAAAGCTACGACAAGAGCCTGCGCGATATCATCGCCATCCTCGACCCGAAGGCAGTGGCCCGGGTTTCCAGTGCAGCACCCAAGCAACAGCGCCGCGCGCGCGTGGTGAAGGTTTACACCAACCCGCACACCGGCGAGCGGATCGAGACCAAAGGCGGCAACCACCGCGGGCTCAAGGCCTGGAAAGAACAATACGGAGCCGCCACGGTAGAAAGCTGGGTACGCTGATGAAACGTCCACACGTGCTTCACACTTTTTTCACAAGGGCTGGCTCAGTATCGAGACAGCTAAAGGACTAGCGACCCCATCACGCGCCCGCACATGCGGGCCTCTAATTCCAGCGCCCTGCCTCGTGCAGGGCGCTTTCATTTGCGCAATCGGCACACTGCCGTATCATGGCCGGCCTGTCTGTTTTGCCGGCGCCCTGCGCCCGGCCCCGTCTCAGGAGTTCCCATGAGCCTGCATGATCTGCAAACCCTGCCTGGCGTCACCGCCCAACCGGACGCCGCCACCGCCCAGTTCGTCTTCAACCACACCATGCTGCGGGTCAAGGACATCGAGAAGTCCCTGGACTTCTATACCCGCGTGCTGGGCTTCCGCCTGGTGGACAAGCGCGACTTCCCCGAAGCTGCCTTCAGCCTGTACTTCCTGGCCCTGGTCGACCCGGCGCAGATCCCGGCCGATGACAGCGAACGCCACCAGTGGATGAAGTCGATCCCGGGCGTGCTGGAGCTGACCCACAACCACGGCACCGAAAACGATGCCGAGTTTGCCTACCACAACGGCAACACCGACCCACGCGGCTTTGGCCACATCTGCATCTCGGTACCGGACGTACGCGCCGCCTGCGCACGCTTCGAGGCACTGGACGTACCGTTCCAGAAGCGCCTGCAGGACGGGCGCATGAACCACCTGGCCTTCGTCAAGGACCCGGACGGTTACTGGGTCGAAGTAATCCAGCCGACCGAACTCAAAGGCTGAGCGCTCATCGCGGCTCGCTCGTCGGGCCGGGAACTCCCGGCCCCTTGCTGTGGTATATGAAGGTAACTGCTTCACATGCCACAGCGAGGTAAGGACGATGCAATCTCTTCACTGTGAATATCGCAAGCACACCATCACCGCCAGCGTGATGCCCCACCCCGATTCCCCCCTGCCCTATGCCGCCGGGTGCCTGATCACCGACCCCGACGGACACACCAGCAGGCGCATGTCGATGCCGATGAAGTTCTTCTCCGACCTCGAGAACGCACAGCATGTGTCGCTGGCCCATGGCCGGGCGCTGGTCGACCAGCAGCTGGATGAAGGGCACAAGGTGTTCTGACCTTGTCGATGCCTGTGCCGGCCTCTTCGCGGATAAACCCGCTCCCACAGGGGTAGCGCCGCTGCTACATGCGTGCGCTATCCCTGTGGGAGCGGGTTTACCCGCGAAAGGGCCGGCACCGGAGTAATCAGATATCCCGGGCGTACGCCACCGCCGCCTCCACCTGCGCCAAGGTGGGTCGCACCCCGGTGTACAGCACGAACTGCTCCAGCGCCTGCAGCGCAATCACCTCCAGCCCGGTGATCACCGGCTTGCCCAACGCCCGCGCCCGTCGGATCAACGGTGTGCTCTCCGGCATCGCCACCACGTCGAACACCCGCGCCGCCGCGGCGATGGCGTTCTCGGAAAACGCCAGCTCCTCGGCCTCGGGCCCGCCCGCCATGCCGATCGGCGTCACGTTCACCAGCATGGGTGGGCACAGGTCGCCCAGCTCCGCCACCCAGCGATAACCACACACATCCGCCAGCTGCCGCCCCGCCTGCTCGTTGCGCGCAACGATGATGCCTTCGGCGAACCCGGCATCGCGCAAGGCACTGGCTACCGCCTTGGCCATGCCGCCACTGCCGCGCAGGGCAAACGCCGTGGTCGGGTCGACCTGGTGTTGCTCCAGCAACTGGCGCACGGCCAGGTAATCGGTGTTGTAAGCCTTCAGGTGACCATTGCTATTGACCAGGGTATTGACCGACTCGATGGCCGCCGCCGATGGGTCGATCTCGTCGACCAGGGCCATGCAGGCCTCCTTGTACGGCATCGATACCCCGCAACCGCGGATACCCAAGGCACGTATGCCCGCCACCGCCGCCGGCAGGTCATCGGTGCGCATGGCCTTGTAGTAGAAGTCCAGGCCCAGCTGCTGGTACAGGTGGTTGTGGAACCGTACCCCGAAGGTGCCGGGGCGGCCCGCCAGGGAGATGCACAGCACGGTGTCTCTGCTGGGAGTTGTCGACATAACCTGCTCCTTTGTCATAACTGAAACGTTTGTTCAGCGTAACAGACGTAACCGCTGGTCGTCGCTTACACAACCTTTACCGTTCCCCCGTGCTCAGCTGACGAAAAGTGGAGTCATAGTAATAGGACCCCACACTTGGGGTGTCCTTGCGAGGGTTTCTTCATGAACCGTCACATTCCCGGAATCGCCCTGCTGGTCGGCGCCCTGGCCATCAGCGCGCCCGCTGTCGCCCACGGCGGCCATGGCCATGGCGGTTGGTATGGCCCCGGCCCGCTGCTGGGTGCGGCCGTGGTTGGCGCCGTGGTCGGGGCGACGGTTTATGGCGGGCGTGACCGTACCGTGTACGTCGAGCGCCAACCGGTCTACTACGGGCCGCCACCGGTGTACGTGCAACCACCGCCGGTGTACTACCAGCCGTACTACGTGCCAGCACCACCGCCCCCGGGCTACCGCACCTACTACGGCCCGCCACCGGTGTATTACGGCCCGCCGCGGTGGTAAATGTTGATAGAACCAATGACCACTATCGAGGAAGTTAATTTCAAACCGCCCCGGCTGCTGCGTAAGGTAGGGCCATGTTTTACAGGAGGTCCACATGGCCACTATCCAGATCATGTCCGTCGTCGGCAGTGCCGTCCCCGCTTCGCTGCGTCAGCAGGGCCTGCTGGCATGCTGGTACCTGGTACGCAACGGCGAAGCCGTAAGCGGCCCGATGCCGACCCTCGCCTCGGCCCAGGCCCTGGTCGAACAGTTGCAACCAGGCACCCTGGTCGCCTGACCCGTATTTGTTGTGCGTTGCTCCCTACGCCCTTCTGGCCCGCCTACCTGGCGGGTCTTTTTTTGCCTGGGCGTTACGCCTGAACCTCCCCGCTGCAGGCTATGAACATTGCCAACAACGCGGCCAACTGGTGCTCGCGCTGACCATAGCCCGCGCCAGGCAGGCTGGCCCAGATCGGCGCGGCCTTGGCGATCGCCTGGGCAATGCGGCCGGCCTTGATCATTGCCATTGCGCCACACTCGCTCAGCAACTTGATGGCCGCCAGGTCCTGGGCCTCAGGGGTAAAGCGGCCATTGAAGCCATAAGTGCTCACGATGGCATCCCAGGTACCGGCCAAAATCTGGTACCGCCCTGCCGCAGAGCTGTGGATGCCGTAGCTGGGCAACCACACCTTCTGCCTCGGGTGCCTGCTGTAGTCATTGAACAGTTGGCCGCCGACCAGGACGTTGTAGCCATCGTCACTGGCAGCGATGGTCGAGGTACCCTCGGACCAGGCCAGCATGTCCAGGAATGCGAGCACGTTCGCGCCGCCGGCAGCGGCAGAATCCAATCGAGCCATGTTGTCTCCATACAGAAAAGGGCCCATACGCATGGGCATGAACAGAATTTGTCTTGCGGGCCGCCTCACTCACCCTGCTTCCCGCGCAGGCGGGCGATCCCCTCGCCCTGGACGGTGACCTGCCGGGGAGGATGGCCGCCCCGACTGGTCAGCGCTTCGATCTTGCCTTCCAGGCGCCCTACGGTGACCACCAGCTCATTGCGCTCCTTGGCAAACTGATCGGCCCTGGCCTGCGCTTCTCTTCGGGCGTCACGCTCGATATCGAGCAGCTCGTTCAGGCGCCGGACCACGCCAATATCAGCGTTGTCCATGGCACGGTCAGCCGCATCCCTGGACAGCCACTTGCGCAGCCAGAGGAATGCACCCAGCAACACGGTGCCTGTTCCGCCCAGCCAGGTGATGGTGCCTGGGCCGAGGTCAGTCGGGTCCATGAAAACCTCATAACGGATGGTGATGTCGTAAGCCTGGAGAACAGCTTCTCGGTGGCTTTCCTTGCTTGCACATTTAATTTAGCCTACAGCTAATATCATGACAAGAGAAATTTAGCCTTGAGCATATTTAGCAGCAAGCTAAACACTGGCATGCTTCGCCCCATGGACATCTACGAAATTCGCAAGCACAACCTGGTCAAGCTGATCGGCAGCCAAAGGAAGGGATCCTGCGCAGAGCGCTGGGGGATGGCGCCTGCGCACCTGAGCCAGATCCTCTCGGACAAGACAGCGAAGAACCTGGGCGATGACGTGGCCCGCAGGATCGAGGGCATCGAAGGCTTGCCGCGGGGGTGGTTCGACGCGATGGCAGCGGGCGACCAGGCGCAGTCGCCGGTCGAGGCTGGCGACAGCAAGCTTTCCGCGGCCGACCTGGTCAAGCAGATGCTTGCCAGAAGCGGCAGGGGCATCCCCGAAGAAACCCGGCAAAGGCTGCTGGCCGCCGCCGAGGAGCCGGCAGACTCGACGCTGGTGGCGGCTGAACTTGTTCGGCCAGGCCTGGTGGGCGACGAAGTGTGGATTGCCCACTACGACGTCCGTGCGGCCATGGGCGGCGGGCAGATCCCCCACGACTACCCCGAGATGTTCAAGGATGTTCGCGTCAGCCCAAGCCACCTGCGCGAGCTGGGCGTGGAGTTCAGCGAGCACCACCACCTGAAGATGGTGACCGGCTGGGGGCAGTCGATGGAACCGACCATCAAGCACCGCGACCCGCTGATCGTGGACGTCAGCATTCGCGAGTTCGTCGGCGATGGAATCTACTTCTTCTCCTGGGGCGACCACATCTACATCAAGCGGCTGCAGATTGCCGACGAAGACCATTTCGAGATGATTTCCGACAACTCGCGGCACAAGGACCGCATGATTCGCCGGGAAGAGACCTACATCCAGGCCAGGGTGCTGCTGGTTTGGAATGCACACCTTGTGTAAAGCGAAGCCCACCACCCCGGTGTAATGCTGTCCATTCGCGCAACTGGGGCCGCCTTGCGGCCCTTCGCGGGCAAGCCCGCTCCCACAGCCAAGCGGTACGCGTACCCTGTGGGAGCGGCTTTAGCCGCGAAGAATCCAACGCGGTGCATGGCACCGGCTGCGCCGGTGTTCGCGGCTAAAGCCGCTCCCACAAAGTCCCTGCTAATTTAATGAGTTATGCGCAGTTCTATGGGAGCGGGCTTGCCCGCGAAGGGCTGCAAGGCAGCCCCAATCGATGTCACATCAGTCTTGAGTGAACAGCATTACGCAACCCGCAGGCTCTTTCTGACCTTCAGAAAGGTGCCGCCTCCTCGACCTGCTGCTCGCTGTCCTGCTCGACGATAAAGTCATCGCGCTCCTCCACGCTGCCGCGCTCCCAGCGCACCGTCACGCTCTCGTCGTCGTTGAAGGTCAGTTCCAGCTCGGGCGTCTCGGCCAGCAGGCCCATCACCTCCTCCCACTCGGCATCACCGTCGGTATCCAGGCGATGCACCGTCACCCAGCGCTGCGTCTGCGCGAGCGGGTGGTTGATCATCGCTGATACCCGCAAGCTCAGCCGCTCTATTCCGGTCATTTCCTGGCGCTGATGGGGCGTCGACTTCAAGGGCTTAGACATATTCTTATCCTGACATCTGTATATTCGTACAGTATTCAAGGAAAGCTTATCTCACCGCCAAATCAAGCGTAAAGCCCCCGATGTGGAAAATTTTCGCCAACAGGTAATTTGTCGCCCGGCGAAATAATTTTAGCCATGAGCTATTGACGATGATTTAGCGTAAGGCTAAATTTCATTCCAGCAGCCGCCATCGTGCTGCTGCGGCACCCACCGTCATTTTCATTCAGGAGTTCTCCCCATGAGCGTAGACATCCGCAACCTTACCCTCGCCGTTCCGGTAGCTGAATCGTCGATCAGCACCGTAGCGGTCGAACTCACCGGCAGCGAAGCGATTGCCCTGTACCCGAACTACGTGACAGTGCTCAGCGATGGTTCGGTCCAGTTGTCTGCCCCCACCAAAGGCGCTTCGAGCAAAAGCACCCGCAGGACCCGCTGCGAGTGGTCGGAGCCGAAATACTGGACCTTGGGCGGTGCCCCAAATCACTGGAATCGCCAGGAAATGACGCTGACCAAGGTCAACTGGGCGCAGAAGGTGGTAATCGCGCAGATGCACGTCTACGGGGACGACAGCCCGCCCGTGAAGGTGTTCTGGAAAAAGGGCGACATCACCCTGGGTTTTCGGCGGACCTACAACCAGACTGACCCGATCAACTCGACGGTGCTCAAGGGGGTACCGCTGGGGGCAAAGTTCGAGGTGAGCATCCATGCCACCGCAGCAGGCGTGGTCAACGTTACGGCCAAGTGCAATGGCGTGAGCGGTACGTCCGGCGATCTGCAGTTCGACAGCACCTGGGCTACACAGCTATTCGAGTTCCACGGCGGGGTCTACAACCAGGTGGACTACACCGATACCACGCCCGCCGATGACGGCTCGATCTGCATCATCAGCGACCTCTCGCTGATCCATGCCTGAACCCAGGCCGCCGGCAAGACTTCCCGATGCCCCTGCCCCCGACGCAGGTTGCATCGGGATCGCCTTTGGCTGAACTCCAGGTGGGCCGCTCATGGCTGCCGCTCAAACTTCCTGTTTCCCAGATGAACTAAGCTAATCGGATGTCTTTTTTCCAGATCAGGGTTAGGCCCCCATGAGACTGTTCGATTTCATTGATGGCAGTATGGAACCCATTCTCCAGGCTTGGGAAAATTACGCCCGCTCGGTTGAAACAGAGCTGCCGAAGCAGGACTCCATCGGCTTGCGCAATCATGCCGAGAAGATGCTCCGCACCGTGGCCGCAGATATGAGAACGCCCCAGAGCAGGCAACAACAGTCCGAGAAAGCACAAGGGAGAGGCCCCAGGAGTTCCAGCGAAACCGCAGCGCAGACCCACGCGGTTGCTCGCTTGATAGCTGGGTTCTCGATGGACCAGATGGTGTCCGAATACCGGGCATTGCGCGCAAGCGTTCTGTCACTCTGGCTTACCCAGGAGTCGTTCGCAGACGCGCATCATGTTAAGGACATGATCCGGTTCAATGAAGCGATTGACCAGGCGCTCGCAGAGTCGATCGCGGCCTACGGAACGGCAGTCGAGGCGACCCGGAAAATGGTGCTCGCCGTGCTCGGTCATGATTTGCGTTCGCCCTTGGGCGCGATAGCGGAAAATGGATCTGAACTCTATCTGCCAGGCTGTCATTGACGAACTGCGCACGGCATTCCCGCACGCGCGGATCATCCTGGATGAGCAGGCGCACATCACCGGGCAATTCGACCCTGACCGCATCTCTCAGGTTTTCTCCAACCTGATAGGCAATGCCCTGCGCCATGGCGATGCGACGGCCCCGATCAAGGTCACGGAGGCCAGGGTGGATGGTGTTCCACGGGGCAGCGTCCAGAATTCCGGAGAGCCTATTCCACCCGAGGTGATGCCCTACATCTTCAAGCCGGAAGGGCGATACTCGAGCTACTCATCCGGAGAGCGGGGCTCCGCAGCGGGGCTCGGCCTCGGCCTGTTCATCGCATCGGAGATCGTGGCGAACCACGGTGGCAGAATTGAGGTGGAGTCGACCGAAGAGGAAGGGACGACCTTCGAGGTTGTTCTGCTGTCTTCGGCAGAGTGATGATGGGTACAGGACAGGTGACTTTCAAGCAGGTCCAAGTCAGAAAGAAGTGACCGCTCAAAGAACCAATAACAAAGGTTTTGATCAAGGAAAATGCGCCGGAGGGTTAGCATCTGCTTTGGGTCGAAAGCTGCCAATCACGAGTGGCCGCTCTCGACCCTTGGCTGTCATTTTGCCCAACAGCAATCATTGTGGGAGCGGGTTTACCCGCGAACACCGGCACCGCCGGTGCCATCCACCGCGGCGCCTGCTTCGCGGGTAAACCCGCTCCCACAGAGTACGCGTCGCGCTTACGAAACCAGTTATCTTTTAGCGTCCGCTTTGGGTCGATAGCGGTCATTCACGACCCGGCAGCTTTCGACCCAAAGCAGACACCTGATGCCAAGGCCGCTTCGCGACCCATCGGTCATTCAGGAATTGATATACCGGCATGAAATAGTGCCGCAATAATAAACGGAGACTTTTTCTCCAGGTATTCAGCCATCCCACCCGTATTGCTCGCCTCCAATTGTAGCTTCAGCGCTTCATACTGCTGGCGGATCAAGGCATCACGCCTAAGCAAATCTCTGAACCCCAGCATCTGGGTGATCGTAAGGTGGCCACGGGTACAAGCGTGGAGCTTGTGCGTGCGAATTCCATCCACATTACGCCGGTAGAAATGATGCCCCTCCGATAGATCACTTCCTCGTACATATCCCAAACCCATCAAAATCTCGTCCCGCTGCGAGGCATTGCTATGATCGCGAACTTCGATGAGCACATCGATCTCGGGCTTCGCCGCGAGCCCCTGAACAGAGGTACTACCAACATGGTGTATGGCAATCAGTTCATCGCCAAAGGCCGAAGCGATGATTGGCTTGTCTGCCAGAAAGCGAGCGGGCCACATGGGGTTGTAGGGAGTGATCTTGCTGGTCAGTGCCATTTCCGTTCCTTGGCGGCTAGTATCTAAGCCCTGAATGTTCCCTCAAAAAATGTGCATTCTCCAGGGACTGCTTACGAAAACCTCGGCAGTACGGCGATTCAGCAGATCGTATGCTGTCCTCCACCAAGGGCCGCTTTGGGTCGAAAGCCACGGATCGTGGATGACTGACTTCCTCAAGGTGTGAAGTTGCCCTTCGACTGCCATCTGATTTCCCCTCGCTATTCCAACGACTCAAATTCCTTGAGTCTACGCCCTAAGAACTCCAGTGCTCGCTGGAATACGGGATGGCAATCGGCGTAGGGAAGCTCATCTAGCGGAGCCCAGAAAAACTCGAACACATGGCCGTGGTCATCTAGTGTCTGATGGGTCCAGCTTTCTGGGAGATCACGCAATGCTCGACAAAGTTGAAACGACCATATTTGATCTAGATGTTCGGCATTCCAGCACCCCAAGTCCGTTTCAACTATCGCGTCGTCGATGCCAGACTCCTCTGCCAGCTCACGCAAGGCGGCCTCGCTGGGAGCTTCCCCACTCTCAATAGTGCCTTTTACCAGTTGCGTGCCTGCCATAGGGTGTCGGAATAGTAGAAGCCTGGACGGTGGCGAAGACGACAGCACTACAGGGCATACCTTGCCAGGAATCATTGCTCTCTCCATATGAAGCTCGAAAAGCCATCCATGATAGGCGTTCAGTTTGGCTTGTACGAATCGGGAAACGGAAGGGCATTGTAGGCAGAGAACGGCGTTCGACCTGATAGCCGTACGCTACTTTTCTCCAGCGTCTGCAATGAGCAGTGAGCAGCACGAATTGGAACGTCGCACCTCGCGATGCAGAGGCATGGTCGCGAAGACCGAGTGGAAGAGTTCGACAGTCAAGCGCGCCGCTATCGCCCGGGTCAAGGCGATGTTCCGCGCGGCTGTGTTTGACTGGGCCGAACTGGCGAAGCTGGAAGCGAACGTAATTGGTACAGAATTGGTACAGGATTAAATTTCGTTCACGTTGCGCCCTTTAGTCATAAGGCATTCGACAGCAATTCAGCCATACTCCAGAATGCAGCGGTTTTTGGGGGAAAACCCTTGCACAGCCAACGACATACCAACTTTTAGTGAGCCTCAACGTGAAAACATCCCTGTCCATCCTCAGCCTGCTGCTGTTGCTCACAGGTACTGCGACCCTTCCGTCGACCGCTGCTGCACAACCCCCGGCCCAGGTTCAACGTGACCCTTCCAAGCTGCACCTCGCCTCGGGCAGCGCCCTGCTGATCGACCTGAACACCAACCAGGAGCTGTATTCGAGCCACCCCGACCGCGTGGTACCGATTGCGTCGGTGACCAAACTGATGACGGCGATGGTAGTGCTGGATGCCAAGCAGCCCATGGATGAGATGCTCACCATGACCATTGCCAACAACCCGGAAATGAAAGGCGTGTATTCGCGTGTGCGGCTGGGCAGCCAGCTCGACCGCCGCGAAACCTTGCTGATTACCCTGATGTCATCGGAAAACCGTGCGGCCAACACCCTGGCCAACCATTACCCCGGCGGCTACCCGGCGTTCATCAAGGCGATGAACGCCAAGGCCCGCAGCCTAGGCATGGCGCACACCCGCTACGTCGAGCCGACCGGCCTGTCGACGCAGAACGTGTCCACGGCCCGTGACCTGGCCAAGCTGCTGATGGCGTCGCGCAAGTACCCGATGCTGAGCGAACTGTCGACCACCCGCGAGAAGACCGTGGCCTTCCGCAAGCCCAACTACACCCTGGGCTTCCGCAACACCGACCACCTGGTGAACAAGAGCAACTGGGACATCAAGCTGACCAAGACCGGCTTCACCAATGAAGCCGGGCACTGCCTGGTGCTGCTGACCCGCATGGACAACCGCCCGGTGGCCATGGTGATCCTCGACGCCTTTGGCAAGTACACCCACTTCGCCGATGCCAGCCGCATGCGTCAGTGGCTGGAAACCGGTGCTGCCAAGCCGGCGCCGGCGGTGGCCATGCAGTACAAGGCAGAGCGGCAGAACAAGGGACGCCTGGCGGCCGAATGACCGCCGCCTGATGCTACCCGGCCCTGGTAGGAGCGGCCTTGTGTCGCGATGGGCTGCAACGCAGCCCCGACGATTTGTGCATTGATGCCAACATCCCGGGGCCGCTTCGCAGCCCATCGCGACACAAGGCCGCTCCTACAGGGGACCGTATCCGCTGTCAGGCCGTGGTGCTGACCATCCCGCCCGCGCTGCTGCCACCCGTTTTCTGTAGCGCTTCGAGCAACTGCGCGGTGGCCTGCAGGATTTCACCATTGATGGTGGCGATGCTAGCCTGCTTGGCGGACACAACTGCCAGCTTGGTGGTTTCGTCCATCTTCTGCGCCATCAACTGGGCCAGTTGCTTCTGTTCCTCGGCCAATTGCTTCTGCAGCTTCTTGATCATCTCGCGCAATTGCCTGATGTGCGCAGGCTCCGAACTTTCACTGCTGCCCTGGGCGCCTTGAGCCTGGCCGCCACCGTTCAATTTCGACGTGTCGGCCTGAGTGCCGGCTCCACTCTCTTCAGTCTTTTGCGCATCCTGGCTGTCAGCGACCTGGGTTGTGCTCACCGCCTGGGCCGTGGTGCTGATGCTGACTGCTGCAATACCTGTCATGTCTTACTCCCTGCGTTGCAAATGGGTCCTTGGGTTGTTCTGCCTATCGGCCGACAGGCGCAAGCCTTTAGCCCCCTGTTGCAAGTGGCAGGTCGCCCGCCAGTAAATTCCCCATCGTTTGGCTCGTTCCACCCAATGTACAAACGCAGGCGCCGGCCTCTCCCGGCGAGCGTCAACATTCGACCATTATGGAACCGCAGCCATGAGCCAGTCTGCAAACCCGGAAACCATCAAGGACCTGATCGGCGTGGGCTTCGGCCCTTCCAACCTGGCCCTGGCCATCGCCCTGGAAGAACTCGCCGAGTCCCAGGGCCATGCCCTCGACGCGCTGTTCATCGACAAACAGCAGGACTATCGCTGGCACGGCGAAACCCTGGCCACCCAGAGCGAGTTGCAGATCTCGTTCCTCAAGGACCTGGTGTCGCTGCGCAACCCCACCAGCCCCTACAGCTTCGTCAACTACCTGCACCAGAAGCAGCGCCTGGCCGACTTCATCAACCTCGGCACCTTCTACCCCTGCCGCCTCGAGTACAACGACTACCTGCGCTGGGCCGCCGAGCACTTCGCCACCCAGGCGGTATATGGCGAGGAAGTGCTGCGCATCGAGCCGGACGTGCAGGCGGGCCGGGTCGAGCACCTGCGCCTGGTCTCGCGCGACGCCCAAGGCCGCGAATACAGCCGCCGCACCCGTTCGGTGGTGGTCGGCAGCGGCGGCACGCCGAAAATCCCGGAAAAGTTCGGCGCCTTCAAGGACGACCCGCGGGTATTCCATCACTCCCAGTACCTGAGCAGCCTGAACAAGCTGCCGTGCACCGCCGGCAAGCCGATGCGCATTGCCGTGATCGGTTCGGGCCAGAGCGCCGCCGAGGCGTTCATCGACCTCAACGACAGCTACCCGTCGGTCAAGGTCGACATGATCCTGCGCGGTTCGGCGCTCAAGCCTGCCGATGACAGCCCGTTCGTCAACGAGATCTTCTCGCCGGACTACACCGACCTGGTCTACAACGAACCGGCCGACCAGCGCAGCAAGCTGCTGGGCGAATACCACAACACCAACTATTCGGTGGTCGACCTCAACCTGATCGAACGCATCTACGGCATCCTCTACCGGCAGAAGGTCGCCCACCAGTACCGCCACAATGTGCTGTGCCGGCGCCAGGTCGAAGCCGTGGTGGCCACCCGCGAAGGCCTGGAGCTGACACTGCGCGACCTCGCCACCGGCCAGCAGCAGACCCACCGCTACGATGCGGTGATACTCGCCACCGGTTACGAGCGCCGCTCGCACCGTGACCTGCTGGCGCCCCTGGCCGGCTACCTGGACGATTTCAACGTCGACCGCAACTACCGCGTGCTGACCAGCCCCGACCTGCAGGCCTCGGTGTACCTGCAGGGCTTCTGCGAAAACAGCCACGGCCTGAGTGACACCCTGCTCTCGGTGCTGCCGGCGCGCGCTGCGGAAATTGGCCGCGCGCTGTACCAGGACCTGGCGCAGCTGCACGGCAAGCCGCAACCGGCAGTGGCTCTGACCCGCGCCTGATCCCCTAGGCATTTAACAGCACCTGTAGGAGCAGCCTTGTGCTGCGAAGAGGCCGGTACTGACAGTGCATCTCTGTTGTCAGTACCGGCCTCTTCGCAGCACAAGGCTGCTCCTACAGGGTCGCGCCAGCTTTCAGGTTTCTTTGCCCGAAACATTTGCTTGCATTTAAAACGGCAGGTTTTCGATTCTCATTCGTCCTTATCAATACAGCCCCTCTTTGGCTGGGCACACGCTCGACTCCCCATTGCAGAAGACCGTCAGATGGCCAAATCACCGAAAAAATCCAAATCCAGGCTGTGGTTCCTGGTCCACAGCTGGCTCGCCTTGCCGATCTGGTTCTTTGTCCTGATCGTCTGCTTCACCGGCATGCTCGCCGTGGTCAGCCAGGAAATCGTCTGGCTGGCCGACCCCGCCGTGCGCGCCAACAAGCCCGACGCCGACGCCGAGCGCCTGAGCTTCCAGCAGGTACTGGACGCCCTGCACAAGGCCGAGCCGGACATGGTGGTGGAGCGGCTGATTCAGCCCGACGGTTCGCATTTCGCGGTCAAAGCCAATGTCACCCTGCCTGACGGCACCAGCCCGACGCTGTATGTAAACCCCTACACCGGGGCCATCCAGGGCAAGACCCCGGACTTCAACTTCGAAGCCTTCACCCGCGCCCTGCACGGCTGGTGGCTGGTGCCGTTTACCAACGGTTTCAGCTGGGGCTGGTACCTGGTGTCGCTGCTCGGTCTGCCCATGCTGGCTTCGCTGGTCACCGGCCTGGTGGTGTACAAGAAGTTCTGGAAGGGCTTCTTCAAGCCGGTGCGCACCGGCCATGGTTCGCGGATTTTCTGGGGCGACCTGCACCGCCTGGCCGGGGTCTGGTCGATCTGGTTCATTGCGGTCATTTCCATCACCGGCACCTGGTTCCTGATCCAGGCGATCCTGGCCGACAACCACATCACCATTTCCAGCCGGCCCATCGTGCCGGTGATCGCCCGTGAGGACGTGCCGCAAACCCCGAATGGCAGCCCGGCAACGCGCATCGACCTGGATGAAGCGGCACGCATCGCCGGCCTGGCGGTCCCGGGGCTGGATATCAGCTTCATCTCGCTGCCGGCCACCGCCTACAGCCACATCACCCTGGCGGGGCCAGGCTGGTACCCGCTGATGTTCCAGAGCGCCTCGGTAAACCCGTACACGCGTAATGTCGACAGCCAGTTCCTGATCAGCGACCGCTCCGCCCTGGAGTTCGTCACCGAATCCATGCGCCCGCTGCACACCGGCGATTTCGGCGGCCTGCCGATCAAGCTGGTGTGGTTCTTCTTCGGCCTGGTCCTCACCCTGATGGTGTTCAGCGGTTTGCTGATCTGGACCAAACGCACCGCCCAGGCCACCGCCGCCGCCCTCAAGCGCAGCGAGCGCGCACCGCGCATGGCGCGCCATGAACCCACCGCGGAGATCCGCCCATGAGCCAGGCCCAAGCCGTGCCCGTCAGCCCGCTGAAGCAACTGTGGCTGAAGTGGCGTTTTCACCTGAACATCCTGCTGATCCTCATCCCGCTGGGCTTCATGCCCAAGTACTTCGCCGACGCCAAGCTGTTCCGCGGCGAAGCGGGGCTCGGCGCCAATGTGATCAACGACATCCAGGTCGGTCCCTATACCCTGGACCTGGCCGAGATGCGTGACGAGGCGCCCCGCGCCGACGGCCCTGCCGGCCACTTCAAGGTCTTCAATGCATCGCTGTGCAAGGCCTGCGTCAACGGCGTCAAGGCGGCCTACCTGCGCATCGGCAAACCGCGCAGCCTGCGCGCCGCCGGCACGATTTTCTTCGGTGCGCCGTACAACATGGGCACCTCGTTGCCGATCCCGCCACGCACCAAGCCCGACGCGCAGATCTGGATCACCCTGGAAGGCTGGGACGGCAGCATGCACCAGGCGTCGGTCCCCCTGGCCAAGGCATCGCCAGCCACCGTGGCCTGGCTCGAGAAACAAGGAGGCAATAAATGAAACACCTGATGCGCACCCTCGCCCTGCCCTTGCTGGTGCTGGCCGCCGGCCCGACCCTGGCGCACAACCCGATGTGCGAGTGCGAAGAACTGCCTGGCGGCCAGGTCAAGTGCACCGGCGGCTTCTCGGATGGCAGCGGTGCCCCCGGGGTAACCCTGGACGTGATCGCCTACGACGAACAGGTGCTGGTCGGCGGCAAGCTCGGTGATGATTCGACCCTGACCTTCAAGCGCCCGGACGGCGAATTCTACGTGCTGTTCGATGCCGGCCCCGGGCACGTGGTGGAAGTCGACCACGCCGATATCGCCCAGCCATGAGCCGCGCCCAAGTGATTCGCCCGGCCGGTGCCGGGCACGAAACCCTGTACGTGCTGCTGGTCAGCCTGCTGATCGTGGTACTCGCCACCAGCGTGGTGCTGCTGCGCGGCGAACGCGAGGATGAACAGGCCATCGCCAGCCACCAGATCGACGCCCGTCGCGACCTCACCGCCGCCGAGCAAGGCCTGTACACCGACCTGCGGGTGGCCTTCGACGAAATCCAGCTGCTGCGTGAAGAAAACGCCGCCGCGCCCAGCGTGCAGGCCCTGGCCGAGGAAGGCCTGCCGCCGTTCGTGGTCGATGCCGGCAGCCAGAGCCGCGGCAGCCACCAATGGTCGTGGCTGGAGACCGGGGCCTACCTCGGCCGCAGCCAGGCCCCGGAAGTGGCCGGCAGCCTGCTGCTGATCCTGCCGGCCGACAGCACCGGCCAAGCCGATGTCTGGCTGCGCCGCGACAGCGCCGCCGTGCCCCCTGACGACCTTGGCCAGGCCGCCCTGATCGCCGCCGGCTGGCAGCAGGTGGTCAGCCATTACGACGCCGGGGTCACCCGCGAACACCGTCACTGAACCCAAGGACTCCCCCATGCTCCGCTCCGCCCTCGCCCTGCTCCTGGCCCTTGCCCTGCCGGCACAGGCCCTGGCCGATAACGGCAAGCCCCTGCGTATCGGCATTACCCTGCACCCCTACTACAGCTATGTGAGCAACATCGTCGGCGACAAGGCCGAAGTGGTGCCGCTGATTCCGGCGGGGTTCAACCCCCATGCCTACGAACCACGGGCCGAGGACATAAAGCGCATCGGCACCCTGGACGTGGTGGTGCTCAACGGCGTTGGCCATGACGATTTCGCCGACCGCATGATCGCCGCCAGCGAAAAGCCCGGCATCAACACCATCGAGGCCAACCAGAACGTACCCTTGCTGGCGGCCACCGGCATTGCCGCCCGTGGCGCCGGCAAGGTGGTCAACCCGCACACCTTCCTGTCGATCAGCACCACCATCGCCCAGGTCAACAACATCGCCCGCGAACTGGGCAAGCTCGACCCGGACAACGCCAAGCTGTACACGCAAAACGCCCGCGCCTATGCCAAGCGCCTGCGCACACTGCGTGCCGACGCACTGGCCAAGGTCACCGAGGCGCCCAGCGCCACCTTCCGGGTCGCCACCATCCATGCCGCCTACGACTACCTGGTGCGCGACTTCGGCCTGGAGGTGACTGCGGTGGTCGAGCCAGCCCATGGCATCGAACCCAGCCCGGCCCAGCTGAAGAAGACCATCGACCAGCTCAAGGCGCTGGATGTGCGGGTGATCTTCTCGGAAATGGACTTCCCGTCGGCCTATGTCGAAACCATCCAGCGTGAATCCGGCGTGCGCCTGTACCCGCTGACGCACATTTCCTACGGCGAATACACCAAGGACAAGTACGAAGTGGAGATGAAGCGCAACCTCGACACCGTGGTCCGCGCCATCCAGGAGAACCGCGCATGACCGCCGCCGCCAACCTGGTGACAGCCTGCGGGCCGCGCATCGAGTTTGCCGGCATCGACCTGACCCTGGGCCGCACCCGCATCCTCGAAAAGGTCAGCTTCAACGTCGCCGCCGGCAGCGTGCATGCCATCGTCGGCCCCAACGGCGGCGGCAAGAGTTCGCTGATCAAGACCCTGCTCGGGCAGATGCCGCACCAGGGCCAGCTGACCCTGCACTGGCCCGGCGAACGCGAAGTGATCGGCTATGTGCCGCAGGCGCTGGAGTTCGACCGTGGCCTGCCGATGACCGTGGACGATTTCATGGCTGCCATGTGCCAGCGCCGCCCCGCCTTCCTCGGCCTGTCGCGCCGTGTGCAGCCGGCCATCGACGCAGCCCTGGCGCGGGTCGGCATGCTCGACAAGCGCAAACGGCGCATGGGCGCGCTTTCCGGTGGCGAACGCCAACGCGTGCTGCTGGCCCAGGGCCTGATCCCCGAGCCGCAACTGCTGGTGCTGGACGAGCCGATGTCGGCCCTGGATGAAGCCGGCATCCAGGTGTTCGAACAACTGCTGCAGGGCTGGCGCCAGGCCGGCACCACCGTGCTGTGGATCGAACACGACCTGGAAGCCGTGCTGCGCCTGGCCGACCGGGTTACCGGCCTGAGCCGCCAGGTACTGTTCGACGCCCCGCCCGCCCAGGCCCTTACCCCAGAGCGCCTGCTCGGCCTGTTCTCCGTTCACCCGCGTAGCGAGAGCCTTGCCTGATGAGTTTCGAAATCTTTCGGCAAACGGTCCAGGACTGGGCCACTGCCGGCTACCTGCCCGAGGCGCTGGCCTACGGCTTCGTGGTCAACGCTCTGCTGGCCGGTTTGATGATCGGCCCGGTGCTGGGCGGCCTGGGCACCCTGGTGGTGGTCAAGCGCTTTGCCTTCTTCTCCGAGGCGGTCGGCCATGCCGCGCTGACCGGCGTGGCCATCGGCATCCTGCTGGGCGAGCCCTACACCGGCCCCTACGGCAGCCTGTTCGGCTACTGCCTGCTGTTCGGCATCTTGCTCAACTTCCTGCGCAACCGCACCGGGCTGTCGCCGGACACACTGATCGGCGTATTCCTGTCGGTGTCGCTGGCGCTGGGCGCCAGCCTGCTGCTGATGCTGGCGGGCAAGATCAATGTGCACATCCTCGAGAACGTGCTGTTCGGCTCGGTGCTGACCGTCAGCGGCCAGGACCTGGTGGTGCTGGGCATCGTCGCGGTGCTGGTGCTGGCATTGGCCGTGCCGCTGTACAACCGCATCATGCTGGCCAGTTTCAACCCACAGCTGGCGGCCGTGCGCGGGGTGGCGGTGAAATCCCTGGACTACCTGTTCGTGGTGCTGGTGACCCTGGTCACCGTGGCCTCGGTGAAGGTGATCGGGGCGATCCTGGTCGGGGCGCTGCTGGTGATTCCCGCTGCCGCCGCACGCCTGGTCAGCCAGTCGCTGAAGGGCTTTTTCTTCCTGTCGGTGCTGATCGCCACGCTGAGCACGTTGCTCGGCATCCTGCTGCCGATCGTTTTCGACCTGCCGGTGCCGTCCGGCGCCGCGATCATTCTGGTCGCAGGCATCTGCTTCGCCCTGGCGGCGCTGGCCCGCGCCCTCGTCCCCCGCCTGCAAGGAAACCCGGCATGAACCTGAAACGCCTGACCCTGGCGCTGGCCCTGGCCGGCCTGCCGTCGCTGTCCTTCGCCACGCAAGTACTGACCACCCTGCCCGTCACCCACAGCCTGGCCAGTGCCCTGCTCGACGGCACCACGGTGCAGCTCACGCGTGCAGCCCCCGCCAACCTGCCTGCCAGCCGCCAACCTTCCTATTTCAGCGGGCGCGGTGGCGCCAGCCTGCACAAGGCCGCACAGCAGGCCGACGCGGTGATCGGCGTGCGCTCGATCTGGCGTGACGACCCGCTGTATCCGATGGCCCGGCGCAGCAATATCCGGATCGTCGAGATCGACGCCGCACGGCCGGTGGATGGCGCACTGCCGGGTATTGCGGTGAGCGGCGACGAGGCCTATGGCGCCTACCCCTGGCTCAACCCGACCAACTTCGGGCGCATGGCCGACGTGGTAGCCAATGACCTGGAGCGGTTGGCGCCGGGCGACAAGGCGAAGATCCAGGGCAACCTGGCCGGGCTCAAACGCCAGTTGCTGGAGCTCTCGGCCAACAGCCAGACACGCTTGGCCAAGGTCGACAACCTGACGGTGCTGAGCCTGTCGGAGCGGCTGAGTTATCTGGCCAGCGGGTTGAACCTGGACGTGGTCGAGCAGCCGCTGCCGGCCGAGTGGGATGCCGCTGCGCTGAAGGCGCTGGAGGACAACCTGAAGGCGCAGGATGTGGCGCTGGTGCTGGACCATCGGCAGCCGGAGGCAGCGGTGGCCGAGGTGATCAAGGCGTCCGGGGCGAAGCTGGTGGTGGTGGAAAGTGACCCTGAGGATGCGTTTGCGGGGTTGAAGGCCAGTGTGGATCAGGTGGTTGGAGCACTGGGCGAAAGCTGATGTTCTCCTCGCAGTCCCACAGGCCTGCACGGTCCCTGTGTAGGAGCGGCCTTGTGTCGCGATGGGCTGCGCAGCAGCCCCAAGGGTTCAGCGGTGATGCACAATCTTGGGGCTGCTGCGCAGCCCATCGCGACACAAGGCCGCTCCTACAGACCGCGCTCGACAGCCAGGCCACCATTAACGCTTCATGCACCGCTGATAACGCTCATCAACCCGCCCGGCAAACCACGCCGTGGTCAGCTTGCGGGTGATCTTCGGGCTTTTCAGCTGAATCCCCGGCAGCACCGCCCGTGGCATCGGCTTGCCGGCTGCGGCATCTGCCAGGGCAAACACCCCGCTGTACAGCTCGCTGTCCTCGAAGGCCAAGCTATCGCCCTCCTCCAGCTGGCTGCGGATCTGCGGGTTGCGCAGGCCCAGCTTCCCTCCCAGTTTGCGCGCCGCCTTTTCCGTGGTCCCGGGCATGATCGAGCCCGGCGCCACCAAGTCGCCGTCCAGCGCCAGCGTCACCCCCGTCGCCTTGCTCAGTGCCGCCTGAAATGCCGCATTGCGGCTGGCGTACCAGCCTGCGTTGAAATCGGCAAAGCGGTACAGCTGGCGATCGTAGTTGGCCGAATAGCCCAGCAAGTGGGCGATACCGAAATACATGCCGCCGCGCCGGGTGAACACTTCCTGGCGAATGCTGCCGTCGTGGCTGTAGGGGTAATCCCGCGCATGCTTTTCGGCAAAGTCGATGCTGACCTGCATCGGCCCACCGGTATGCACCGGGTTCAGCCCGCCCAGCAAGGTCTTGCCCAGCGGCACGCGAGCGATGACTTCGTCATACAGTTCGCTCAACTGCTTCTCGCTGCGCACCGCCTGCAAACGTTGCTGGTAGCTCTTGCCATTACCCGACGGCG
This sequence comes from Pseudomonas sp. B5(2017), assembly GCF_002112825.1. Classification (NCBI taxonomy): domain Bacteria; kingdom Pseudomonadati; phylum Pseudomonadota; class Gammaproteobacteria; order Pseudomonadales; family Pseudomonadaceae; genus Pseudomonas; species Pseudomonas sp. B5(2017). Next base: position 135,681 of record NZ_NEIR01000013.1, read on the forward strand.
TCTTCAGTGCACCATCGACCAGCAGCTTGGGGATATGCAGGCGCGCGGCGCGGCGGTCGATTTCCTCCCGGGCGATACGCCCCAGGTTGGGCACCTGCGGGTCGGCATTGAAGGTCGATTCCTGTTCGGTCACCGCCAGCACCGCACACAGGTTGCTCTTGCTGGGGGCAATACGCTGGGCCTCGAACGCCACCTGAATGTCCCGGGCCCAGCCCTCGCGGTCCTTGGCCTGGGCAGGTAACAGCCGCAGCAGTTGGGCGCGGACCTTGGCCGGGTCCGCCTCGGGTGCTTCCTCACGGCGCCCGGCGCAGCCTTGCAGCAGCGCCAGGGCCATCAACCCGGCAGCCAGTAACCGGCCGTTCAGGGCTGTTCACCGACCAGGTAGGTCTTGCTGATGTGCCGGAACAGCGGGTGGCCGGCACTGCCCATAAGCTCGAACAAAACCATTTCGCGGGTCACCACCTGCGCCCCCGCAGCCCGCATGCGCGCCAGCCCTGCGGCCTTGCTCGCCGGGGTACGGCTGTCGCAGGCATCCTCGACCACGAAAACCTGCTTGCCCAGCGCCAGCAGGCCGAGCACGGTCTGCAGCACACACACGTGGGTTTCCATGCCACAGACAATCACTTGCTCGCGCGCCATCAAACTCGCTGGCAGGCACTCGGCGGCCACGCAGGAAAAATGGCTTTTCTCCACCACCTCGGCGGCCGGCGCTGCGGCCAGCAGTTCGGCCAGGGTATGGCCCAGGCCCTTGGGGTACTGCTCGGAAATCACCGTCGGCAGTTCCAGCTCGTTCGTCGCCGCCAGCAACCAGCGGGCCCGCGCGCGGGTGCCTTCAGGGTCGCTCATGGCGCCGATGAGTTTTTCCTGGATGTCGACGACCAGCAGCGTGGCCTTGTGGGGATCGATCAGCATTGTCTGCCTCTTGCCTGGGAAAAGGCCTAGCCTCCCCCAGGCAAGCGGTGACGTCAATCAGGCGGACAGCCGAAGCGGTTCCAGCGACGCGGTCAGCGCAGCGAGCACCCGGTCCTCATGCTCATGGATGAAGAAGTGGCCGCCAGGGAACATCTGCAGCGAGAACGCCCCGTGGGTTTCCTTGCGCCAGGCCTGCAACTGCTCGTCACTGGCGCGGTCCTGCATGCCGCCCAACACGTGCAGCGGGCACTGCAAGGCCGGCCGCTGGCGGTAGGCGTAGGTACCACACAGCAGGAAGTCCGCGCGCAGGGTGGGCAAGGTCAGGCTCATCAGCTCGGCGTTGGCCAGCACTTCCTCGGGCGTGCCCTGAAGCTCGCGCAACTCGCCGATCAACTCGGCGTCGCTTTTCGGCTCGCGCCAGTTCTTGCCGTCGTAGTCCTCGCGGCGGGTCGGCGCTGCGGTACCGCAGGCGAACAGGGCCAGTGGCGCCGGGCAGCCCAGCGCCTGCAACTCATGGGCAAGTTCAAATGCCAGCAAGGCGCCCAGGCTATGGCCGAGCAGCGCGTAGGGGGTGCTGGCCGCCAGGCGCTGTTCGGCGGCCAGTTGCCGGGCCAGGGCCTGCATGTTGGTGTGCAGTGGCTCGGCCATGCGCGCACCACGCCCGGGCAGTTCCACCGGGCGTACCTGCAGCCACGTCGGCAGCTTGCGCCGCCAGCGGCTGTAGACCATGGCGCTGACCCCGGAATACGGCAGGCACAGCAGGTTCATTGCAGTCACTGGGCGGCGGCTTCGGCCATTTTCTGGCGCAGGCTCAGAGGGCGCATGTCGGTCCAGACTTCATCGATATAGGCCAGGCATTCCTTCTTCAGGCCGCTCTTGCCTACGGCACGCCAGCCGTTGGGGATGGCTTTGTAGTCGGGCCAGATCGAGTATTGCTCTTCGTGGTTGACCACTACCTGGAACTGGATATCGTCGCGGTCGAAAACGGAAGTCATTGCCTGTCTCCTTGAGTGATGAATGCCGCTGCGCGCCTGGCGCAGGGGGGCTTTCAAGTAGACGTAGCGTGCGGCGAAAAAATTAGTGGGGCTGACGCGGTCCTTGTAGGAGCGGCCTTGTGTCGCGATCGGGCGCGCAGCGGCCGTAATCCAGGCGACCCAGACCTGCCAGGAAGACCGGGGTTGCAGGCTTTGCGGCCGCTGCGCGCCCGATCGCGACACAAGGCCGCTCCTACAAGGACCGCGCCGCGCAGGTCTTCAGGTATCCCGCAACAGGTCGTGGGTATCGAGCAAGCGGAAGGCCACCTGCGGGTTGCGCTCCAGCCCACGGCGGATCGCCGCCGGGATCGACTGCCGGGTCTTGCGGCACAGCCCGGGCTGGTCGTCCAGTTCGATGACAATCCCGCGCATGGTCCGTACTTCATTGAAGCCAGGGGCGATATGCACGCGGATGCCCAGGTTTTCGTACATCCGTTGCTGCAGGCGTTGCAGGTCTTCCAGGTCCTTGAGGTTTTCCAGGCGGTCGAGCAGGCGCTTTTCTTCCTGGCGGGTCAGCAGGAGGATGCGCTGGGCTGTCTGCGGGTGGTCGGCCAAGTGTTCGCGGCCACAAATGCAGGCGCCAGGTGGGCAGGGTTGGCGCAGGGATGGAGAACTGGTCATGGGGCAAGCATAGCCAGTTTTTGTGCCGCCTGTGCGGACCCAATCGCCGGCAAACCGGCTCCCACAGCAGCCACGATGGCGTTAAAAAACTTTCCTGTCAGGATAAAAAATTTCACAAACCTCTAGACCGCTACCCCTGACTTCGCCTATAAATCGCCAAAAGGAAATTTATATTCCTGCCAAGAAACATAACTTCGCCTCTCGCGAAGCCTCTTTTGCCCTTGTGCCCGACCTGCCCCACTCCATCACGAGGCCTATCCGACATGCATCCCGCTCCCGATCATTTCATCCTGCGCGTCAGCTGCCCGGCCGTGTCCGGCATCGTCGCCGCGGTGACCACCTACCTGGCCGAGCACGGTTGCTACATCAGCGAGATGGCGCAGTTCGACGACGAGGACAACGGGCGCTTCTTCATGCGCGCGGTGTTCCGCTACAACACCGGTGTCACGGGTGACACACCGCAGCTGGAAGCCGGCTTTGCCGATGTCGCCCAGCGCTTCGACATGCAGTGGAGCCTGCACAGCAGTGCCCGACCGATGCGCGTGCTGCTGATGGTGAGCAAGTTCGACCACTGTCTGTCCGACCTGCTGTACCGCCATGCCAAGGGCGAGCTGGACATGCAGATCACCGCCGTGGTCTCCAATCACCTGGACCTGCGCCCGATGGCCGAGCGCCAAGGCATCCGTTTCGTCTACCTGCCGGTCAGCAAGGACACCAAGGCCGAACAGGAAGCCGCGCTGCTGCGCATCGTCGAGGACACCGGCACCGAACTGGTGGTGCTGGCGCGCTACATGCAGATCCTCTCCGACGACCTGTGCCGCCAGCTGTCGGGCCGGGCGATCAACATCCACCATTCGTTCCTGCCTGGTTTCAAAGGCGCCAAGCCCTACCACCAGGCCTACCAGCGCGGGGTGAAGCTGATCGGCGCCACCGCCCACTACGTCACCAGCGACCTCGACGAAGGCCCGATCATCGAGCAGGAAGTGCAGCGCGTGGACCATGCCTACGCACCGGATGACCTGGTGGCCATCGGCCGCGACACCGAGACCATCGCCCTGTCCCGCGCCGTGAAATACCACCTTGAGCACCGGGTGTTCCTGAACCACGACCGCACGGTGATCTTCAAATGAACGCCATTCCCGGTATCAAGCTGATCGACGGCAAGGCCACCGCGGCGCGGGTGCTGGCCGAGGTACGCGAGCAGGTGCAGGAACTGCGCCAGGGCGGCGTGCAGCCGGGCCTGGCGGTGGTGCTGGTGGGTGCCGACGCTGCCAGCCAGGTGTATGTGCGCAACAAGGTGCTGCGTGCTGAAGAGGTGGGCATCCACTCGCTGGAGCATCGCCTGCCCGCCGACACCAGCCAGGCCGAGCTGCTGGCCCTGATCGAGCGCCTCAACCGCGCCCCCGAGGTCAACGGCATCCTCGTGCAACTGCCGTTGCCGGCCCATATCGACGAACACCGCATTCTCCAGGCGATCAGCCCACTGAAGGATGTGGACGGTTTCCACAGCGAGAACGTCGGCGGCCTGGCCCAGGGCCGCGATGTGCTCACCCCGTGCACGCCCAGCGGCTGCATGCGCCTGCTGCGCGATGCCTGTGGCGAGCTGCGCGGCAAGCATGCGGTGGTGGTCGGCCGCTCGAACATCGTCGGCAAGCCCATGGCCGCCCTGCTGCTGCAGGCCGATTGCACGGTGACCGTGGTGCACTCGCGCAGCCGCGACCTGCCGGCGTTGTGCCGCCAGGCCGACATCCTGGTGGCCGCAGTGGGCAAGCCGCGGCTGATCGGTGCCGACTGGCTCAAGCCCGGCGCGGTGGTGATCGATGTCGGTATCAACCGCATCGACGAAGGCGGCCACAGCCGCCTGGTCGGCGATGTCGACTTCGCCGCCGCCCTGCCCCAGGTGGCCGGCATCACCCCGGTGCCCGGCGGCGTCGGCCCGATGACCATCGCCTACCTGATGAAAAACACCCTGCTCGCCCTCGACCTGCAACAACAGGCCGCCCACCAGGAGCGCACCCCATGCCTTTCGCCCTGCTGAAATACGGCCTGAGCGCCGACTACCCGGTGGAGGTCGACCTGCCACCACCGTGCGAACTCAAGCCACGCTATGACGTGGTGATCATCGGCGGCGGCGGCCACGGCGTGGCCATCGCCTACTACCTGGCCAAGTACCACGGCATCACCAATGTCGCCGTGCTGGAAAAGGCCTATCTCGGTGGCGGCAACACTGCACGCAACACTGCGGTGATCCGCTCCAACTACCTCACCAGTGAGGGTGTGCGCTTTTACGCAGAATCGGTGCGCATGTTCCAGAACCTGTCGAACGAGTTCGACTTCAACATCATGTATTCCGAGCGCGGCCAGCTCACTCTGGCGCATACCGACGCCACCGTGCGCGCCTTCCGCCAGCGCGCCGAGGTCAACAAGCACTTCGGTGGCCGCACGGAAATGATCGACCGCCAGCAGATCCGCGAACTGGTGCCCAGCCTGAACCTGGACCCGGGGCACCTGCCGGTGCTGGCTGGCCTGTGGCACATCGACGGCGCCACCGCGCGCCACGACGCAGTGGCCTGGGGCTACGCCAAGCAGGCGGCCAAGCGCGGCGTCGAGATCCACCAGCTGACCGAAGTGCAGGACCTGCTGATCCGCAACGGGCGCATCGAGGCGGTGAAGACCAACCGTGGCACCGTGCAGTGCGGTTGCGTGGTGCAGGCCGTGGCCGGGGCCAGTTCGCTGCTGATGGCCAAGGCCGGCATCCGTGCGCCGATCCATACCTACCCGCTCCAGGCCATGGTCACCCAGCCGTTCAAGCCGTTCCTCGATCCGCTGGTCAGCTCGTCGGCGCTGCACTGCTACGTGCAGCAGACCAGCCGTGGCGAGATCGTCTTTGGCGGCGGCTCCGACCCCTACCCGTTGTACAACACCCGCTCCACCCTCGACCTCAAGGAAAGCCTGCTGGCCCACGCCATCGAGATGTTTCCGTTCATGGCCAACGCCAAGCTGATGCGCCAATGGGCCGGGATCACCGACATGACACCGGACTACAGCCCGATCATGGGCCTGTCGCCGGTGCACAACTATTACCTGGACGCCGGCTGGGGCACCTGGGGTTTCAAGGCCACGCCGATCTGCGGCAAGACCATGGCCGAGCTGGTCGCCAGTGGCGGCAAGGTGCCGGAACTGATCGCACCCTTTGCCCTGGAGCGCTTCAGCCGCTTCCAGCAAGTCAACGAAATGGGCGCCACCGCGGCCAGCCACTAAGGAGCGACGACGATGAAGATCCTGACCTGCCCCTTGAACGGCCCGCGCAATATCAGCGAGTTCACCTACGGCGGCGAATTCAGGCACATGCCCGACCCGGCCAGCTGCAGCGACGCCGAATGGGCCGACTATGTGTTCAACAGCGACAACCTGGCCGGGGTGGTGACCGAGTGGTGGCTGCACAACGCCTCCAGCTACTGGTTCCTGGCCGAACGCCACACCGTGAGCGACCAGGTGCTGCGCACCTTCGACCCGAAAGAACTGTTCGACCGCCGCGTCGACTTCACCCCCGCCGCCACCCCGGAGATTGCCGGATGAACATCCACACTCGCCTCCCCGCGCCCATGGGCCTGCTGATCGACCGCGAGCGGCCCCTGCACTTCCAGTTCGACGGCCAGGCCTGCCAGGGCTTTGCCGGTGACAGCATCGCCAGCGCCTTGCTCGGCAGCGGCCGCTGGTTGCTGTCGCGCTCGTTCAAGTACCACCGCCCGCGCGGCCCGCTGAGCATGGCCGGGCAGGATGCCAACACCCTGGTGCAGCTGCCGGACGAGCCCAATGTGCTGGCCGACCTGGAAGCCGCCCGCGATGGCCAGGTGGTCGAAGGGCAGAACTTCAACGGTAGCCTGGCGCACGACCGCGACGCCTACCTGGGCAAGTTTTCGCGCTTCATGCCGGTGGGCTTCTATTACCGCTCGTTCTACAAGCCCAAGGGCATGTGGAAGGTGTGGGAGCCGCTGATTCGCAAGAAGGCTGGCCTCGGCGTGCTCGACCTCGGTTTCAGGCCGCAGTATTACGACAAGGCCTATCTGTTCGTCGATCTGGCCGTCATCGGCGCTGGCCCGGCGGGCCTGCGTGCGGCACTGGACGCGGCCAATGCCGGGGCCAAGGTTTTGCTGATCGAGCAACAGCCGGTGCTGGGCGGCTCGCTCACCTACGCCCGCTTCGACATTGCCGGCACCCGCGCCACCGGCCTGCGCCAGGAACTGCTGGCAGCCGTCGAGGGCCACCCGAACATCCAGGTGCTGCTGGAAGCCACCTGCAACGGCTGGTTCACCGACAACTACCTGCCGGTGATCCAGCACAAACGCCTGTACAAGGTGCGCGCCAGCCGCTGCCTGGTGGCGGCCGGTTCGTTCGACCAGCCAGTGGTGTTCCGCAACAACGACCTGCCGGGGGTCATGCTGACCAGCGCCGCGCAGCGGCTGATGAAGCTGTACGCGGTCAAGCCGGGCCAGCGTGCGGTAATCCTCACCGGCCACGATGACGGCTACCTCGCCGCCCTCGACCTGCAGGAGCAAGGCGTGGCCGTGGCCGCGGTGGTCGACATGCGCGCCGCGCCAGCCGATGCCGCATTGGCCGCCGAACTGAAGCGCCGCGATATACCCGTGCACCTGGGCAGCACCGTGTACGAAGCCCTGCACGAAGCGGGCATGCGCCACGTGAGTGGCGTGGATATTCGCCCGATCACCGGCCAGGGCAAGGTCGGCCCGCATGGCCTGCGCCTGGCCTGCGACCTGCTGTGCATGTCGGCAGGCTACATGCCGGTGTACCAGTTGCTGTGCCAGGCTGGCGGCAAGCTGGCCTACGATGTGAACCGCGACGAATTCGCCATCAGCAACCTGCCGGCCGGGCTGGATATCGCCGGCTCGGTGAACGGCCGTCACGCACTGGGCAATGTGCTGGCCGACGCCACTCGCGGGGCTGCCGATGCGCTGGCAGCGCTGGGCCTGGAAGCGCCGGTGCAGCCCGTGTTCAGTGCCGAAGCCAAGGTCAACTTCCCCTGGCCGATCTTCCCCCACCCCAAGGGCAAGGATTTCGTCGACTTCGACGAAGACCTGCAAGTGCGCGACATCGTCAACGCCACGCGCAGCGGCTACCGCGATGTGCAGCTGGTCAAGCGCTTCTCCACGGTCGGCATGGGCCCGTCCCAGGGCCGCCACTCGGCGCTGCCGACCGCCCGCCTGGTGGCCCACGCCACCGGGCGCAGCATCAGCGAAACCGGGGTGACCACCGCCCGTCCACCGTTCCAGGCGGAAAAACTGGCCCACGTCGCCGGCCGCGCCTTCGACCCGTACCGGCAAACGCCAATGCACCGCCGCCACCTGGAAGCCGGGGCGAAGATGATGCCGGCCGGCATCTGGCAGCGCCCGGCCTATTATGGCAAGCCCGAGGACCGCGAACGCTGCATGCAGGAGGAAGCCCGCCATGTGCGCGAGAAGGTCGGCCTGATCGACGTTTCCACCCTCGGTGGCCTGGATGTGCGCGGCCCCGACGCCGCCGAACTGCTGGAGCGCCTTTACACCTTCGGCTTCGCCAAGCTGGCCATCGGCCGCACCCGCTACGCGCTGATGACCAACGAGCATGGCGTGGTGATCGATGACGGCGTGTGCGCCCGGCTGGGCGAGCAGCACTTCTACGTCACCGCCACCACCAGCGGCGTCGACCGCATCTACCAGCAGATGCTGAAGTGGAACGCGCAATGGCGCCTGGATGTGGACGTCACCAACGTCACCGCCGCGCTGGCCGCGGTCAACCTGGCCGGGCCGCTGTCACGCCAGGTGCTGGCCAAGGTGTGTGACGATGTGGACCTGTCGGCCAAGGCCTTCCCTTATCTCGGCGTACGCCAGGGCACAGTGGCCGGCATTGCCGCGCGCATCCTGCGGGTGGGCTTTGTGGGTGAACTGGGCTACGAAGTGCACGTGCCGGCGCGCCACGCCGAGCGCCTGTGGGATACCTTGATGCAGGCCGGCGCGGGGTTGGGCATTCGCCCGTTCGGCGTCGAGACCCAACGCCTGCTGCGCCTGGAAAAGGGCCACGTGATCATCAGCCAGGACACCGACGGCATGACCCACCCGGCGGAGATCGACATGCAGTGGGCCATCGGCCGCAAGAAGCCATTCTTCGTCGGCAAACGCTCGATCGAGATCCTCGAAGCGCAGCCGCTCAAGCGCAAACTGGTCGGCTTCACCCTGCCCAAGGGCAGCCCGCAGCCGCTGGAGGGGCATCTGGTGCTGGACGGGGCGGACATCAGCGGCAACGTCACATCCTGCGAATACTCGCAAACCCTGGGGCAGATCATCGGCCTGGCTTACGCCGGTGCCCATCAGGCCACGCCTGGCATGCACATCCCGATCCGCGTTGAGGGCGGTGTGATGGTCAATGCCAAGGTGGTGCCACTGCCGTTCCACGATCCCGACAACCTGCGCCAGGAGCTCTGAGCCATGACCAGTTTGCAAGCCAAAGCTTTTATTTCACCCGGCCCGTGGGCCGAACTGCTGCATACCTGCGCGTTGACTGACCTGACCGATCTGGCACGGGTCGGGTTTCGCGGTGGCGACAGTGCCGCTTGCCTGCAGGCGCGTGGCTACCGCTTGCCATCGCTACCCAACCAGGCCGTGCGCCAGCAAGACGGTGGCTGGGTAGCGCGCTTGTCGCAGACCGAGTACCTGCTGTTGGGCAGCCTGGCGGACGGCGGTGCACGGGTGGCTGGCGAAGAGGCCGGGTGGGTGCAGGATGCCCGGCGCAACTACCTGCTGCCGCGCCAGGATAGCCATGCCTGGCTGCAGCTGTCCGGGGAGTATTGCAGCGCGGTGATGGCCAAGTTGTGCGGGGTGGACTTGCGCGCCCAGGCATTTCCCGTTGGAGCGGTGGCGCAGACCTCGGCGGCGCGGATCAACGTGATCGTGCTGAATGTGGGGAGCGATGAGAGGCCGGCGTTGCAGTTGCTGTTTGATCGGGCGTCGCTGGCGTATTTCCGTGAAGCGGTGCTGGATGCCATGGATGAGTTCGATGGTGGGTGGGTCGGGGTGGATGAACTGATGCATTGACCTGCACCGGCCTCTTCGCGGGTAAACCCGCTCCCACAGGGGCATCACAAGGCTTGGGTGCTGCGGGGTACCTGTGGGAGCGGGGTCACCCGCGAAGAAGCCAACGCGGTGGCTGGCACCGGCTGCGCCGGTGTTCGCGGGCACGCCCGCTCCCACAGGGCCATCACTGGGCTGGGGGCTGCGGGGTACCTGTGGGAGCGGGTTCACCCGCGAAGAAGCCAACGCGGTGGCTGGCACCGGCTGCGCCGGTGTTCGCGGACACGCCCGCTCCCACAGGGTCATCACTGGGCTGGGGGCTGCGGGGTACCTGTGGGAGCGGGTTCACCCGCGAAGAAGCCAACGCGGTGGCTGGCACCGGCTGCGCCGGTGTTCGCGGGCACGCTCCCACAGGCTCATCACAAGGCTTGGGTGCTGCGGGGTACCTGTGGGAGCGGGTTCACCCGCGAAGAAGCCAGCGCGGTGGCTGGCACCGGCTGCGCCGGTGTTCGCGGGCATGCCCGCTCCCACAGGGTCATCACAAGGCTTGGGGGCTGGGGAGTACCTGTGGGAGCGGGCGTGCCCGCGAAGAAGCTCACTCGGTACCGAAGGTCAGAGCTGCACCAACCGATCGCGCAGGAAGTTCACAAAACCCTGCACCGGCCGCGCCACCTGTCGGTGCTGCGGGTACACCGCCGACAGCTGCAGCGCCGGCGGTCGCCACTCATCCAGCACCGTCACCAGCCGCCCATCCGCCAGCGCCTGGCCCACGATGAAGGTTGGCAGATAAGTCACCCCCATCCCGGCAATCGCCGCATCCCTGAGCAGCTCGCCATTGTTCGCCCGCATCCGCCCGGCCACCTGGATCGCCTGTGCCTTGCCGCCCTGGCTGAACTGCCACTGCACCTGCCGCGAATGCCCATATGGCAGACAATCATGCCCAGCCAACTGCTCCGGCCTGGCCGGCACGCCCCGCGCTTCCAGGTACGCCGGGCTCGCGCAATACACCCGCTCGACACTGGCAATGCGCCGCGCAATCAGGCTGGAGTCCTCCAGCGCACCAATCCGTAGCGCCAGGTCATAGCCCTCGCCGATCAGGTCAACAGCGCGGTCGCTCAAGTCCACTTCCACATCCACCTGCGGGTGCAACTGCAGGAACTCGGTCAGCAGGCAGCCCAGGTGCGCCATGGCGAACGACAGCGGCGCACTCAGGCGCAAGGTGCCACGCAAGGCCTGGGCCTGGCCGCTGATGTCGTGCTCCACCTGCTGCACTTCGCCGAGCAGGCGCAGCGCCGACTGGTAGTAGTGCTGGCCCAGCGGCGTGGCGTCCAGGCGCCGGGTGGAGCGATTGAGCAGGCGCACGCCCAGGCGCTCCTCAAGCTGCATCAGGCGCCGGCTGACCGACTGCTTGGACATCCCCAGGCGGTCGGCGGCCGCAGTGAAACTGCCGGCCTCCATGACCTGGGCAAAGATGCGCATGTCTTCGTAAGGGTTCATTGTCTCGCTCTTGGTGACAGTCAAACGCTTTATAGCGGCTTTTTCCCATCAGCGCATCTCCCTAATTTACGCACAAGTCGCAGCGATGGCCCTGAAGGCCAGGCAAGACGCCCATTACCAACATTCAACAGAAAAGGATTCGCTCATGAACATTGTCCACAAAACCCTTACCGCTTCCCTTCTGGCCCTGTCCGTTTCCAGCGCCTTCGCTGCTGGCAGCCCGGGTATCGAACAGCACACCCAGGCCTTCCTCGAAGCCCTGGAACAAGGCGGCGGCAAGCCACTGGAACAGCTCAGCCCGAAAGACGCCCGCGCGGTGCTGACCGGTGCCCAGGCCTCGGTCAAGGTCGATCTGTCGGGTATCGAGGTGAAGGAACGCACCATCCAGGCCAACGGCAAGTCGATCAAGCTGCAAGTGGTACGCCCGGCCAATGTGCAGGGTGACCTGCCGGTGTTCATGTTCTTCCATGGTGGCGGCTGGGTACTCGGCGACTTCCCTACCCACCAGCGACTGATCCGCGACCTGGTGGTCGGCTCCGGTGCGGTGGCGGTTTATGTGGACTACACCCCCTCGCCAGAAGCGCACTACCCGACGGCGATCAACCAGGCCTATGCCGCCACCCGCTGGGTGGCCGAGCATGGCAAGGAAATCGGCGTTGACGGCAAACGTCTGGCCGTAGCCGGCAACAGCGTGGGCGGTAACATGGCTGCGGTGGTAGCACTCAAGGCCAAAGAAGCCGGCACCCCTGCCCTGCGCTTCCAGTTGCTGCTGTGGCCGGTGACCGACGCCAGCTTCGAGACGGCATCGTACAAACAGTTTGCCGAAGGGCACTTCCTGACCACCGGGATGATGAAATGGTTCTGGGACAACTACACCACCGATGCCAAGGCACGGGACCAAATCTACGCCTCGCCGCTGCGGGCCAGCAGTGAACAGCTGAAAGGGTTGCCGCCAGCACTGGTGCAGACCGCCGAATTCGATGTGCTGCGCGATGAGGGTGAAGCGTATGCCCGCAAGCTGAATGCGGCCGGCGTGACCGTGACCTCGGTGCGCTACAACGGGATGATTCATGACTATGGGCTGTTGAACCCGTTGAGCCAGGTGCCGGCGGTGAAGGCGGCGATGAGGCAGGCGGGTACCGAACTTAAAGTGCATCTGCAGTGAGTCGATAAGCAAAAGACCCGCCTAGGCGGGTCTTTTGCTTCTATTGCGGAAATGGCCCGCAGGCTTCAATGAATCTGCCATCGGTGCGGCTATCGATGGCACCGTCCGCCCCGATGTAAATATCGATCCTGGGCCACTTGGGTTTGGCCCGAATGCAGTGCCACTTTCCACGGTTGTTCCAATCGAGCTGCATGAAAAATTGGTCGTTCGGGAAGATGTGACCGGGGCCGCCGGTGGTTTCACCTGGGTAGATCTCACCTTTTGATATATCGTGCTGGACATTCAGGATGTAGCCAAGACGCCCCTGGCCTTTGTCAGAAAAATGAAAACTTACCCAGGGTGTGGCGACATACCAAAAGACGATTGGGGCGAGCATTATCGCAACCACCCAGCGCCAGAGATGCCGTTTCGGTTTAGTTGCAGACATGATCACGTACGCTACCTCCCCAGCTTGACAGTGGCAATGCTAATACCTCTTCCATGAGCACCTTTGCCGTAATCCCACCGTTTGGGTGCTGCGTATACAGTTTGATGCCAATACTGATGGAGACATGATCGCCTATATCATCCCAAGCCCGCATCCCGTCGATGTCTGCGTAGCGACGAGGCCCATCTTGTTCATCCCAATCTTGAACCTTCCGAATGCTGTCTGATGCAATCTGCTCAAGCCCGGCACCATCCAGAAGTACACTTTCTGAAAGGCCCCCCGCCCGTCCTACATAGCCATAGTGGATGTTCGACCAGATGTCGTAGTAGTAGTCGACTTCACCTTGCTTATGCCAAACCCTGCCGAACCGTTGTGCAATCGCCACCTTGTGATCCCATGGTCTGTTCTGACCCACCCGCTCTGTCCAAAGCGCCATCGCGGCAGCAGTGTTGCCAACCATCATTGCTTGAAAGTCAGGCGGTAAAAGACGTGCGTACCAAGGAAGCTTTCGAAATTTTGCATGTTCCTCTGTCGCGTCAAAGCTGGTTAGCTTCCGCATTTTCAGCACGGATGGGTGTGTGATGTTGCGATTCATTTCTCCGGCAATATAGCTGGCAACCTGCTCCATCATGTCAGGATCTTTGCAGATCACAGGCTGCGATTTTGCTTCTGCTAGCGAAGTTTTGATGGGGGAAGTGGAATCGCCTTGACCTGATGTTACCGCCTGGCTTGCCTGCTGTGCCGCTGAGGGGCTTGCCGCTAAGCCAGGTCCTCCCATGGCCATGACCCGGTTATTGCCCTCTGGACAGCCACACTTGACCAGCGCCCCGTCTACCACAGCTGGTTTTCCTTCAATGTTGAAGAAAGGCAGCCCTTCAACGATTACACCGGGCTTCTTGCATTCCGGGCACTCTGTCGTGGTGTCCCCCAGGCGCAGAGCACGCTGGTCGTTCCCCCGATAATTGGTACTGCTGGCTATGCAGAGCGCCCCGGTGGTGGTGAGGTCGCCATCGAGTGCCTGTCCTTTGCCATGTATCGATATGCGTGTCATGAGCAACTCCCTGTATGGAAATCCCGACGCTATCACCGGCAAAACAGAAAGAGACCGAGCGGCGGAAAACTCAGAATTGCCCTACAAAAACCTGAGGCAACTGTCACGAATTACAAGACAGTCATTCCTTTCAGACACTATTTTTTAAAGAAATAGGTGACAGTAAAGTTATCTCCATAGACAGCACGGCAGCCCTCCCGGCCCCGGCATTCAAGGAGAATCACCATGCTCACCGTCCGTAACGCCAAAGACCGCGGCCTGGCCTTTCATGGCTGGCTGAAATCGTTCCACACCTTCTCCTTCGGCCACTACCGCAACCCCGACGAGCAAGGTTTCTCGGACCTGCTGGTGATCAACGACGATCGCGTCATACCCGGCAAGGGCTTTGGTCAACACCCGCACCGCGACATGGAGATTTTCTCCTACGTGCTGGAAGGCGCGCTGGAGCACAAGGACACGCTGGGCACCGGCTCGGTGATCCGCCCGGGCGATGTGCAGCTGATGAGCGCTGGCCACGGCGTGGCCCACAGCGAGTTCAACCACAGCCAGGTGCAGCCGGTGCACTTCCTGCAGATCTGGATCGTACCGAACGTGCAAGGCGCAACGCCGCGTTACCAGCAACAGCATTTCAGTGCCGAGGAAAAGCGCGGCAAGCTGCGCCTGATCATTTCGCCGGATGGCGCCGAGGGGTCGTTGCAGGTACGGCAGAATGCGCGGGTGTATGCCGGCCTGTTCGACGGTGACGAGCGTGCCACCCTGACCTTGCCGGAAAACCGCCATGCCTATGTGCATGTGGCCCGGGGCAGCATCGAGCTCAATGGGCAAGTGCTGAACGAAGGGGACGGGGTGCGGGTGAGGCAGGAACAGGTGCTGGAGCTAAGCAACGGGGTGGATGCCGAGGTGCTGGTGTTCGACCTGCGGCCGCATGAATTGCCTGGCATGCCATAAGGCAGGTCCGGCCCTTTCGCGGGTAAACCCGCTCCCACAGGTACGCCACAGTCTTCGAAATCTGTGGCGTACCTGTGGGAGCGGGTTTACCCGCGAAGAGGCCGCAAGTTCAACTCAGGGCTCGAACCCTTCGACGATGATCACCTCAGCCTTCGCCACCCCCTGGCGATGGCTGCAAGCCTCCTGGTACAGCTCGGACCGGTAACACGTCAGCGCCTGCTCGTACGAATCGAACTCGATCACCACGCTACGCTGAGGGGTAGGCCGCCCTTCCATCGCCTCGCTACGCCCGCCACGGGCCAGGAAACGGCCGCCGAATGCCTTGAAGGCAGCCGGGGCGCGCTGGGTGTACTGCTGATATTGCTCGGGGTCGGTCACGTCCACATGGGCGATCCAATAGGCCTTCATGCGTTGCTCTCCTGTTACGGCGATATTTGTGTATGATGGTATACCATAATCATCACCCCGCCACAGTGAGCGTGCAACATGGCTTTCAACACCATCGAAGAACTTCTCGAGGACTACCGGCAAGGCAAGATGGTCCTGCTGGTGGATGACGAGGACCGGGAAAACGAAGGCGACCTGCTGATCGCCGCCGAGCGTTGCGACGCCCAGGCCATCAACTTCATGGCCCGTGAAGCGCGCGGGCTGATCTGCCTGACCCTGACCGACGATCACTGCCAACGCCTGGGCCTGGAGCAGATGGTGCCGGCCAACGGCAGCGTGTTCAGCACCGCCTTCACCGTGTCGATCGAGGCGGCCACGGGCGTTACCACCGGTATTTCCGCTGCCGACCGGGCGCGTACCGTGGCGGCGGCCATGGCCCCCGACGCCCGCCCCGAAGACCTGGTGCAACCCGGCCACATCTTCCCCCTGCGTGCCCGCGAAGGCGGGGTGCTGACCCGCGCCGGCCACACCGAAGCCGGCTGCGACCTCGCGCGCCTGGCCGGGTTCACCCCGGCGTCGGTGATCGTCGAAGTGCTCAACGACGACGGCACCATGGCCCGTCGCCCGGACCTGGAGGTGTTCGCTGCCCGGCATGGCATCAAGATCGGTACCATCGCCGACCTCATCCACTACCGCCTGAGCACCGAGCAGACCATCAAGCGCATCGGCGAACGCGAACTGCCGACCGTGCACGGCACCTTCCGCCTGGTCACCTACGAAGACCGCATCGAAGGCGGCGTACACATGGCCATGGTCATGGGCGATATCCGCCGCGAGCAGCCGACCCTGGTGCGGGTGCACGTGATCGACCCGCTGCGCGACCTGGTCGGCGCCGAATACGCCGGCCCTGCCAACTGGACGCTGTGGGCGGCGCTGCAGAAAGTGGCCGAGGAAGGCGCCGGCGTGGTGGTGATCCTGGCCAACCATGAGTCCTCGCAGGCGCTGCTGGAGCGCGTGCCGCAGCTGACCCAGCCGGTGCGGCCTTACCAGCGTGGGCAATCGAAGGTGTACTCGGAGGTGGGTACAGGCGCGCAGATCCTGCAGGACCTGGGCGTGGGCAAGCTGCGCCACCTGGGCCCGCCGCTGAAATACGCGGGGCTGGCGGGGTATGAGCTGGAGGTCGTGCAAAGCATCTCCTTCGAGCCCGGACTGGCGAGCTGATACAGGCCCCTGTAGGAGCGGCCTTGTGTCGCGAAAGGGCCGCGAAGCGGCCCCGACAATTCATGTGTCGACGCTGAAATCCGGGGGCCGCTTTGCGGCCCTTTCGCGACACAAGGCCGCTCCTACAAAGGTTCGCGGCAAATTGCAGAGGACGGAGTGATGGCCGGTAGCCTCATACCTCTTGCCAAAAGTTTGGAATACCATAATATGATATCCCGTAGACCTTGAATCTGCAGGCCGGCACCTACAATCAAAAAACGGCCACAAGACACTTTGTTTTAGCTGCTCCCCGAACACTGTTGGCGGGCGCACCACAAGCCCCGCCTCGAATAACAAAAGCAACGAGGGCGTAACCATGCTGTTGAGCAAACGTGTAACCGCAGTGCTGTCCGCCAGCCTGCTGACCCTGGCATGTCAGGCCGCCCAGGCCGCCGACAGCCTGAACTTCGTCAGCTGGGGCGGTACCACCCAGGACGCCCAGAAAGAAGCGTGGGCCGCACCCTTCACCAAAGCCACCGATATCAAGGTCGTCCAGGACGGCCCTACCGACTACGGCAAGCTCAAGGCCATGGTCGAGAGCGGCAACGTGCAGTGGGACGTGGTCGACGTCGAAGCCGACTTCGCCCTGCGTGCCGCCAGCGAAGGCCTGCTCGAACCCCTCGATTTCACCCAGATCAAGCGCGACAAGATCGACCCGCGCTTCGTCTCCGACCATGGCGTCGGCTCGTTCTTCTTCTCCTTCGTGCTCGGCTACAACGAAGGCAAGCTCGGTGCCAACAAACCGGTGGACTGGACCGCACTGTTCGACACCAAGACCTACCCCGGCAAGCGCGCCCTGTACAAATGGCCCAGCCCAGGCGTACTGGAACTGGCCCTGCTGGCCGACGGCGTAGCCCCCGACAAGCTTTACCCGCTGGACCTGGACCGCGCCTTCAAGAAGCTCGACACCATCAAGAAAGACATCGTCTGGTGGGGCGGTGGCGCCCAGTCGCAGCAACTGCTGGCCTCGGGTGAAGCCTCGCTCGGCCAGTTCTGGAACGGCCGCGTCTATGCCCTGCAGCAAGACGGTGCACCGGTGGGCGTGAGCTGGAAGCAGAACCTGGTCATGGCCGACTTCCTGGTCATCCCCAAAGGGGCCAAGAACAAGGACGCGGCCATGAAGTTCCTGGCCAACGCCAGCAGCGCCGAAGGCCAGGCCGAGTTCGCCAACAAGACTGCCTACGCGCCGGTGAACGTCGACAGCGTGGCCAAGCTGGACAAAGACCTCGCGCAGAACCTGCCGACCGCCTACGCCCAGGACCAGGTCACCCTCGACTTCGCCTACTGGGCCAAGAACGGCCAGGCCATCGCAGCCCGCTGGAATGAGTGGTTGGTCAAATGAAAGTCGCCATCAACGCCCTGCATAACGCGCAAGGTGCCCCCACGGGCACCGGCGCCCCGGGAACGGCCCCCCGCCGCGTCAGCCTGAGCCAGCGCTGGAAAGGCAGCCGCAATTTGCTCCCGGCGCTGCTGTTCCTTGGCCTGTTCTTCTTTGCCCCGCTGGCCGGCCTGTTGCTGCGCGGGGTGCTGGAGCCAACGCCGGGCCTGGGCAACTACGAGCAGCTGTTCGCCAACTCGGCTTATGCGCGGGTACTGTTCAACACCTTCTCGGTGGCCGGCGTGGTCACCCTGATCAGCGTGCTGCTGGGCTTCCCGCTGGCCTGGGCAATTACCCTGGTGCCCAAGGGCTGGGGCCGCTGGTTGCTGAACATCGTGCTGCTGTCGATGTGGACCAGCCTGCTGGCGCGCACCTACTCGTGGCTGGTGCTGCTGCAGAGCTCGGGGGTGATCAACAAGGCGTTGATGGCCATGGGTATCATCGATGCCCCGCTGGAAATGGTGCACAACCTGACCGGCGTGGTGATCGGCATGAGCTACATCATGATCCCGTTCATCGTGCTGCCGCTGCAGGCGACCATGCACGCCATCGACCCGATGGTGCTGCAGGCCGGCTCGATCTGCGGCGCCAGCCCATGGACCAATTTCTGGAAGGTGTTCCTGCCGCTGTGCCGCTCGGGGCTGTTCTCCGGGGCACTGATGGTATTCGTGATGTCGCTCGGTTACTACGTCACCCCGGCCCTGCTGGGCGGTGCGCAAAACATGATGCTGCCCGAATTCATCATCCAGCAGGTGCAGTCGTTCCTCAACTGGGGCCTGGCCAGCGCCGCCGCCGCACTGCTGGTGGTGATCACCCTGGTGCTCTTCTACCTGTACCTGAAGCTGCAGCCGGAATCCCCGGTCGGCAACGCGAGGTAAACCGCCATGCTCCTGTCTCCCAATGCCATGGGCCGCCCGCTGCGTACGGGCCTGTACCTGACCACCGGGGTCATCGCGGCCTTCCTGCTGCTGCCGGTGGTGTTCATCGTGTTGCTGTCGTTCGGCTCGTCGCAGTGGCTGGTGTTCCCGCCACCGGGCTGGACCTTCAAGTGGTACGGCCAGTTCTTCTCCAACCCGGAGTGGATGGACGCCGCGCTGGCAAGCCTGAAGGTGGCCGTGCTGACCACCATCGCCGCCGTGCTGCTCGGCCTGCCCACCGCGTTTGCCCTGGTGCGTGGCCGCTTCCCCGGCCGCGAGCTGCTGTACGGGCTGTTCACCATGCCGATGATCGTGCCGTTGGTGATCATTGCCGTGGCGGTGTACGCGCTGTTCCTCAAGCTCGGCTACACCGGCACGCTGTTCGCCTTCGTGGTCAGCCACGTGATCGTCGCCCTGCCCTTCACCATCATCTCGATCATCAACTCGCTGAAGCTGTTCGACCAGTCGATCGAGGATGCCGCGGTGATCTGCGGCGCCTCGCGCCTGCAGGCGATCTTCAAGGTGACCTTCCCGGCCATTCGCCCAGGGATGATCGCCGGCGGCCTGTTTGCCTTCCTGGTGTCGTGGGATGAAGTGGTGCTGAGCGTGATGATGGCCAGCCCCGACCTGCAGACCCTGCCGGTGAAGATGTGGACCACCCTGCGCCAGGACCTCAGCCCGGTCATCGCCGTGGCCTCGACCCTGCTGATCGGCCTGTCGCTGCTTGTCATGTTCATTGCCGCCGCCTTGCGCCGGCGCACCGAAGCCAACGCCTGAGCGCGCGGAGAAAACAACAATGAGTGCAGTGATCAAAGACAACGCGCACGGCAAGACCCTGGTCAGCCTGCGCGGCCTGAACAAGCACTACGGCGACTTCACCGCCGTGGACAACCTCGACCTGGAAATCCAGGACGGCGAGTTCCTGACCTTCCTCGGCTCCAGCGGGTCGGGCAAGTCCACCACCCTGTCGATGCTGGCCGGCTTCGAAACACCGAGCAGCGGCGAGATCCTGGTCGATGGCCAGTCACTGGTCAACGTGCCGCCACACAAGCGTGACATTGGCATGGTGTTCCAGCGCTATTCGCTGTTCCCGCACCTGAACGTGCGCGACAACATCGGCTTTCCGCTGGCCATTCGCAAGCTCGGCGCCAGCGAAACCAGCAAGCGCGTCGACGCCATGCTCAAGCTGGTGCAGCTGGAGAAGTTCGCCCACCGCAAGCCGTCGCAGATGTCCGGTGGCCAGCAGCAGCGCGTGGCGATTGCCCGGGCGCTGGTGTACGAACCGCGCATCCTGCTGATGGACGAACCGCTCGGCGCGCTGGACAAGAAACTGCGCGAAGACCTGCAGGATGAACTGCGCCAGTTGCACCGGCGCCTGGGCATCACCATCGTCTACGTCACCCACGACCAGGAAGAAGCCATGCGCCTGTCCCAGCGCATCGCCATCTTCAGCCATGGCAAGATCGTCGGCCTGGGCACCGGTTACGACCTGTACCAGAACCCGCCGAATGCCTTCGTCGCCTCGTTCCTGGGCAACTCCAACTTCCTGCGGATCAAGGCCAGCAGCAATGGCGCGGGCAACTTCGAGGGCCAGCCTGTAGCCATCCGCCTGACCCCGGGCCTGGCCGCCTCGCAGGATGCACTGATCATGGTGCGCCCGGAAAAGGCCTTGGCCCTGACCGCCGAACAGGCCGCGCGCGAGCCGCTGCCGGCGGGCTGGAACGAGGTCAGCGCCAAGGTTGGCGAAGTGCTGTTCCTGGGCGAGAGCCAGACCTGCCATGTGGTGACCGCGGGCGGTACCGAGCTGATGGTCAAGGCTTTGTCGGCGGCGGGCATGCCGATGCAGCCGGGGGATACCGTGAAGGTGCGCTGGGCGGTGGCGGATGCGTGCATCTATACCGAGTGGGCAGAAAGTGACCTGAGCAAGTCTGCCGGGGCGCATTAGCATCTTGAGTGCTGCGACGCCTGGCAGATCGAGCGCCGCGCGGGCGGCGCTCGATCTACCAGGCGCCGCACAACCCAAGATGTGAACAACACCGTCACATTATCATCACGCCACTGTCGTAATCTGCCGGCCATCTCTATGCCATAGGCCTTCCGGCATGCCCCGCCTGCTTGTCTTGCTGCTCACCCTGCTGCCGCTGGCGACCCTGGCCGAGCCCGCTCACCTGCGCGTGCAAGGTTCCAACACCATCGGCGCGGCCTTGCTGCCAGCGCTGGTGCAAGGGCAACTGCGCGCACAGCAAGCTACCGCCATCGAACAATACCCGGGCAAGCTGGCCAACGAGACTGTCATCACCGCTCGCGATACGCGTGGCCAGCCTTTGCGCATCGACATCGCCGCACACGGTTCCAGCACCGGCTTCGTCGCCCTGGGCCATGGCGAGGCCGACCTGGCCGCCGCGTCGCGGCCGATCAACGACAACGAAGCAAGCCAACTGCAGGCTTTGGGCGACCTGCGCGCCGCTGCCGCCGAACAGGTCATCGGCCTGGATGGCGTTGCCGTCATCGTTCACCCCGACAACCCGCTGCCACAGCTCACCACAGGGCAACTGGCACAGATCTTTGCCGGGCAGATCCAGCGCTGGGAGCAATTGGGTGTTGCCGGCGGGGCCATCCACCTTTACGCCCGTGACGACCGCTCCGGTACCTTTGAGACCTTCAAGGCACTGGTGCTGGAGCTTCAGCACGGCGAGCTTTCGCCCAAGGCCCAACGCTTCGAGTCCAGCGACGAGCTGGCCGCGCGAGTGAGCACCGACCGCCAGGCCATCGGTTTCAGCAGCCTGGCGGCGGTGCATGGGGCCAAGGTGCTGGCGGTGGCCGAAGGTGACGCGCCGGCCATGCTGCCGGAGCGTGCACTGGTGGCCAGCGAGGATTACCCGCTATCGCGGCGCCTGTACTTCTACCTGCCGGCCAACCCCAAGCCCCAGGCCAAGGCCCTGGCCGATTTCGCTCAGAGCCCGGCGGGCCAGGCGATCGTCGCCCAGCAGGGTTTCGTTGCGCAGCAGATCGAGGCCCAACCTGTAGACCCCCAGGCCGACATGCCGCCGCGCTATCGCACCCTGGCCCAGCAGGCGCAGCGGTTGAGCGTTAACTTCCGCTTCCAGGAAGGCAGCGCCAGCCTCGACAACAAGGCCCTGCGCGATGTGCAGCGGGTGGCCGACTACCTGCGCCAAGCGGGCAAGTTGCGGCGCAAGGCGGTGCTGGTGGGCTTTGGCGACCCCAAGGAGACACCCGGCCGCGCCGCCCTGCTCTCCCGCCTGCGGGCACAGGCGGTGCGTCGTGAGCTGGCGCGCGATGGCGTGGAGGTGCTGGAGGTGACGGGGATGGGGGATGAACTGCCAGTGGCAGGGAACGAACTGGAGCAAGGGCGACTGCGTAATCGCCGGGTGGAAGTGTGGGTTTATTGAACGGTAGGCCTGCTCTGGCCTGACCGGTGTAGGAGCGTCCTTGTGTCGCGAAAGGGCCGCAAAGCGGCCCCGGCAATTCTGTGGCGATGCCAAGACCGTGGGGGCGCTGCGCACCCCGTTCGCGACACAAGGCCGCTCCTACACAGCGCCCTGGCAAAGAAATGTAACAGCTCCCCATTCGGCATCACCGGCAAACGGGTCTAGGCTCAAGCCCATGTGATACCGGGCCCCTCTGACGGCTGCCAGGCCGCCATGTCGGATCACTGTTGCCATGCAACGTCGACATTCAAGGAGGGGCTCATGACAGCTCTACACACATTCCTCACCACCCCGTTCCTCGGTACCAGCACCTGGTTGTGGCTGGTGTTCATGGCCATCGTCATCGGTTTGCTGGTACTCGACCTGGGCGTGCTGCACCGCCACGACCGGGAAATCGAAATGCGCGAGAGCCTGCTGCTGTATTCGGGCTATTTCAGCGTCGGCGTGCTGTTCGGCGCCGGGGTCTGGTACCAGTTGGGCGCGCAGTCGGCGCTGGAGTTCTACACCGGCTTCCTGGTCGAGCAGTCGCTGTCGATGGACAACGTGTTCGTCATGGCGATGATCTTCAGCTATTTCGCCATCCCCCGCCGCTACCAGCACCGCGTGCTGTTCTGGGGCATCCTCGGGGTGGTGTTCCTGCGGGCGATCATGATCGGCGTGGGCGCGGCGCTGGTGCAGAACTTCGCCTGGGTACTGTATATCTTCGGTGCCTTCCTGCTGTTTACCGGGGTGAAGATGGCGCTGTCGAAGGAGGACAGCCGCCCCGACCTGGCCAACAACCCGATCCTGAAGTTCGTGCGCCGGCACATGCGGGTCACCGAGCAGATCCACGGCTCGCACTTCTTCGTGCAGCAGACCCCGCCCGGGCAGCACAAGGCGCTACGCCATGCCACCCCGCTGTTCATGGCGCTGGTGCTGATCGAACTGGCCGACCTGGTATTCGCCGTCGACAGCGTCCCGGCAATCTTCGCCATCACCCAGGACCCGTTCATCGTCTATACCTCGAACATCTTCGCCATCCTCGGCTTGCGCTCGCTGTATTTTGCGCTGGCGGCGCTGATGCACCGGTTCGTTTACCTCAAGTATGCGCTGGCGCTGGTGCTGATCTTCATTGGCTGCAAGATCTTCTACCACGGCATGGTGGGCAAGGTGCCGGCGTTGCTGTCGTTGGGGGTGACGTTCGGGTTGTTGCTGGGTGGGGTGGTGGTTTCGCTGGTCAAGACGCGGGGGGAGAAGCCGGAAATCAAGGGTACTCAATCCAGACAGCCTTCAAATGCCGATCGCACAGTCAGCGAGAAGGAGGAAGACCCGCAGATGCGGGTCTGACCATCCAGAGTGAGCCTTCAAGGGCCTCTTCGCGAGCTTGCCCGCTCCCACAGGTATTGCGCACAGCTTGGAGGCGGCACAGTACCTGTGGGAGATTGCCCAGCCCTTTGGGCTGCGCTGTCGCACAGAAAACTGAACTCGCAAGCGATCCTTGTACCCTGTGGGAGCGGCTTTAGCCGCGAAGAATCCAACGCGGTGCATGGCACCGGCTGCGCCGGTGTTCGCGGCTAAAGCCGCTCCCACAGGGCCCCTGCTAATTCAATGAGTTATGTGCAGTTCCATGAGAGCGGGCAAGCCCGCGAAGAGGCCGGAACAAGCGGGCAAAAATCACCGCCCGCTACGCATCATCTCCGCCGGCACATACTTGCCAATCTCATACTTGCCAATCGCCGCCCGGTGCACTTCATCCGGTCCGTCGGCCAGGCGCAAGGTGCGCTGCATGGCGTACATGTAAGCCAGCGGGAAATCGCCACTTACCCCTGCCCCGCCATGAATCTGGATCGCCCGGTCGATCACCTTCAGTGCCACGTTCGGCGCCACTACCTTGATCTGCGCAATCTCGCTGCGGGCGACCTTGTTGCCGACCGTGTCCATCATGTACGCCGCTTTCAACGTCAGCAGCCGGGCCATGTCGATCTCCATGCGCGAGTCGGCGATCTTGTCGACGTTGCCGCCCAGACGCGCCAGTGGCCGGCCGAAGGCGGTACGCTCCACCGAGCGCTTGCACATCAGTTCCAGCGCGCGCTCGGCCATGCCGATCGAGCGCATGCAGTGGTGGATACGGCCGGGGCCAAGGCGCCCCTGGGCAATCTCGAAGCCACGGCCCTCACCCAGGATCACGTTCTCATACGGCACCCGCACGTTCTCGAAGAGCACCTCGGCGTGGCCATGGGGAGCATCGTCATAGCCGAACACCGGCAGCGGGCGGACAATCTTCACCCCAGGCGTATCGGTGGGCACCAGTACCATCGAGTGCTGCTGGTGGCGTGGCCCTTCTGGGTCGGACAGGCCCATGAAGATCATCACCTTGCAGCGCGGGTCGCAAGCGCCGGAGGTCCACCACTTGCGGCCGTTGATTACCCATTGGTCACCGTCACGCACGGCGGTGGCGGCCATGTTGGTGGCATCCGAGGAGGCCACGTCCGGTTCGGTCATGGCGAACGCCGATCGGATCTCGCCACGCAGCAGCGGCTCCAGCCACTGGCGCTTCTGCGCTTCGCTGCCATAGCGCACCAGCACTTCCATGTTGCCGGTGTCTGGCGCCGAACAGTTGAACGGCTCCGGACCGAGCAACGAACGGCCCATGATTTCTGCCAGCGGGGCGTATTCCAGGTTGCTCAGGCCGGCACCGTATTCCGATTCGGGCAGAAACAGGTTCCACAGCCCTTCGGCGCGGGCCTTGGCCTTGAGTTCTTCCATGATCGCGGTGGGCTGCCAGCGGTCGCCCTCGGCGACCTGGCGCTCGAACACCGCCTCGGCGGGGTAGACATAGGCGTCCATGAACGCGCTGACGCGCTCACGCAGTGCCTGGACCTTGGGCGAATAGGCGAAATCCATCGGGGCTACCTTCACGGTTCGGAGTACATGGGCCAGAGCCTAGAGCAGCACGGCCCCATCCACCTAGTCTATTTTCCGCGTGTATAAACATTCATAACCGATATATGATCGGCCCATAATTCCAACAAAGAGCGGCGCCCATGAACCTCAGCAAGGTCGACCTCAACCTGTTCATCGTGTTCGATGCGATCTACACCGAAGCCAACCTGACCCGCGCCGGGCAGATCGTCGGCATCACCCAGCCGGCAGTGTCCAACGCCCTTTCGCGGCTGCGCGAAACCTTCAACGACCCGCTGTTCGTGCGTACCGCGCAAGGCATGGTGCCCACGCCCATGGCGCAGAACATCATCGGCCCGGTGCGCAACGCCCTGGCACTGCTGCGCACCTCGGTGCAGGAAAGCCGCATCTTCAACCCGCAACAGGCCAACAAGACCTTCCGCATCAGCATGACCGACCT
Source organism: Pseudomonas sp. B5(2017) (assembly GCF_002112825.1). NCBI lineage: Bacteria > Pseudomonadati > Pseudomonadota > Gammaproteobacteria > Pseudomonadales > Pseudomonadaceae > Pseudomonas > Pseudomonas sp. B5(2017). The sequence continues at coordinate 161,131 of NZ_NEIR01000013.1, forward strand.
GACCGAAGCGGTGATCCTGCCGCCGCTGTTCCAGCGCTTGCGCCGCCTGGCGCCGGCGGTGCTGATCGAAAGCTTTTTGTGCAAGCGCCGCGAGACCACCAAGGAACTCGCCGCCGGCCGCCTGGACTTCGCCATCGACGCACCGTTGAACACCGACCCGCAGGTACGCCACGTCAAACTGATGCAAGACCGCTATGTCTGCGCCCTGCGCCAGGGCCACCCGCTGGCCGACAGCAAGCTGACCCTCGACAACTACCTGGGCATGACCCACATCCATATCTCCAGCCGCCGCAACGGCCTGGGCTATGTCGACCTGGCCCTGGGCAAGATGGGCGTGCAGCGCAAGGTTGCCTTGCGCTCGCAGCACTACCTGATGGCCTCGCAGGTGTTGCAGCAGACCGACATGGCGATGACCGTCCCCGAGCGCTTCGCCCGCCGCCATCAGTTGCGTTACCAGCCACTGCCGGTGGAGGTGCCTGCGCTGGAAACGCACCTGTACTGGCATGAAAGCACCGATCAGGACCCGGCCAACCGCTGGATGCGCGAGCAGATCACCGAGTTGTGCGAACGTGTGGTGGCCGAGGAAGAGAGGGCCTTGGAACCAGCCTGAAGAGGCTGACGAGGGGCCTTTGCTGAGCCCCTCGCGATGCGGAGAAAAATTTTCCAGGAAAAGTTCAATAAAGAGAAATTTTTATTGCACATCCTGAGAATAGAGCCGCTGGAAGGGAAAAAATGTCTCTCGAACAGCGGGTACGCTTGCCCCAACGATCGCCGATTTCACGGCGACAGAAACGGACCCGCCCCAATGCCCAGCGCCCCGCTCTACTTCGATTACGCCGCCACCACTCCGGTCGACGACCGGGTCATCGAAACCATGCTCGCCTGCCTTGGCAGCCAGGCCAACTTCGGCAACCCGGCGTCCAGTGGCCATGCCTTCGGCCAGGCCGCCCGCCACGCCGTGGAGCAGGCCCGCCAGCAAGTGGCCGAACGCGTCGGCGCACAGGCCGATGCACTGATCTGGACCTCAGGTGCGACCGAGTCCAACAACCTGGCGCTCAAGGGCATTGCCCAGGGTCTCGGCAAACCCGGGCACCTGATCACCAGCCAACTGGAACACAAGGCCGTGCTCGACACGGTGGCCGAACTGGAGCGCCAGGGCTGGGCCGTTACCCGCCTGGCACCGGATGCCGTCGGCCTGATTCAGCCTGCGGCGGTGCAGGCAGCGTTGCGCGCCGACACCCGCCTGATTTCGCTGATGGCGGTGAACAATGAACTGGGCACGATCACCGACTTTGCCGCGATTGGCGAACAGGTACGTGCCCACGGTGCCCTGCTGCACGTGGATGCGGCGCAGGCGGTGGGCAAACTGGCCATCGACCTGAGCGCCATGGCCGTGGACCTGATGTCGTTCTCGGCGCACAAGGTGTATGGGCCCAAGGGCATCGGTGCGCTCTACGTCGGGCCACGCGCCCGCACGCTGATGCGTGCGCAGATGCACGGCGGCGGCCATGAGCAAGGCCTGCGCTCCGGCACCCTGGCGACCCACCAGATTGCCGGCATGGGCAGCGCCTTTGCCCTGGCCGGCCAGCCCGGCGACAGCGAACACCTGCGCCTCGAGCAACTGGCCAGGCGCCTGCGCGAAGGCCTGCTGGCCCTGCCCGGCGTCACCCTCAACGGCTGCGCCAACCAGCGCATTCCCCATACGCTGAACCTGTGTATCGACAGCAAGGGTTTCAACAGCGCGGCGCTGGCCAGTGAGCTGGCGTTGTCGACCACCTCGGCCTGCAACTCGGCGAGCAATGCGGCCTCGCATGTGCTGCTCGCGCTGGGGCTGGATGAACGCCAGGCACGCAACAGCGTGCGGCTGAGCATCGGGCGTTTCAGCAACGACGCTGAAGTGGACAAGGCGCTCGAAGTGTTTGGCCGGGTGCTGACAGCGGCATCAGCGGCACTTTGGTGAACCGGCCCTAGAACAGCCGGCTGTCCGGGGTGAAGTCCTCGACCTCGAGCCTGGCGCTGTTTGCCTGCGGATGGCGCGGGTTGAACAGGTAATTGGTGGTGCTGGGCATGATCGCGCTCGGCACCGGCAACAGCAATGCCGAGCACTCATCCAGAAAGCGGTTGCCCAGGCCCCGGGTCAGTTCGGTCTGGCTCGACCAGCCAGGCTGCAAGGCGGGCAACTGCGCTTGCGAAACGGTGTCGGGCAACTCGATACGCAGCAGCCGCATGGTGGTGGGGAAATCCTCAGGGTCGATCTCCAGGTGCACGAGCACCTCCAGCATTGCACCGGCCGGGCTGGTGGCGGCATACACCACTGGCCGACCCGCCTGGTGCCAGCGGCCGCTGACACGCAAGCCGCCCGTTCCGCTCAAGTCTGCATAGGCGCTGATACGCCACAGAATCACAGGCCGAAGCCCTCGGCGATCTGCAGCAACATCTCTTCGACCTGAGTGGTGCCCTGCTGGGTGGTGAGCATCTGCATCGGCGTCAGCCCCGAGAAGCGCTCCTTGGGCTTGGACAGCCAGCGCTTGGCCTTGCCCGCCTCACCGAACACGGCTTCGGCCATGGCGGTGATATGGGCCGAGCGGAACAGCCGGTCGCTTTCTTCCACGGTCAGTGGCTGGTCACGTTCGATGCGGGTTTTCAGCGTGCGCAGGGGAATGATCTGGTCACGCTCCACAGGGGTGAACACGCCGAGTTCGGTCAGTTTCACCAGCCAGGTGGCAGCGAAGCCATGGGTGATGCGGGTGTGGATTTCGAAGTCACTGGCGAGTTCGGGGATTTCCAGCAGTGCATGCAGGCGCGCCCGGTACTCGTGGTAACCGTTGTCGCGAAGCACTTCGGCAAGCATGGCGCTCTCCTTTCCGGCGTTTGCCGACAAGTATGCGGCATATGCCGGACATATGCCAGTTCACGAGGCCTGTGAAAGCCTTGAAGGCGATGCCATCCTGTGGGAGCGGCCTTGCGCCGCGAAAGGGCCGCAGGGCGGCCCCGGGCAATCTCACAGGAAGGTGAACACCTGCGAAGCCGGCAACCGCGACTTGTTCAAGCCAGCGTTGAAGTCCGTCTCGCTGCGATAGCCCAGGCTGAGAATGACCACACTGGTGAAGCCACGCTCGCGCAAGCCCAGCTCGGCATCGAGAATCTTGCTGTCGAAGCCTTCGATCGGCGTGGCATCCAGCCCATGTGCCGCAGCCCCCAGCAAGGCAGTACCCAGCGCCAGGTAGGTCTGCTTTTCCATCCAGTGCTGCACGTCCTTCTGGTCAAAGCGGTGCAGGTCGACGTAATGCCGGCGGCTCTGGTTCTGCCCGGCACGCGCCTGATCATCGCGGAAGCGGCCATCGGCAGCTTCCTGGTCGAGCACGGCATTCAGGTGCGCTTCGGTCATTTCGGTGCGGGTGCAGAACACGATCACATGCGAGGCATCGAGGATCTTCGGCGAATTGTAGGCATAGCGCTCTGTGGTGCTCTTGGCCAGGCGGGCCTTGCCTTCGACGCTGTCGGCAACGATGAAATGCCACGGCTGCGAGTTGACCGAGGACGGGCTGTGACGCAGTTGTTCGAGCAAGGCATCGACAGTGGCCTGGGGAATACGGCGCGAGGCGTCGTAGGCTTTGGTGGTGTAGCGGCGCTTGGCCAGCGAGACGGTATCCATGCAACAACTCCGGGAATGAACAGGGGATTTGCCGGGCATCTTATCTTTCCTGCAGAAAAGAAAAACCGGCACAATGCAGCAACACTTTCATCCCAGGAGTGAAAATGCTGCGCATCGCCGACCTCGAACTGTTCGTCCGCAGCAGCGTGCTGGGCAGCTTCACCGCCGCCGCCCACGAGGCCGAACTGCTACCGGGCCAGGTGGCCGCCGCGATCAAGCGCCTGGAGCGCGACCTGGATGTGCGCCTGTTCGCCCGCACCACCCGCAGCCTGCGCCTGACTGCCGAAGGCGAGCTGTACCTGCCTACTGCCCTGAATGTGCTGGAGAGCCTGCGCCAGGGGCGTGAAGACCTGCATGGCAACGCCAACACCCTGCGCGGTACCCTGCAGGTGTCGGCACCGTCCGACCTGGGCCGCAACATGCTGCTGCCGTGGCTGAGCGCCTTCCGCCGCGAGCACCCGGCCCTACACCTGCGCTTCTTCCTGTCCGACCAGATCGCCGACCTCAACCGCGACCCGGTAGATGTGGCGATCCGCTATGGCCTCAACCAGGACGCCAACTATATTGCCCTGCCGCTGGCCGACTGGAACCGCCGGGTGCTGGTGGCCGCGCCCGACTACCTGGCCCGTCACGGCCGCCCGCTCACGCCCGATGCCCTGCAGCAGCACGCCTGCCTGCTGTACATGCAGCACAACCGGGTCTACGACAAGTGGCGGGTGGGCAACCGCACCGTGCAGGTGCGCGGGCCACTGGTCAGCGACGATGCCGACGTGATCCGCCGCCTGGCCTTGCAGGGCGAAGGCATCGTCTACAAGTCGTGGCTGGACGTAAGCGCCAACATCGCGGCCGGCGAGCTGGAAATCATCCTCCCCGATCACCTCGGTGAGCCCGCCCCGGTCACCCTGGTGTGCCCGCACCGCAAGCAGCTCACGCCCGCGGTGGCGCAACTGCACCTGTGGCTGCGCGAACGCTTCGAGGCCTTGCGTAACCGGGCACTGACCAACGGCTGCACAATCGTTCCAGACTGAGCCTGGCCGTTGCGCTAAGGTAGCGATTTCTGCCACGGCACGCCCCCATGAGCAACTGGATCGACCTCAAGCAAGACGCCGACACCGGCATCGAGTCGGTCCGCGCGCATTTCGTCGGGCATGCCTACGACCCGCACTGGCACGACAGCTTCCTGGTTGGCGTTACCGAGCAGGGTGTGCAGCAATTCGATTGCCGACGAGTACGCCATCGCAGCACGCCGGGGCACGTGTTCCTGCTGGAGCCCGGTGAAATCCATGACGGCCATGCGCCCACCGAGGACGGCTTCACCTATTCGACCCTGTACCTGGAACCCACCTGGGTGGACAGCCAACTGCGGGCACTGTTCGAACACGCGCCAAGCGACAGCCTGCCCAGCTTCGCCGATACCTTGTGCCACGATGAGCGCCTGGCGCGTGCCACTGCCCTCACCTTCCAGGCCGTGCATACCCAGGACTTGCGCATTGTCCGGCAGACGGCCATGGACGACCTGCTGGCCTGCCTGACCCGCCACCTGCACTGGCGCCGGCGCCTGAACCCGGACCCGCGCCTGCCGCTGACCGCGCAGCGCGCACGGGATTACCTGCACGCCAACCTGGAGCGCGACATCGGCCTGGAAGACCTGGCCCAGGCCTGTGGCATCGACCGCTTCCGCCTGACCCGTGCGTTCAAGGCCGCATTCGGCCTGGCGCCACATGCCTATCTGATCCAGCTGCGCCTGGCCCGGGCGCGGCGCCTGCTCGCCCGAGGCCAGACACCCACCGAAGTGGCCATGGCCCTGGGCTTTGCCGACCAGAGCCACCTGGGGCGCTGGTTCCGCCGTGCCTACCAGCTGACCCCGGCCGACTACCGCAGGCGCTGCTCAAACCTTCCAGACTGAAAGGCGGCAGGCAGCGAGCATGGTGCTTCGTTTATCCGGAGCCCTTGATCATGTCGCAGTCGTTGTTGCCCTTCATCCTGTTTGCCCTGGTGTCCAGCATCAGCCCGGGGCCGACCAACCTGTTGATACTCGCCCATGGCGCCCGCGTTGGCCTGCGCGCGAGCCTGGCGCCGATCGTGGCGGCCTGCGGTGCAGCAGCAGCGATCGTGCTGATGGTGGGCCTGGGGCTGGGTGAACTACTGCTGCGCCACCCGCTGACCCAGCAGTTGATGAGCTGGGCCGGGGTTTTGTGGTTGAGCTGGCTGGCGTGGAAGATGCTGCGCAGTGCTGCCGCCCCGCTGCAGGCGCCTACGGCGCAAGGCTTCAGTGCACTCAGTGCAGCCTCGTTGCAGGTGGTGAACCCCAAGGTGTGGTTGATGGCCGTGGCGGTGGTCGGGGTGTTTGCCGCGCCGTCGTTGCCGGTATGGCAGCTGGCGCTGGTGTTCTTGCTGATTGCCCTGCCCTGCATGGCGGCGTGGGCGCTGCTGGGGGTGGGCAGCGCGCGATGGTTACAGGCACCGCGGCGGTTGCGGGTGTTCAACCAGGTGTTGGCGGGGGTGTTGTTGATTTCTGCGTGGGCTGCCGTACTGGCTTGAGCCTGCAACAGGTGTTCCTACAGGCCTGCAGAGGACCTGTAGGAGCGGCCTTGTGTCGCGATGGGGCGCGCAGCGGCCCCCGGCGATATCCGCTGTAACGCTGAAATCCGGGGCCGCTGCGCGCCCCATCGCGACACAAGGCCGCTCCTACAAAGAACGCGCCAGCCCCAGATCAGTGCGTCAGCGCCTCGCGGAACCGCCGGGTGCTGGCCACCGCCAGCAGCAACCCGGCCACCGCCACGCTACCGCCCACCAGGCCGATATCCGCCACGTCCAGCTGGCTGCTGACGATACTGCCCAGCAACGCACCACCGCCAATACCGATGTTGTAGATACCCGAGAACAGCGCCATGGCCACATCGGTGGCATCGGACGCCAGCTTCAAGGTTTTGGACTGCAGCGATAGGCTGAAACTGAGGATCGCCACACCCCAGAACATGCTCAACACGGCAAACATGTAGAAGTTGCCCGACAGCGGCAACAGCAGCAAAAGGCACGCCGCCAGCAGGCCGATCGACCCTACCAGGAAGCCATGCGGGAAGCGGTCGCTGTAACGGCTGAACAGCAATGAGCCGAACACCCCGGCACCGCCGAACAGCAGCAGCAACAACGTGGTGCGCTCACCGCCTATCTGCGCCACGTGCAGGGCGAACGGCTCGATGTAGCTGTAGGCAGTGAACTGCGCGGTAATCACCAGCGTCACCAGCACATAGGTGATCACCAGCGCCGGGCGCTTGAACAGGATCGGCAGGCTGCGCAGCGAGCCCGAGTTCTGGCTGGGCAGCAGCGGCAGCGACTTCATCAGGCACAGCATGGTCGCCAGCGCCACCCCGGCAATGCTCAGGAAGGTGATGCGCCAGCCCAGCGCTTCGCCCACCACGCGGCCCAGCGGGATGCCCAGGACCATGGCCAGGGTGGTGCCAGTGGCCAAAAGGCCCAACGCCTTGGCCTGCTGCCCTGGCGGCGCCACGCGCACCGCCAGGGACGCCGTGATGGCCCAGAACACCGCATGCGCCAGGGCAATACCGATGCGGCTGACCAGCAACATGGCAAAGCTCTGTGACAGCCACGACAGCAGGTGGCTGACGATGAACACCAGGAACACTAACAGCAACAGGCGCCGCCGCTCGATGTTGCGGGTCAGCAGCATCATCGGCAGCGAGGCCAGCGCCACCACCCAGGCGTAGATGGTCAGCATCAGGCCGACCTGCGCGGTGCTCATGTCGAAGCTGCGGCCAATGTCGCTGAGCAGCGCCACCGGGACGAACTCGGTGGTGTTGAAGATGAAGGCCGCCAGGGCCAGGGCAATGACGCTCAGCCAGCTGCCGCTACCCGCCGTGGGTGGCATGTTGGTGGGTGTGGGTCCGTTCATGGGTGCAAACCGCTTCTCCGCAGGCAAGGCAACAGGACGCACGCCAGCCACCCGCTTGCCGGGGTGTGGACGCACGCTTTGTTATTGGAAGGAATGCCCGGCATGGTACGCGTCAAGCCGGGGGCTCACAACCGCGAGGCGGGCAGAAGGAGTAACATGCGCGCTTTGTGCGAACGCGTATGCAACAAGGAGCCCGATCCGCTCATGGACCAGCAGCACTCCCAGCAGCAGTGGCAGCAGGCGGTCACCGCCTATGCCCAGGCCGTCAACGACTATGTCGCGCAGGGCCGCGCGCAAGGCTGGGATGACCTCGAAGAGCCCCTGCCGCAAGCCACCGAGCATTTGCTCGATGCCTGGCTGCAAGCCCTGCAAGCCGCCAACCGGCCTGGCGTCGAAGCCTTCGAACAGCAAGCCTTCCGCGAAGCCTGGCCGCCCGCCCATCACCCATTGCTGCCGCTGATCAAGGAGCACGGGCAAGGCATCGGCAACGTCCTGCTGCTGGAGGATGGCTGCCTGCTGGCACGCATCGGCATGCCGCATGACAAAGGACAGGTAGTGCGCATCGACGCTGTCGGGGTGACCCCGGTGATCGGCGTCGATCACTTCGGCCGTTGCCCGGCCCGCCGCTATTTCGCCCTGGCCAATGCCGAGGGCATACGCGTGACCGATGGCTGGGGCGGCCCGCAGGTGCTGCGCCTGGCCTGGCCCACGGGGCTGGAGGGGTTGCCGCCGGGTTACCCGTTCGAGCCGTTCGACCTACCGCCCACGCCGACCGCGCTGATCCCCTTCCCGGATGGTCAGCGGGTGCTGCTGGTGAGTGCCGAGGGTATCTTCCTGCTGACGCGCCACGGTGCGACCCGCCTGCTGCCGCACCAGGCGCGGGTGCTCGACGAGCTGGACGAAGGCACCGACCCCGACGACATCAGCCTCGGGCTGAGCATGGAGCACGGTGCGGTGTCGGCGGATGGCCGGTTGATCGTGGTCGGCGAGCAAGGCAGCCGTCACCTGGTGCTGGACGACCAGCTCAGGCCCGTGGCGGCAATCGGCCCGGCCAGCGAGTATCCGCACTTTGCGCTGTTCAATCGCGCGGGTGACCAGTTGATAGTCAATGCCTGCCATTTCTACAGCGGTGCCACGCTGGCTGTCAGGGTGGCCGACTTGCCGGGGCTGGATACCGACTACTACAGCCAGGACCCGCGTACCCCGCTGGTACAGGATGGCGCACGGGTGTATGCCGGCGTGGCGCGCGACGGGGAGTACATCGTGGGGGATGCCTATGGTTACCTGCGGGCATTTGGCGAAGACGGCATGGAGCATTGGCAGCATTACCTGGGGTCGACCATCAGTGCGCTGGATATCAGTGCGGACGGGCGTACGCTGGTAGCGGCGAGCCATGCCGGGTTCGTTTCGGTGATTGCCCTGGACAACGGGCGGCCGGCCTGGCAGATCGGTACCGGGGCGCATGGCGAGGTACGGCGGTGGTTGTTCTGGAAAGGCTGGGACAGGGCATTGGCCTGGTAACAGATCCAGCATTTTCATTGCCTGTACTGGCCTATTCGCGGGCTCGCCCGCTCCCACAGGTAAATCACAGCTTACGAAGTCTGTGCAGTACCTGTGGGAGCGGGTTCACCCGCGAATAGGCCGGGGCAGGCAACCATCAGCCCTGCAAAGTAGCCATATCGATCACGAACCGGTACTTCACGTCCCCGGCAATCATCCGCTCATACGCCTGGTTGATGTTGCGGATATCCAGCAACTCGATATCACAACGAATCGCGTGCTCGGCACAGAAGTCCAGCACTTCCTGGGTCTCGGCAATACCACCGATCAACGACCCCGCCAGCACCCGGCGCTTCATTACCAGATTGGCCGCATGCACCGCCGGGTCGATCGGCTCGATCAGGCCAACCAGAATGTGCACGCCATCGAATTTCAGGGTTTCCAGGTACGGGTTGAGGTCGTGCTGCACCGGGATGGTGTCGAGCAGGAAGTCGAAACGGCCCGCCGCGGCGTGCATCTGCTCGGCATCGGTGGACACGATCACATGGTCGGCACCCTGGCGACGGGCTTCCTCGGCCTTGGCCTGGGAACGGGTGAACAGGGTCACTTCGGCGCCCAAGGCCTTGGCCAGCTTGATAGCCATGTGGCCCAGGCCGCCCATGCCGAGGATGCCGATCTTGTGACCGGGGCCGACACCGTGGTGCTTGAGCGGCGAATAGGTGGTGATGCCAGCGCAGAGGATTGGCGCGGCACTTGGCAGGTCCATGCCGGCCGGGATGCGCACCACGAAGTGCTCGCTGACCACGATGCTGCTGGAGTAACCGCCCATGGTGTTGCTACCGTCGACCCGGTCCGGGGTGGCGTAGGTCATGGTCGGGCCTTCCAGGCAATATTGCTCCAGGTCCTTGGCACAGGCTTCGCAGTGGCGGCACGAGTCGACCATGCAGCCAACGCCGACCAGGTCGCCGACCTTGTGCGCGGTCACTTTGTCGCCCACCGCGGTGACGCGGCCGATGATCTCGTGGCCCGGCATCAGCGGGTACACGGCAATGCCCCATTCGTTGCGCGCCTGGTGAATGTCGGAGTGGCACACGCCGCAGTACAGGATATCGATGGCGACGTCGTCAGGGCGCGGGCTGCGACGCTCGAAGGTCATGGGAGCCAGAGGGCTGGTGGGGGTCTGGGCGGCGTAACCGATGGCGGTGTACATGCAGGGCCTCGCTATGAAGTGAAACGATTCAGGCGGCGCATTCTGCGCGCCATGCGCCGCCTCGCCCACGGCTGATTCTCCGGCATCGATGCCTGATTCTCCGAAGATGCCATGCAGCACCTGGCGCCGAGCGTTCATTCTGCGATGATCAGACTGTCTGATCCTCTGCCCAGGTCCATCATGCAACTGACCCGCCACGTCGACGCCAATGCGCCGCTTTGCACACTGATCCGCAGTCTCGCCACGCGCCCGGGTTTCGTGCCCACGCACCTGCCCCAGGTGCAGGTGCTGAGCTGGGACCACTATGTGGCCAGCAGCCCGCAGATCTACGAACCCAGCCTGATGATCCTGGCCCAGGGCAGCAAGCTGGCGCGCCTGGGGCCGCGTACCCTGGAGTACGGCGCCGGGCATTACCTGGTGCAGGCACTGTCGGTGCCGTTCATGTGCGAAACCTTCGCCACCCCCGAAGCACCGTTGCTGGGCGTGGCGGTGGACATCGACCGCGGCGTCCTGGGTGAACTGGTGCAAAGCATGGCCCTGGCGCCGGATGCCGCTGTGCAGGCGCAAACCCCGCAGTCGATGACCTCGGCGGCACTCGATGCGCCGATGCGCGAATGCGTGGAACGGCTGCTGCGCTGCCTGCAGGACCCAGTGGACGCCAAGGTGCTGGGGCCGGCGCGGGTACGCGAGGTGCTGTACACCGCCTTGCGCGGCCCACAGGCGGGCGTATTGCGGGCGCTGGTGGAGCAACAAGGGCACTTCGCCCGCATCGGCGCCGCCCTTGCCCACCTGCGCGAACACTACACCGAGCCGCTGAGCGTGGAAGCGTTGGCCGCGCGCGCCAACATGAGCGTTTCGACCTTCCACGAGCACTTCAAGCGCTGCACCGACATGGCACCAATGCAGTACCTCAAGCGCCTGCGGCTGCTGAAGGCGCAGCAGATGCTGATCGGCGAAGGCCTGGGGGTGGCGCAGACCGCGCACCGGGTGGGGTACCAGAGCACCTCGCAGTTCAGCCGCGAGTACAAGCGCCAGTTCGACCGCAGCCCGGGGGATGAATTGCCGTACCAGAGCCTGCCAGTGTAATCGCCTGCCCTGGCCCCATCGCCGGCAAGCCGGCTCCCACAGGGACTGCACATGGCTTGAAACCGATGCGGTTGATGTGGGAGCCGGCTTGCCGGCGATGGGCTGCAGAGCAGCCCCGGCACTCTCAAGGCTTCATTGCCGCTCGACCATCGCCACTATTGCTGCCCGCAATTCGGCCTTGGCCTGCCCCACCTCCAGCTCCCCTGCGGCAGCCGCCTGCGACAAGGCATCCGCCGCCCCCACCAGCAGGCGCATGCCCGCCACCCCAATGTTGCCTCTGGGCGAAAACCCGGCCAGCGCCTCACGGCATTTGTCCAGAAACGGCTGCTCATAGGCCCGCTTCAGCGCTTCCATTTCCGGCGAGCCGGCCAATGCCGCCGACACTCCGAGTATCTCCAGCCCCTGGCTCATCACACAGTCCACATACGCCTCGGCAATCACCCCGGCGCGACTGGCCAGGCTAGCGTCACAACACGCCAGCGCCTGCTCCAGCATCCGCGACTGCCGTGCATCGTATTGCTGGTACAGCGCCACCAACAGCCCGGTGCGGGTCTCGAAATGGTCATAGACCACCGGCTTGGTCACCCCCGCCTGCTCGGCCAAACGCCCCAGGCTCAAGGCATCGGTGCCCTCCTCCCGTACCAGCTGCCAGGCCACATCGAGCAACTGTCGACGGCGCTCTTCGCGGCTCAGGCGCTTGCGCGAGCGGCCTTGATCATCGCTTGACATCGTTTACCTACCAAAAGTAACTTACTAAACGTAACTTACCTTGAGTATATAGCGCTCCGGGTAACCCTGCATCCCCATCTTGGAGAGCCCACCATGCATGCCCTGATCGTCGTCGGTCATCACGACCCGCAATCCCTCACCCATGCCCTGGCCCGACAGATCGCCGCCGGCCTGGCCAACGCCGGCCACGACAGCGAAATCGCCGACCTGGCCAGTGAAGGTTTCGACCCGCGTTTCGGCCTGGCCGACCATGCGGTGCACCGCAGGCTGGCAGCCCCGCCGGCGGATGTACTCAGGGAGCAGGCGCGTATCGAACGCGCCGATGCGTTGGTGCTGGTCTACCCCATCTATTGGTGGTCGCTGCCGGCCTTGCTCAAAGGCTGGGTCGAGCGGGTGTTCAGCAATGGCTGGGCCTTCGATTATGAAGGGGGCATCACCGTCAAGAAGCTGCGAGGCATGAAGGTGCACCTGGTCGGCGTCGCCGGTGCCGACAGCGGCACTTTCGAGCGTCACGGCTATGGCAAGGCGATGCATGTGCAGATCGAGCACGGCATTTTCGACTACTGCGGCGCCGAAGTACTCAGCTCCACCCTGCTGGACGACAGCGAGGGCGCAGCCCCGGCAGCGCATCTGCACACTGCACGCACGCTGGGCGAGCAGATGTTCGCAGGCTGCGAGGCCATGGCCTGAATCAGCTTGAAAGCGGCCATTGCGCCAATGGCCAGTAAGCGCCCTTGCGCGACTCGTACAGTGTGAAATGGCGGGCGGCGAGGTAGAAATCCGGCGCGCTGCTGGCTTCTGGCGGCTGGCCGCGGTAATCCCTGGCCAGCGTCAGGTGCGGGCGATACTCGCGGTCGGCCGCTTCCACCCCCAACGGCAGCAGCGCCTGCTGCAAGCTGTACACCAGTTGCAGCAGGGCCGGTGGGGTCTGTTGCGCCTCCAGCACCAGGGCGCTGGCCCGCTGCCACACCTGCAAGCGGTCCAGTATCAGTCGTGGTGCCGTGGCCGGTACTGCCAGCTGGTCGACCGCCGCGCAAATCGCAGGCACATGGGCGGTATCCACATCGCCGAGAAACAGCAGTGTCACATGGAAGTTGGCGGCCGGCACTGGCTTGCCGCTGCGCAGGCTCAGGCCACGTCGCCACTGGGCCAGGGCGCGGCGCTGGGCATCGCTCACCGGCAAGGCGAAGAACAGGCGCTTGAATGGTTTTTCGATTCGTCCGCTGACCGGTGTCATCGTGCCGCTCCTCGAGATGCAAAGCACGTACTGATGCGTTGGGAAACCCGCAGGTCTGTCAGTTTCGCGGGCAGAGACCCAAACCATACGCTGAGGCCTCAATTCAATCACATAGATACGGTCATGAAACAGCACCAGCAAACACGGAATACCCAGCCTGCCATGCAAGCGCAACTGAAGTGGGGCCAGCGTGAATACGCGTTCAAGGCTAATGAAGTAGATACGAATATCAGTTCTGGCAACTGCTCGTTCTTTGCCCCTCATTACAAGGATAATTCAGAGAACGTTCATAGCTTCATAATCATGAATATCCCGGAAAGCCGCCTGGTAACAGGCGAATCCCACAAGATCGGTCCAGGCGAGAAAGCCGAGATCAACGCCTATTTCGGCTCGAGTTCGATTGGCCGCTCAGGCTGGGCGACCGAAGGGGAAATCCGAATTGTCCAGATGGATCAGACTACCAAGGCGCTAGTGGCAACGTTCCACTTCACCATCGTAGACACCATGGGCCAGGTCGATATCGTGGATGGCTCGCTGTCCTTGTCGCTGGCCGACCATGCGACGCAATACATCTCCGGCACCGGCTGGGTCAAGGCCAACCTCGACCCCGCTATATTCCCCTTGCTAGGCAACCTTGACGCTCAAACCATCAAATCCAAGGAGTTGGAGGACGGGCGCATCCGACTCACCGCAAAACAGCAAATGGACAACGCGACCCAAGGCATCATGATGCTGTTCAATCAGCAACATGCACGCCTGCTCTTCTTGATTGGCGGTTTGTACTATCCCCTGACCGGGGGCCGCCTGCAGCATGAGTGGAACGTGGAGAACAGGACCCTGACCGCCACATTCACTGATTATGTCATCAGCTACGATGGCAAGGACCATCGCATCACCGATGGCAGCATCGAGGTTACTCTGGCCTGATGCATCGCCATGCAGACCTTGGTACAGCGGTGACGCTTGTACCAAGGTCTGCCATCGCTGCGTAACATTCTCCTACAAAGCATCGGCTCGATTGTTTATGCTGGCGGGCTTAGCCATCACGCATGGCCATTACTTGACGTATCCGCCCATGAAAATCGCCTTAGTCCTCATCTTCGTCCTCTCGATCGCCTATGTTCACCTGCGCGGTCGCGTTCGCCACAAGCTGACCCGTCAGCTGGGCGACCACTCCAGTTTCCTGGCCCCGGTCAACAGCTTCCTGTACCTGTTTTCCAGGCACCCGGCCAAGCCTTACCTGCCAGTAGAGGCCTTTCCTGAACTGCAGACGCTGCAGGACCACTGGCAGGAGATCCGCGAGGAAGCCCAACAACTGCTGCATGTGGGCGAAATCAAGAAGTCCGACAATTACGATGATGTCGGTTTCAACTCATTCTTCAAGACCGGCTGGAAGCGCTTCTACCTGAAGTGGTACGGCGAAAGCCACCCGTCGGCGATGACCCTGTGCCCACGCACCACCGAGTTGCTCAAAGGTATCGGCACGGTCAAGGCCGCCATGTTCGCCACCCTGCCGCCGGGCGCCAAGCTGGTGCGCCACCGTGACCCGTATGCCGGTTCGTACCGCTACCACCTGGGCCTGGACACGCCGAACGACGACGGTTGCTACATCGACGTGGACGGTGAGAAGTATTCCTGGCGCGATGGCGAGGGCGTGGTCTTCGACGAGACCTACATCCACTACGCGGCCAATACCACCGAGCACAACCGCATCATCCTGTTCTGCGACGTGGAACGCCCGCTCAAGTACCGCTGGGCGACCGCGTTCAACCGCTGGTTCAGCCGCAACGTCATGGCCGCTGCCGCCGCACCCAATGATGCCGGCGACAAGACCGGTGGCATCAACCGGCTGTTCACCCGCATCTACAAGATCCGCGAACGTGGCAAGGCAATGAAGAAGCGCAACCGCACGCGCTACTACCTGGAGAAGTGGGCATTCGTCGCGGCGTTGGTGCTGGTGTTCATCTACATCTGATCGGTGTGGTTGCGCGCAGCCAAAAGGCCTGCGCGCAACCAACCAAAGTACAAGCCTCACACTTTCCACTCTTCGACTAGCCTGAAAGCTCCACTCGCAACCTCCCCAAGGTGAAGACGATGAGCATGATGGACTGGGACGCCTACCGTAAGCAGTTGATGGCCGGCATCGGCGATCTCAAGCAGCTTTCCCCTGACACCGTGGCCGGCTACATGACTGCCAGCGGCGCAGGGGCCAAGACCAACCACCTGGACGCCAAGACCCGCGAGCTGATCTCCCTCGCCGTGGCCGTGACCACACGCTGCGATGGATGCATCGCGGTGCATTCGCAGCAGGCCGTCAAGCACGGCGCCAGCCGCGAGGAAATCGCCGAGGCCCTTGGCGTGGCCGTGGCGATGAACGCCGGTGCCGCGCTGGTCTACTCGGCACGTGCCATGGATGCGGTGGGCAAGGCCAACGGCTGAGCGCAATTGGCGTCGCCGCCCTTGCGCGACGGCGCCGCGCCACCCAGACTTGGCGGCCCAGCCCTTGCAGGAACCCGCATGATCCACATCCGCCCCATGACACCGGAAGACTTCGAACACTTCTGGTCCACCTTCCAGGCCGTCGTACAGGCCCGTGAAACCTACGCATTCGACCCGGCCCTCAGCTTCGATCAGGCCCGCCAGCTGTGGCTGGAACTGCCCGTGCGCACATTCGTGGCCGAGGAAGACGGCGCGATGCTGGGTTCGTATTACCTCAAGGCCAATGCCGCCGGGCCTGGTGGGCACGTGGGCAATTGCGGCTACATGGTCTGTGAAGCGGCACGCGGCCGCGGCGTCGCGCGCTTGATGTGCGAGCACTCACAGAAACAGGCGCGCCAGGAAGGTTTTCTGGCCCTGCAGTTCAACTCGGTGGTGGCCACCAATGAGGTGGCAGTGGCGCTGTGGCACAAGTTGGGCTTCGAAACCGTTGGCCGCCTGCCCAAGGCCTACCGCCATGCCCGCCTGGGGCTGGTGGACTGCCTGGTGATGTACAAGTGGCTGGCGGACGAGCCGGTAGTGGAAAAGCCGCCGCTGCTGATCGGGCGCAAGAACATCGAGGCGCGGGTGTCGCGGCGGCGCGGGCGCTGACTTCTTCAGGCCGCCCTGCTCGACGAAGGTCTATGGTAAAGTCGCGCCCTTTTTGAACATGCTGGGATATCGCTGCACATGACCCCCGTCCTCCGCTTCCTCAACCGCACCAGCCTGGTGACGCAGATCGTCATCGGCCTGATCGCCGGCATCGCCCTGGCCCTGCTCGCGCCCGCCATCGCCCGCGACATGGCCTTCCTCGGGAAGGTGTTCGTCAGCGCCCTCAAGGCGGTGGCACCCGTGCTGGTGTTCATCCTGGTCATGGCCTCGATCGCCAACCACCGCCACGGCCAGGAAACCCACATCCGCCCGATCCTCTGGCTGTACCTGCTGGGTACCTTCGGCGCCGCGGTAGTCGCGGTGGTCGCCAGCATGCTGTTCCCGTCGAACCTGGTGCTGAGCACCGGCGACGCTACGCTGAGCGCGCCGGGCGGCATCACCGAGGTGCTGCAGAACCTGCTGCTGAGCGCGGTGGACAACCCGATCAACGCCCTGCTCAACGCCAACTTCATCGGTGTGCTGACCTGGGCCATCGGCCTGGGCGTGGCCCTGCGCCATGCCGGCGAAACCACCCGCACCGTGGTCGAGGACTTGTCCAATGGCGTGACCCTGATCGTGCGCGTGGTCATCCGCTTCGCCCCGCTGGGCATCTTCGGCCTGGTCAGCGCCACCCTGGCCCAGTCGGGCCTGAACGCCCTGCTCGGCTACCTGCACCTGCTGGCGGTGCTGATCGGCTGCATGCTGTTCGTGGCGCTGGTGATGAACCCGCTGATCGTGTATTGGAAAATCCGCCGCAACCCCTACCCGCTGACCCTGCTGTGCCTGCGCGAAAGCGGTATCACCGCGTTCTTCACCCGTAGCTCGGCGGCCAACATCCCGGTCAACCTGGCCCTGTCGGAGCGCCTTGGCCTGCATGAAGACACCTACTCGGTATCGATCCCGCTGGGTGCGACCATCAACATGGCCGGTGCCGCCATCACCATTACCGTGCTGACGCTCGCGGCTGTACATACCCTGGGTATTCCGGTGGACCTGCCGACCGCCGTGCTGCTCAGCGTGGTGGCGGCGGTCTGTGCCTGCGGCGCCTCGGGTGTGGCCGGTGGCTCGCTGCTGCTGATTCCGCTGGCGTGCAGCCTGTTTGGCATCCCTAGCGAAATTGCCATGCAGGTGGTGGCGGTTGGCTTCATCATCGGCGTGCTACAGGATTCGGCCGAGACGGCGCTGAATTCTTCGACCGATGTGCTGTTTACCGCGGCGGCGTGCCAGGCTGAAGAGCGTAAAGCCTGAGTTTGCCGGGGCCCTGTGGGAGCGGGTTCACCCGCGAATCAGACGACGCGGTGCATGGCACCGGCTGCGCCGGTGTTCGCGGGTGAACCCGCTCCCACAGGTGCCAATTGCCTAACACGATGGCATTACCTACCCTAGTGGCCTTTCCCCAGCAATGAGACAGGGCCATGTCAGAACACGAAACCGCCGGCGAAGGCCGCTTCAACAGCATCGAGATCCGTATTCTCGGCTCGCTGATCGAAAAGCAGGCCACCAGCCCGGAAAGCTACCCGCTGACCCTCAACGCCCTGGTCCTGGCCTGCAACCAGAAAACCAGTCGCGAGCCGGTGATGAACCTCACCCAAGGCCAGGTAGGCCAGGCCCTGCGCGCCCTCGAGGGGCAAGACATGACCCGCCTGCAGATGGGCAGCCGCGCCGACCGCTGGGAACAACGGGTGGACAAGGCGCTGGAGCTGGTGCCGGCGCAACTGGTGCTGATGGGCCTGATGTTCCTGCGCGGGCCGCAAACCCTCAACGAACTGCTGACCCGCAGCAACCGCCTGCACGACTTCGACGACACCGAGCAGATCCAGCACCAGCTGGAGCGCCTGATCTCGCGCGGCCTGGCCTTGCACCTGCCACGCCAGGCCGGCCAGCGCGAAGACCGTTACACCCATGCCTTGGGCGACCCGGCGGAAATCGAGGCGATCCTGGCCGCACGGCAGCAGGAAGGCGGGGCACGCAGCAGCGGTGGCAATGTGTCGGAAGAGCGCATCGAAGCCCTCGAAGCGCGCATCGCGGCGCTGGAGGCACGCCTGGCCGAACTGGAAGGCTGAGCCGTCACGGCTCGGGGTCGGGGAAGTTGCGGCAGCTCTTGCGCTCGGCCAGCTCCCGGTCACTGGGGCGCTGGTCGACGAACACGGTGCGGCCGTCGGCGTAGATTTCCAGATAGCCCCAGTGCAGGTCCTGCTCTTGCTGCCCGGGTTTTGGGGGGACTAGCCACCAGGGTTCGCGGCTGATCAGGGTCATGGGTGTGATTCCTGAGGGTGTCTGCAGTAATCATAGACATCCTCGGTTATTGCTTTGCTTGTACCGGCCCTTTCGCGGCTAAAGCCGCTCCTACAGGGATCTGCACAGTTTGCAAAATCTGCGCAGTACCTGTGGGAGCGGCTTTAGCCGCGAAGAGGCCGGTACAGGCTTACGCCGGTGCCGAAGTGCGGATCAGGTGGTCAAAGGCCGCCAGCGATGCCTTGGCCCCCTCACCCACCGCAATCACGATCTGCTTGTACGGCACAGTCGTCACGTCACCCGCCGCAAATACACCCGGGATGCTGGTCTGGCCCTTGGCATCGACGATGATCTCGCCACGCGGCGACAGCTCGACGGTGCCTTTCAGCCAGTCGGTGTTCGGCAGCAGGCCGATCTGCACGAAGATGCCTTCCAGCGCCACTTCATGCTGCTGGTCGGTGGTGCGGTCCTTGTAGCGCAGGCCGGTCACCTTTTCGCCATTGCCCAGCACTTCGGTGGTCAGCGCACTGGTGATCACCTTCACGTTCGGCAGGCTGTGCAACTTGCGCTGCAGTACCGCATCGGCACGCAGCTGGCTGTCGAACTCGATCAACGTTACCTGGGCGACGATACCCGCCAGGTCGATGGCCGCTTCCACACCCGAGTTGCCACCACCGATCACCGCCACGCGCTTGCCCTTGAACAGCGGGCCGTCGCAGTGCGGGCAGTAGGCCACGCCACGGGCGCGGTATTCCTGCTCGCCCGGCACATTCATTTCACGCCAGCGGGCACCGGTGGCCAGGATCACGGTCTTGGCCTTGAGCGAGGCGCCGCCAGCCAGGCGTACTTCGTGCAGGCCGCCATCGGTGGCCGGGATCAGCGCTTCACCGCGCTGCAGGTTCATGATGTCCACGTCGTACTGCTTGACGTGTTCTTCCAGCGCCGTGGCCAGCTTCGGCCCTTCGGTTTCCTGTACCGAGATGAAGTTCTCGATGGCCAGGGTATCGAGCACCTGGCCGCCGAAACGCTCGGCCGCGATACCGGTGCGGATGCCTTTACGCGCGGCATAGATGGCTGCCGAAGCGCCGGCTGGGCCACCACCGACCACCAGCACGTCGAAGGCGTCCTTGGCGTTGATCTTCTCGGCCTGGCGGCCGGCTGCGTTGGTGTCGATCTTGCCGAGGATTTCTTCCAGGCCCATGCGGCCCTGGCCGAACACTTCGCCGTTCAGGTAGATGCTCGGCACCGCCATGATCTTGCGCGATTCCACTTCCGCCTGGAACAGCGCGCCGTCGATGGCCACGTGGCGCACGTTGGGGTTGAGCACCGCCATCAGGTTCAGCGCCTGGACCACGTCCGGGCAGTTCTGGCACGACAGCGAGAAGTAGGTTTCGAAGGTGAATTCGCCTTCCAGCGCCTGGATCTGTTCGATCACTTCGGCACTGGCCTTGGACGGGTGCCCACCGACTTGCAGCAGTGCCAGCACCAGCGAGGTGAATTCGTGGCCCATGGGGATGCCGGCGAAGCGCAGGCTTATGTCGGCTCCCGGGCGGTTCAGCGAGAACGATGGACGACGAGCATCGCTGCCGTCCGCGCTGAAAGTAATAAGGTTCGACAGGCTGGCAATTTCCACCAGCAGGTCGTGCAATTCGCGGGATTTCGCGCCGTCGTCGAGGGAGGCAACGATCTCGATCGGCTGGGTGACCCGCTCCAGGTAGGTTTTCAGTTGCGATTTAAGCGTGGCGTCCAACATACGGGCGATTCCTTTTACAAAACTCGGATACAAAAACGCCCAGGCGAGGTCGCCCGGGCGCTTTTACGGGGCGGTAGGTACTTCAGCTTTGGCGGCTGGCTACCGCCCGCGATATGCGCATCGGCTTAGATCTTGCCGACCAGGTCCAGCGATGGAGCCAGGGTGGCTTCGCCTTCTTTCCACTTGGCCGGGCAAACTTCGCCTGGGTGAGCGGCAACGTACTGGGCAGCCTTAACCTTGCGCAGCAGTTCGGCAGCATCGCGGCCTACACCACCGTCGTTCAGTTCGACGATCTTGATCTGGCCTTCCGGGTTGATCACGAAGGTACCGCGATCGGCCAGGCCGGCTTCTTCGATCAGCACGTCGAAGTTGCGCGAGATGACGTGGGTCGGGTCACCGATCAGCGGGTACTGGATCTTGCCGATGGTGTCCGAAGTGTCGTGCCAGGCTTTGTGGGTGAAGTGGGTGTCGGTGGACACGCCGTAGATTTCCACGCCCAGCTTCTGGAACTCGGCGTAGTTGTCAGCAAGGTCACCCAGCTCGGTCGGGCAGACGAAGGTGAAGTCGGCCGGGTAGAAGAACACGACAGACCACTTGCCTTTCAGGTCGGCTTCGCTGACCTGGACGAACTCGCCCTTGTGGTAGGCGGTGGCGTTGAACGGTTTGACCTGGCTGTTGATGATTGGCATGAGAGACGCTCCTTCATGGGGTTGGAATCAGTTGATGGAGAGAATCCTAACCGCTGGTCCCGACAAAGGCTCATTGGCAAAGCTCATGCTTGTGATTGGTTTTGGCTATAACCGAGGATAATTAATAGAAGGGAATGGGCTGAGCAAAGGATTGCGGGGTCGTACCTCCTGACTCCATGGTCGGATCACTCCTGTAGGAGCGGCCTTGCGTCGCGATGGGCTGCGAAGCAGCCCCTGTGTATCTCACGATTGCAGAAATACTGGGGCTGCTTCGCAGCCCATCGCGACACAAGGCCGCTCCTACAACGGTATGCGTTGCGTTGGGATCAGCGTGTCGCTGTGCGCATGGTCACGAACTCTTCGGCCGCGGTCGGGTGCACGCCAATGGTTTCGTCGAACTGCTGCTTGGTCGCACCGGCCTTCAGGGCAACGCCCAGGCCCTGGATGATCTCGCCGGCGTCGGGGCCAACCATGTGGCAGCCCAGCACCTTGTCGGTCTCGGCATCGACCACCAGCTTCATCAGGGTCTTTTCCTGGATGTCGGTCAGGGTCAGTTTCATCGCACGGAAGCGGCTCTCGAATACCTGCACCTTGTGCCCGGCCTCCAGCGCCTGCTCCTCGGTCAGGCCCACGGTGCCGATGGGCGGCTGGCTGAATACCGCGGTGGGTATGTTCTGGTAGTCCACAGGGCGGTATTGCTCGGGCTTGAACAGGCGCCGGGCCACGGCCATGCCCTCGGCCAGAGCCACTGGAGTCAATTGCACGCGGCCAATCACGTCGCCAATGGCCAGGATCGACGGCGCGGTGGTCTGGTACTGCTGGTCAACCCGAATGTAACCGCGTGCATCCAGCTCGACACCGGTGTTTTCCAGGCCCAGGTTGTCCAGCATCGGGCGCCGGCCGGTGGCATAGAACACGCAATCGGTGACCAATTCGCGGCCATCCTTGAGGGTGGCCTTGAGGCTGCCGTCCTCGAGCTTGTCGATGCGCTGGATGTCGGCGTTGAACTGCAGGTCGAGGCCGCGCTTTTCCAGTTCTTCCTTCAGGTGCGTGCGCACCGAACCGTCGAAACCACGCAGGAACAGGTCGCCACGGTACAGCAGCGTGGTAGCCGCCCCCAGGCCCTGGAAGATGCCGGCGAACTCGACGGCGATGTAGCCACCGCCCACCACCAGCACCCGGCGTGGCAGGTCCTTGAGGTAGAAGGCTTCGTTGGAGGTGATGGCCAGTTCCTTGCCCGGAATGTCCGGCACCTGTGGCCAGCCACCGGTGGCGATGAGGATGTGCTCGGCGGTGTAGCGCTGGCCGTCCACCTCCACTTCGTTGGCACCGGTCAGGCGCGCATGCCCCTGCAGCAGGGTGACCCCGCTGTTGACCAGCAGGTTGCGGTAGATGCCGTTGAGGCGCTCGATTTCCCGGTTCTTGTTGGCAATCAGGGTGCCCCAGTCGAAATGCCCTTCTTCCAGGGTCCAGCCGAAGCCTGCGGCCTGCTCCAGTTCGTCGGCGACGTGTGCGCCGTACACCAGCAGTTTTTTCGGCACGCAACCCACGTTGACGCAGGTACCGCCCAGGTAGCGGCTCTCGGCCACTGCCACCTTTGCGCCAAAGCCGGCGGTAAACCGCGCCGCGCGCACCCCGCCGGACCCGGCACCAATCACGAACAGATCAAAATCGTAGGCCATGTATTCACTCCCCTAGGCAGGCGCCCAGCATAACGCACTGGGGCCGCTTTGCGACCCTTCGCAGGCCCGCCCGCTCCCACAGTACCGGCGCAACCTTGAAGGCCTGCACAATACCTGTAGGAGCGGGCGCGCCCGCGAAGGGCTGCAAAGCAGCCCCAGTTATCAGCTTTGATACAAGTAGCGGCTTATCAGTAAGCCTTGCCAGTCTTGTAGTAGTTCTCGAAGCAGAAGTTGGTCGCGTCGATGTAGCCCTCGGCGCCACCGCAGTCGAAACGCTTGCCTTTGAACTTGTAGGCGATCACGCAGCCGTTCTGCGCCTGTTGCATCAGGGCGTCGGTGATCTGGATCTCGCCACCTTTGCCCGGCTCGGTGTTGGCGATGATGTCGAAGATGTCCGGGGTCAGGATGTAGCGACCGATGATCGCCAGGTTCGACGGGGCATCTTCCGGCTTTGGCTTCTCGACCATGTTGGTGACGCGGAAAATGTCGTCACGGATCATGTCGCCGGCGATCACGCCGTACTTGTTGGTTTCCTGCGGATCGACTTCCTGAATGGCGACGATCGAGCAACGGAACTGGTTGTACAGCTTGACCATCTGGGTCAGTACGCCGTCACCTTCCGGGTTCACGCACAGGTCGTCCGCCAGCACCACGGCGAACGGCTCGTCGCCGATCAGCGGGCGGCCGGTCAGGATGGCATGGCCCAGGCCTTTCATTTCGGTCTGGCGGGTGTAGGAGAACGAGCACTCGTCGAGCAGGCGACGGATACCAACCAGGTATTTTTCCTTGTCGGTGCCCTTGATCTGGTTTTCCAGCTCGTAGCTGATGTCGAAGTGGTCTTCCAGAGCACGCTTGCCGCGCCCGGTGACGATGGAGATCTCGCTCAGACCGGCATCCAGTGCCTCTTCAACGCCATACTGGATCAGTGGCTTGTTGACCACCGGCAGCATTTCCTTGGGCATGGCTTTGGTAGCGGGCAGGAAGCGGGTGCCGTAACCGGCTGCCGGGAACAAGCATTTTTTGATCATATACGTCCTTACAAAAGGCTAGGCCTGTGGAATTCGGCGCAGTCTAATCAGGCGGCAGTCACCTTACAATGCCCTACCTGTGGCCGATCGATGGGAAGATAGAGATAACCCAGTGTAGATAGTTCCGGGGGATCGTAAATATTGCTGTCATCCATGACCGTTGGATGACAGGAAATCGGGGTTGCCTGTACTGGCCTCTTCGCGGGTAAACCCGCTCCCACAAGGATCACCACAGGCTCTGAATGCTGTGCAGTACCTGTGGGAGCGGGTTTACCCGCGAAGAGGCCGGCACAGGCAATACATCAGCTACCCGTGCCCTGCCCGATCAACACCCCATCGACCTTCTGCCCATACAGGTTCACCCCGTCATTGGCATGGAACTTCACCCGCGTCTTCTCGATGGAGCCTTCCACCAGCCGCGGGTCCTGCGGCCGTTCATGGCGGTTGACCCAGGCCGCCACATCCCAGGCCTGCTGGTCACTCAGGCTGCCCGGCTTGCCCAGCGGCATGTTGTACTTGATGAACGACGCCGCGGTGTTGATGCGGTGCATGCCGGCGCCCCAGTTGTAGGAGTCCTTGCCCCACAGCGGCGGCATCACATACTCGCCCGCCACCTTCTGCCCCTCGCCGTTGTCGCCGTGGCAGATCGCACACTGCTCGCGATAAACCTGCTGGCCGCGCTTGAAGTCGTACCCGCCCTTGGGTTGCGGCACCTCCGGGTAACCTCGCCCGGCAATCTCCACGCCAGTCGGCGCCTTGGTCGACAGCCAGTACGAATACACCGCCAGCGCCGTCATCTGCGGGCTGTCGGCCGCAGGCGGCTTGCCGTTCATGCTGAACTGGAAACAGCCCTGGATACGCTCGGCGTAGGTGTTGACCTTGTCGTTTTTCTTGCGGTACGCGGGGTACATCGGGTACGCCCCCCACATCGGCGCGGAATGCGCCAGCCGCCCCTGGTCAAGGTGGCAGTTGCTGCAGTTCATGCCATTGCCCACGGCCTCAGGCATCAACCTGCGGGTGTCGACGAACAAAGCATGCCCCTCGCGCACCATCTTGCCAAAGGCATTGTCAGGCAACTCGCTTTCCGCTGGCGGCACGAACTGCGGCGCGGCCTGCACGCCAGGCACTTTCAACTGCGACTGGTCTTCCATGGCGATCTGGGCGGCCTGGGCGCTGCCCATGGCCAGCAGCAGCAGGGCTGGAATCATCGGTTTCATGGCTTGACCTCCTGGCTGGCGGGGCGGGCGAAGAACTCGGCAACGGCCTTGATCTCGTCATCGGTCATGGCCTTGGCCACACCGACCATCAGCTGGTTGGGGTCATTGCTGCGGGTGCCGTCCCGCCAGGCATTGAGCTGCGCCACCAGGTAACTGGCGGGCTGGCCGGCCAAGGGCGGAAAGTGTTCGCCAACCCCGCCACCGCCCGGGCCATGGCATTGCACGCAACCAGGAATCTGCCGGCTCCAGTCACCGTACAGGGCCATGCGGGTGGTGGGATCATCGGCAATCTGCTGGCGACGCAGGTCGCCTGCAGGGTCTGCCGGCAGGCTGGCCAGATAGGTGCTGACAGCCTTGATCTCATCCTCGCTCAGGGCCTTGGCAAGCGGCTCCATCACCGGCTGCTTGCGGCTGCCGTTGCGCCAATCATGCAATTGCTTGCTGAGGTAAGCGGCCGGCAGCCCGGCCAGGCGTGGGAAGCCGGCAGCGGCAATGCCCTTGCCGTCCGGGCCATGGCAACCCAGGCAAGCCATGGCGGCGGGGTTGGCCCCGCCCTGGGTGAAGACTTTCTGGCCATCGGCGGCATGCGCCGCGGGCCAGGCCAGGATCAGCAGGCTGCCGATCACGACGCGACTCAACGGTGTCATCACGAATCTCCTTTTCTATTGTTATATGCTTAGGCCTAAAACATATAAGCAAAAGGAGCGTGATCAGTTGCCCTGGATCAACTACCGGAGATGCATTGGGTGGCTGCGGTGCGCACGTCGCCCAGGCGCAGCGGGAAGTTGTTCAGCCGCTCGTGCAGCTTGATGCTGCTGCCGCTGCCACGCTTGTCGATATCCACCAGCGCCGCCGGGCCTACGCCCGAGCTGATCTTCTGCGGCACGATCAGCCGCAGGCCATCGCCGCGCTGCTCTTCCACCAGCGGGTCGCGGGTATCGGCCAGCTTCTGCTTGACGCAATCGGCATACGCGCGCGGGGACTTGCCGGAGATCACATCCAGCGTTTCACGCGACTGTTCCAGTTCCGTAACACTCACACAGCCACCCAGCGTCACCGCCAACGCCGCCACCATCCACTTCATTTGCAGCACCTCTGCCTTCAAGAATCCGCTTCGACCACAGCCAGGCTGTTTTGCTCCCTGCTTTGGCAGATTTATCTACGCCTGGCGGAACAGCGCGGCAGTGTAACCCGACATCGTGGTATCTTTCGCCTTTGCAGAACCAATCCTTGCGGAGCATCACATGAAATTCGTACACCAGCGCGAGCACCTGAACGAGGACGACATCGTCGTCATCGAGTGCTCCCAGCGCTGCAACATCCGCCTGATGAACGACGCCAACTTCCGCAGCTTCAAGAACGGCGGCCGTCACACCTACCACGGTGGCCATTTCGACAAGTTCCCGGCGAAGATCACCGTGCCCAGCACCGGTTTCTGGAACATCACCATCGATACCGTGACAACCCGCCCGATCTCGGTCACCCGCAAGCCAACCTTGACCCACAAGATCAAGATCGTCCGTCGTTCATCGTCGAAACTCAGATAAGGCCACCATGACCCAGACCACCAAGTACGTCATCAAGTACAAGCTCGACGGCCAGCGCCGCTGGGACTTCGCACTGATGCCCGACGCCTCCCTCGAACAAGCCCTGGAAGCCCTGCGCAAGATTCACGGCGAAGACGCCGACAAGATCAGCGACATCCAGGTCAGCAAAGCCTTGTAAACACCCGCCCCGCCGTACCGCTCGCCCGCGCAAGGAGAACCGCATGAGCCACTGGCCCGACCGCCGCATCCTCGACCTGCTGGGCATCGAGTTGCCCATTCTGCAGGCCCCCATGGCCGGTGCGACGGGCTCGGGCATGGCCATTGCCGTGGGCCTGGCGGGCGGTTTGGGCGCCCTGCCCTGCGCCATGCTCACGGGCGACCAGGTGCGCGCCGAGATCGCCGCCTTCCGCGCCGGCTGCCCGGGCCGCCCGTTGAACCTGAACTTCTTCTGCCACCAGCCGCCAGCGCCCGATGCCGAGCGCGATGCACGCTGGAAGCAGGCGCTCGAGCCCTATTACAGCGAAGTGGGCGCAGACTTCGCGGCGCCCACGCCGGTGTCCAACCGCGCGCCTTTCGACGAACAGAGCTGCCAGCTGGTCGAGCAACTGCGCCCGGAGGTGGTGAGTTTCCACTTCGGCCTGCCCCAGGCCGACCTGCTGCAACGGGTAAAGGCCAGCGGTGCCAAGGTGCTGTCCAGCGCCACCACCGTAGAGGAAGCCGTGTGGCTGGAGCACCACGGCTGTGATGCGATCATTGCCATGGGCTATGAAGCGGGCGGCCATCGCGGCATGTTCCTCAGCGACGATATCACCAGCCAGATCGGCACCTTCGCCCTGGTGCCACAGGTGGCCGATGCGGTCAGCGTGCCGGTGATTGCCGCCGGCGGCATTGCTGACCACCGCGGCCTGTTGGCGGCACTGGCCTTGGGTGCTTCGGCAGTGCAGATCGGAACAGCGTACCTGTTCTGCCCCGAGGCCAAGGTCTCGCCGGCGCATCGCCAGGCCCTGGACAGTGCACCCGCCAGCGACACGGCGCTGACCAACCTGTTCACCGGCCGACCGGCGCGCGGCATCAACAACCGCATCATGCGTGAGCTGGGGCCGATGAGCGACCTTGCGCCACGCTTCCCACTGGCCGGCGGAGCGCTGATGCCTTTGCGGGCGATTACGGATCCGCAGGGCAATAGCGATTTCAGCAACCTGTGGTCGGGGCAGGCGCTGCGGCTGGCTAGGCATATGCCGGCGGGCGAGCTGACCCGGGAGATTGCCGAAAAGGCGCTGGCCGTGATCGGCCGCCAGGCGTCTGCATAAGCAGGTCTGGCCTCTTCGCGGGTGAACCCGCTCCCACAATTCGAATATTGGGGGGCCCCTGTGGGAGCGGGTTTACCCGCGAAAGGGCCTGGCCTGCTTACGCATTACCTTGCCCCTTCCCGGCCCACGGCCTATCGCTATATAGTTCAGGCTATAACGATAACCCCCAAGGAACTGTCTTCATGCGTATCCGCCCGTCCCACCTGGCTGCCACCGCCCTGGCCAGCCTGCTCGCCTTCAACACTGCCTGGGCCGATGAAGTCCAGGTCGCGGTCGCAGCGAACTTCACAGCCCCCATCCAGGCCATTGCCAAGGACTTCGAAAAAGACACCGGCCACAAGCTGGTCGCCGCCTATGGCGCCACCGGCCAGTTCTACACGCAAATCAAGAACGGGGCGCCGTTCGAGGTATTCCTGGCTGCCGACGACAGCACCCCGGCCAAGCTCGAGCAGGAAAAGGCCATTGTCCCGGGCTCGCGCTTCACCTACGCCATCGGCACCCTGGCCCTGTGGTCGGCCACGCCTGGCTATGTCGACGCCAACGGCGAAGTGCTGAAGAAGAACCAGTTCAAGCACCTGTCCATCGCCAACCCGAAAACCGCTCCCTACGGCCTGGCCGCCACCCAGGTGCTGGACAAGCTGAAACTGACCGAAACCACCAAGCCCAAGCTGGTCGAAGGCCAGAACATCACCCAGGCGTTCCAGTTCGTCTCCACCGGCAACGCCGAGCTGGGCTTTGTCGCCCTGTCGCAAATCTACAAGGACGGCAAGGTCGAAAGCGGTTCGGCCTGGATCGTTCCCTCGACCCTGCACGAGCCCATCCGCCAGGACGCGGTAATCCTCGAAAAAGGCAAGGACAACCCCGCCGCCAAGGCCCTGGTCGACTACCTGAAAGGCCCGAAAGCCGCGGCAGTGA
Organism: Pseudomonas sp. B5(2017); assembly: GCF_002112825.1. Taxonomy (NCBI): domain Bacteria; kingdom Pseudomonadati; phylum Pseudomonadota; class Gammaproteobacteria; order Pseudomonadales; family Pseudomonadaceae; genus Pseudomonas; species Pseudomonas sp. B5(2017). Next base: position 189,963 of record NZ_NEIR01000013.1, read on the forward strand.
TCAAATCCTACGGTTATGAAATCTGATGCCACTGGACGCCAGTGACCTGGGTGCCATCTGGCTGACCGTGAAACTGGCCAGCCTGACCACCCTGATCCTGCTGATCGTCGGCACGCCCATCGCCTGGTGGCTGGCGCGCACGCGCTCGTGGCTGCGTGGGCCGGTGGGCGCGGTAGTGGCCTTGCCGCTGGTGCTGCCACCCACGGTGATCGGCTTCTACCTGCTGATCGCCCTCGGCCCGCATGGCTGGCTGGGCCAGGCGACCCAGGCGCTCGGCCTGGGCAGCGTGGTGTTCAGTTTCACCGGCCTGGTGATCGGTTCGGTGATCTATTCCATGCCGTTCGTGGTCCAGCCGCTGCAGAACGCCTTCGGCGCCATTGGCCAGCGCCCTCTGGAAGTGGCTGCCACACTGCGCGCCAGCCCCTGGGACACCTTCGTCCACGTGGTGCTGCCGTTGGCCCGCCCGGGCTTCATCACCGCCAGCATCCTCGGTTTCGCCCACACCGTGGGCGAGTTCGGCGTGGTGTTGATGATTGGCGGCAATATCCCCGACAAGACACGCGTGGTCTCGGTGCAGATCTTCGACCATGTCGAGGCCATGGCCTATTCGCAAGCACACTGGCTGGCAGGTGCCATGCTGGTGTTCTCGTTCCTGGTGCTGCTCCTGCTGTACGCTGGGCGCCGCGGCAAGGCTGGCTGGAGCTGATATGAGCGCATCGATTGTGGCGCGCCTGAAACTGGCGCGCGACGACTTCACCCTGGACGTCGACCTGCACCTGCCCGGCCGAGGCATCAGCGCGCTGTTCGGCCACTCCGGTTCTGGCAAGACCAGCTGCCTGCGTTGCCTGGCCGGGCTGGAACGGGCCGCCAGCGCCTACATCGAGGTCAACGGCGAAGTCTGGGAAGACAGCGCCCGTGGCTACTTCCAGGCACCACACCTGCGCCCGGTGGGTTACGTGTTCCAGGAGGCCAGCCTGTTCCCGCACCTGTCGGTACGCGGCAACCTGGAGTTCGGCTGGCGCCGGGTGGCCGCTGCCGAGCGCAAGGTCAGCCTCGACCAGGCCTGCCAGTTGCTGGGCATCGGCCACTTGCTGGCACGCCGGCCGGCAACCTTGTCCGGTGGCGAGGCACAGCGGGTGGGCATTGCCCGCGCCCTGCTCAGCAGCCCGCGCCTGCTGTTGATGGACGAGCCGCTGGCTGCCCTCGACGGGCCGCGCAAGCGCGAAATCCTGCCCTACCTGGAACGCCTGCACGACGAACTGGACATCCCGCTGGTGTATGTCAGCCATGCCCAGGAGGAAGTGGCGCGGCTGGCCGACCACCTGGTGTTGCTGGAGCAAGGCCAGGCAGTGGCCAGCGGCCCGATCGGCGAAACCCTGGCCCGTCTCGACCTGTCGCTTGCCGAGGGCGAGGATGCCGGCGTGGTGTTCGAAGGCCTGGTGGTGGGGCACGATCCGCACTACGACCTGCTCGACCTGCGCCTGCCCGGCAACAATGGGCCACTGTTGCGTATCACCCACCCGGCCCAGGCGATGGGCAGCACCTTGCGGGTCAAGGTGCAGGCCCGTGACGTCAGCCTGGCCCTGGCAGCCGACAGTACTTCCAGCATCCTCAACCGCCTGCCGGTGCGCGTGCGCGAAAGCCGCCCGGCCGCCAACCCGGCGCATGTGCTGGTCAGCCTGGATGCCGGCGGCAACGCCTTGCTCGCACGCATCACCCGCTTCTCGGCAGACCAGCTCGGCCTGCACCCGGGCCAGGTGCTGTTCGCCCAGATCAAGTCGGTGGCGTTACTGGGCTGAGCATCGGCCCCGTGGCTGATGTCCATTGATCAGTGACCTGATCGAGGCCTGCCAGCCATGCTTGACTGCCCCCTGCCGCGCTCCCTGCACTACGTCGACGACAGCCAGCCGGGCCTGACCCGGCGGCGCTGGCGGGGCCGCTTCATCTACCTGGATGCCGACGGCCAGCGGGTGCGCGACAGCGAAACCCTCGCCCGCATCGCCGCACTGGTAATCCCCCCGGCCTATACCGAGGTGTGGATCTGCGCCGACCCGCAAGGCCACCTGCAGGCGACAGGTCGCGATGCCCGTGGCCGCAAGCAATACCGCTACCATGCGCAGTGGCGCGAAGTACGCGACCAGCACAAGTACGGGCGCATGCTGGCGTTTGCCCAGGCCCTGCCGAAACTGCGTGCACAACTGCACGCCCACCTTGCCCGGCCAGGCCTGGACCGGGAAAAGGTAATGGCGCTGGTGGTCAGCCTGCTGGACCACACCCTGATCCGCATCGGCAACCAGCGCTACCTGCGTGAAAACCAGTCCTATGGCCTGACCACCCTGCGCAACCGCCATGTCGAGGTGAAGGGCAGCAGCATCCGCTTCCAGTTCCGCGGCAAGCGTGGCGTCGAGCATAACGTCAGCCTCAACGATCGGCGCCTGGCCAACCTGCTCAAGCGCTGCATGGAGCTGCCCGGGCAAGCGCTGTTCCAGTACCTGGACGACGACGGCCAGCGCCACAGTGTCGGCTCCAGCGAGGTCAACCAGTTTCTGCAGCAGCTGACCGGCGCCGACTTCACCGCCAAGGACTACCGCACCTGGGCCGGTAGCAGCCTGGCCCTGGACCTGCTCAGGCCCTTGGCCTGGGAACCCGAGAGCGAAGCCAAGCGCCAGGTCGCCGCCATCGTCCGCCAGGTAGCATCACGCCTGGGCAACACGCCGGCGGTGTGCAGGCGCTGCTACATCCACCCGGCTGTACTTGAACACTATGCCCTGGGGCGCCTGGCCAACTTGCCGAAGAACCGTGTACGCAAAGGCCTGGACCGTGAAGAAGTAGCCTTGCTGTTATTTCTTCAGGCACTCGAGGAACAGGATGACCATTAACCCGGTCTATTCAGACCATGATGCGAAGAAATTTCCCATTGGCCGCCAAGCCCCCTATTCTTGCCACCGAGCACCTTGGCCGACAAACCGCTGGCGGTTTGCTTCGGCACCTGCGACTGAAGACACGCAACAGAATTTGTCTGTCGGGGAATTACTATCCGCCGAAAGCGTCTTTAATGAGAAGGAAGAGGGACAAGCTCCCGCCGCCGTGGCAACTAGCCCGACGGACTTTTACATCACCAAGGAGAACTACATGCTGATACTCACCCGCAAGGTTGGCGAAAGCATCGTCATCAACGATGACATCAAAGTCACCATTCTGGGCGTCAAAGGGATGCAGGTGAGGATCGGTATCGATGCACCGAAAGACGTCCAGGTCCACCGCGAAGAAATCTTCAAGCGTATCCAGGCTGGCAGCCCGGCCCCGGAAAAGCACGACGACTCGCACTGAGCGACCTGCCTCAAGCCGCACGGACGCGCTTGATCGCCCCGCGCCTCAGGTGCCCAGCAGTTCGTGCACCTTGGCGATCATACAGTCCATGTCGAACGGTTTGTCGAACACCGCGGCGAACAGTTCCGGGCATCCCTGGTTGGCCTGCGCGCCACTCATGAGGATGACCGGCAACTCGCTCAAGGCCGGGTCCTCACGCATCGAGCGCACCAGCTCCTCACCGTTGAGCAGTGGCATCATGTAGTCGGTGATAACCAGCTGAACGCGCTTTTCCTTCAGTGCCTCCAGCGCCTTGCAGCCGTTGCTCGCCTTTTCCACCAGAAAACCTTCGTCCTCCAGGGCAAAACCGAGGATATCGGCAATCAGGTACTCGTCATCGACGATCAGGATGGTGTTCATCGCCCGCCCCGTCACCCGCTCCCCTGCGACACCGGCGTTCCCGAGAGCACACCGCAGGCGCCTTCGAACGCCTTGCGCAGGGTAATGCCTTGCGGCCCGATCAGCAGCTCGTGCAAGGCAGGGTCATGGTGGCTGTCACGCACCTTGAGGATCGACAGCATGCGCCGCAGCTGCGAATCCAGCTCGACGAAGCGCATCAGCATCAGGTTGTCGACGATACTCGACAGGTCCGGGGCCGGGGCGCTGATCTCCGCGCCGAAGATGTCGCGCATTTCCCAAGTGAGCATCACGCTGATATCGCGTGCGCGCAGCTCGCCGGCCAGAGCGCGGAAAAACGCATTGAGCCGCGCCGGGTCGATGGCCAGGCGGCTGAACGCCCCCAGGCTGTCGATCAGCACGCGCTTGCTGCCTTGCGCTTCGACTCGCTCGAGCAGGCGCGCACCGACCTGGTCCAGCAGGCCCTCGGTGGTCGGCTGCCAGCACAGCTGCAGGCTGCCGCCCTGCTCCATGGCTGCAAAATCGTAACCCAGCGACGCGGCCTTGATTCGCAGGCGCTCCGGCGTTTCGTAGAAGCCGAAATGCAGCCCCGGCGCCTGCGGGCTGCTGGCACCGAGAAAAGCCAGGCCCAATGACGTCTTGCCAATACCCGAGGGCCCGATCAGCAGGCTGACCGAGCCCGTGGCCAGGCCGCCACCGAGCATTTCATCCAAGGTCGCCACCCCGCTACTGACGCGCTCCAAGGTGGCGCTGCCCGCCTGGCTGGGGTGGCTGAACAGCGACTCCAGGCGCGGGTATACATGCATGCCGGCTCCATCGATGAGGCATTCATGGCGCCCCGACAACGCCGCACTGCCCCGTGTCTTGCGCAGCTGGATATGGCGCACGGCGCGGCTGCCGAACAGTTGCTCGCCCAGTTCGATCACGCCGTCGACCATGGTGTGCTCCGGGCTGCCCTCCTCCAACCGGGCACTGGTCAGCAGCAGCACGGTGCAACCGGCGAAGGCCGCATGGCCCTGTAGTTCGGAAACGAATTTCTTGGTGTCCAGCGCTGTTTCCGCACGCACCCGGGCATTGAGCACGCCATCGACGATCAGCAGGCTGGCCTGCTGGCGGGCGATTTCCTGGCGCAGCAGCCGTACCACGGCGTCCAGGCCTTCCTGCTCCAGGGTGTCGAAAGCACTGACGAACTGGATCGGGTCGCCGACCAGTGCCGGGTCGAAGAACTCCAAGGTCGCCAGGTACTGGAACAGCCGCTCGTGCGACTCGCTCAGCAAGGTGGCCACCAGCACCCTGCCACCGCCGCGCACATGCCCGCAGGCCAGCTGGTTGGCGAGGATGGTCTTGCCCGCGCCCGGCGGGCCCTGAATGATGTAGGACGCGCCAGCCACCAGGCCACCCTGGAGCAACGCATCGAGCCCATCGATCCCCGTCACCAGCCGCCTGAGTGCCTGTGCCATGGTGTTCTACCTGTCGAGTTGGCTGTCCGCCTGCTGATAGATTGGCAAGTAAAGTTGCATGCAAGTTCCCCGGCCGGGCTCACTGTCCACGCAAATGGCACCACCGCTCTGCCTGGCAAAACCATACACCTGGCTAAGGCCCAGGCCAGTCCCCTTGCCAAAGGGCTTGGTGGTGAAAAACGGTTCGAAGATCCGCGGCAGTACCGCTGGCGCGATGCCCTCGCCGCTGTCTTCCACCTCGAAACGCACAAACCCGCCGTGCAGGCCTTCCACCTCGCCGGCCAGTTCGACCACATCGACGGTCAAGCCGATCCGGCCCTGCCCCGTGATGGCATCGCGGGCATTGAACAACAGATTGAGCAGCACCATCTGCAATTGCCCGGCATCCACCTCGATCAGGGGCAGGTCTGGCTGCAGCACAACCTCCAGGTCAATCGAACCGGGCAGCGCATGCTCCAGTAGACCACGGGTGGCGGCAATAAGGTTCGCCGGGGCGACGCAAGACACATCAAGCTTGCGGTGGCGGGCAAAGCTGAGCAGCTGCTGGGTCAGTTCGGTACCCCGCTGCCCGGCATCCAGAATATGCTGCAGCATGCGCTGGGCGCGTGCCGGGTCCTGTGTGGCCAGCGCCAGGCGCGCCGAGCTGATGATGATGGTAAGCATGTTGTTGAAGTCATGCGCCAGGCCACCGGTCAACTGACCGAGGGCCTCCAGCTTCTGTGCCTGGAACAGCTGGGCGCGTACCGCGTCCAGTTGCAGCGCCGACTCGCGGCGGTCGGTGATGTCCCGGGTCACCTTGGCCAGGCCGACGACCTGGCCCTGGTCATCGCGAATCACATCCAGCGCGGCCAGCGCCCAGAACTGCGTGCCATCCTTGCGTACGCGCCAACCTTCATCCTGCGCCACGCCCTGCTCCAGCGCCTGGCGCAACAAGCGCTCCGGGCGGCCTTCGGTGCAATCCTGCGGGGTGAAGAACAACGAGAAATGCTGGCCGATCACTTCATCGGCACGGTACCCCTTGATGCGTTGCGCGCCTGCGTTCCACGACACCACATGGCCGGACGGGTCGAGCATGTAGATGGCGTAATCCACCACCGACTGAACCAGCTGTTCATAGCGGTGGGCAGGCATGACAGGGTGGTCGAGGCAGTCAGCTGAAACCATGCGAGCTCCACCGGTACGGCAGGAGGGAAGATAGGGCGAGGTTCAACGCTCTGGCTCAACCAGCACCGGGCTGATGCGCCGCGGCATCGCCACTTTCAGCAGCCACAAGCCGACCAGCAGGATAAGCCCGCCACCGGCCAGGGCCATCAGGCGCTGCGGTTGAGGGTGTTCGGCATCGAACCCCAGCATCAGCAGGTAACCGCCCAGGCTGATCAGGCTGAGGTAGAGAAACGCCCCCAACACGACTACCAGCACGAACAACAGTCGCCAGAACAGCCGTGGGCGTACGATACGCTCGGAAGCACTGGACTGATTCATCACCGCATACTCTTTGGATCCAATAAAGGGGCAACAGTGGCGTAATGACAGCAAGGTGTCAATTGCCCAATCGATCGACCCTTCACTCTGTTGATCATAGGTGCTGTGGTTGACTCAACTATAACAATGGGTTATAAAGCGCGCTTGATTGCGAAGCCCTTCTGCTTAGAAGCGAGCTGGTCGTCACGACCCCTTCAAGCGTGCGAGTGTGGTGGAATTGGTATACACAGCAGACTTAAAATCTGTCGGCGTGAGCCTTGCGGGTTCGAGTCCCGCCACTCGCACCAAATTCTTTGCGAAGGCGCCCTTGCGGCGCCTTTTTGCTGCCCGCCAGCAATCCTTTGCGCAGCTGCTAGAGTGGAGCTTGTACCCGTCCACTGGAACACCGCCATGCGCTACTCCCTGTTCGATGGTCAACGCGACATCATTATCCTGATTGCCCGTGTGCTGCTGATGATCCTGTTCGTCTTGTCTGGCTGGGGCAAGCTGACCGGGTTCGAAGGCACGGTTGGCTACATGACTTCACTGGGCGCCCCTGCCCCCATGCTGGCAGCGGCAGTTGCCGTGCTCATGGAGTTCGTCGTCGGCATACTGCTGATCCTCGGTTTCTACACCCGGCCGCTGGCCTTCCTGCTGGCGCTGTTCGTGCTGGGCACGGCGCTGCTGGGTCACCCGTTCTGGAGCATGGTCGACCCTGAGCGCAGCGCCAACATGACCCAGTTCCTGAAAAACCTCAGCATCATGGGCGGCCTGTTGATGCTGGCAGTGAGCGGCCCAGGGCGTTTCTCGGTAGACGGGCGCTGAGTCAGTCGTCTTCGCAGTCGTCGAACCAGGCTGGGTGATCGCGCTCCTCGTCATCGAGGTCATCCAGCGTTTCCTCGTCTTCCTCAACCTCGTCCTCGGCGCCCTGGGCATCCGCTTCAGGCTCGATATCGTCGTAGAGGAATTCGTGGTCAAGCAGGTGATCGTGCTCGGGTTCGTGCAGGTCGTCTTCGTCGTGCATGCTGGCTCCTGGGCTGGTGGCAGGCCTGTATAGGCTGATCGGCTGCGCAGGTCAATGCGTTACCGCTTAATGCTCGGTTAACCGGCCGGGTCCACTCTGCAGGCTCTCCCTTCAAACGTTGCTTGCCCGCCTTCCAAGGCGGGCTTTTTTATGACTGTGTCGGCGGCAGGGCCAGACCAGGCAAAATGCATGCATGACAGCCTCATGACCTGACCTTCACGAAATACTGACATCCGGATGGGCACACTGGCCCTGCTCCGTATGTTCTTGCAGCCCGCCGCATTATTGCCGCGGGCTTTTCTTTTTGTGGCGAGCCTTACGCAGAACCCGGCAGGAGCGGCCTTGTGTCGCGATGGGCTGCAAAGCAGCCCCAACAACTTATGCGGCATCGCTGAAATCCCCGGGGCCGCTATGCGGCCCTTTCGCGACACAAGGCCGCTCCTACACGTGCCCGCGCAGGGCAGGTACCTGCTGCGCACAAGCCTCCCACCCCAGACCATGACCTGAAGCAGTTTTGCCCCACCAGGCAAGGGCTATGCTAAACCCGGCGATAACCCAAGCTCATTCGGATAGACACGGAGGCTCCTATGAAAGCTGCTGTTGTTGCACCAGGCCGTCGCGTGGATGTGGTGGAGAAAACCCTGCGCCCCCTCGAGCACGGTGAAGCGCTGCTGAAGATGCAATGCTGCGGTGTGTGCCACACCGACCTGCATGTGAAAAATGGCGACTTCGGTGACAAGACCGGTGTGGTGCTAGGCCACGAAGGCATCGGCGTGGTCCAGGCAGTAGGGCCAGGCGTCACCTCGCTCAAACCGGGCGACCGCGCCAGCGTGGCCTGGTTCTACCAGGGCTGCGGGCATTGCGAGTATTGCAACAGCGGCAACGAAACCCTGTGCCGCGAAGTGAAGAACTCCGGCTACACCGTGGACGGCGGCATGGCCGAAGCCTGCATCGTCAAGGCCGACTACTCGGTAAAAGTGCCCGACGGGCTCGACTCCGCTGCCGCCAGCAGCATTACCTGCGCCGGCGTCACCACCTACAAGGCGGTGAAGATCTCCAACATCCGCCCTGGCCAATGGATCGCCATCTACGGCCTTGGCGGCCTGGGCAACCTTGCCCTGCAATACGCCAAGAACGTCTTCAACGCCAAAGTGATCGCCATCGACGTCAACGAAGAGCAACTGCGCTTCGCCAGCGAGATGGGCGCCGACCTGGTCATCAATTCACGCACCGAGGATGCCGCCAAGGTCATCCAGGCCAAGACCGGTGGCGCCCATGCCGCCGTGGTTACCGCCGTTGCCAAGGCTGCCTTCAACTCGGCCGTTGATGCCCTGCGTGCGGGTGGCCGCCTGGTTGCGGTCGGCCTGCCTTCGGAAGCGATGAACCTGAATATCCCTCGTTTGGTGCTGGACGGTATCGAGGTGATCGGCTCGCTGGTCGGTACCCGCCAGGACCTGCAGGAAGCTTTCCAGTTTGCGGCGGAAGGGAAAGTGGTGCCGAAGGTGACCTTGCGGCCGATCGAGGATATCAACCAGATCTTCGAAGAGATGCTGGAGGGCAAGATCAAAGGGCGGATGGTGATTCAGTTCGAGGGGTGATGGCCCATGTGCGCTGGCTGTTGGTGCAGCGCACGCTACCCTGCTGCATTCGAGCGCAGGCAGTCAGAAATCGCTTCCGTCCCTTGTAAAGCGAACCAATGGGCGCGCCTTGGGCTCTGGTTTCGAGTAAACGCTATGCTCCATATACGTTTTTGTCCAAGTCGTGGTTTGTAGTTGCTTCGCAAGCCGCAAACTGGCTAGCACATCGGGGTCAATGTATGGGTATCCGCAGCTTGGCGAAAAACCTGCCACCCGATCCGGACAATGACGGCTGGGTGCTTGGATGGGGCGTACTGAGAGACCGGCATCCCTGGCATTTCGTCGATGTTTATGCCGACCAGAAGACTGCCAGGGCCGAGGCGGAGCGCCGCGGGGTTGGCTATGTTGTGGAGTTCGGCTCGCACCGCCTGGGATCGGATGAATTCGTTTGCGGGATATCCCCGCCTGAAGGCTAGCGTTTGAATGGACGGAGCGGCGGGCGATGGATCCTGCGGCCGTAGGCGACAGACAGCTATCGACCCTTGGCTGTCATTTTGCCCAACAGCAATCATTGTGGGAGCGGGTTTACCCGCGAACACCGGCACCGCCGGTGCCATCCACCGCGGCGCCTGCTTCGCGGGTAAACCCGCTCCCACAGAGTACGCGTCGCGCTTACGAAACCAGTTATCTTTTAGCGTCCGTTTTGGGTCGAAAGCAGCCTTTCAGCAAAGGCATGAAACCAACAACTTTGATAGTTCTGACTAGTCGACGAGGCCGACATGCCCTGGCGGGCGTTACCCCTTGGTCAGATCAACCAATGGCGTCTGCCGCACCTCGGTTTCGCGCCCTCCTTGTATCTCGCCAACCTGCTTCAAGGCCTTGTCCACTGCCACCTTGTCCGCCAACAAGCTGTAGCTGATGTGGAACTGCCTGTGTTCCTTCGGTCCGATTGTCGGCACCAGGTTCAGTGGCCGCTGGTAACGGCGGTTGTAGGAAAAACTCGTCCCCGGCTCGAGCCCGGTCACATAACCCTGGCCTTGGGTATCGGTATTTTTCCACAGTGAAAATACAGGCAATGTCCGAGTATCGAAGCCGACCGAAACGCCCAGACTGCCAGCCTTGTCATGCAACACGGCCAACGTATTGCCCTGGGCATCGGCATACGGCACCACGTTAAAAACCGTTTCGTCATAGTCCTTGGTGGGCGCTCGGTAGGTTTGCCAATCGGCCAGATCTTCCCTTGCCTTGTCGTTGAACGGCGACACCTGTTTCACTGGCGCGGCGAACCGAGCGCCCTGCTCCAGAAACGGGGTGCTGAAGTTACTGTGATACAGCGCCTGGTATTCCTTCGGATAATCGCCGTTGTTGGTCAGGGTATCGTTGAGGGCGAACATCACGCTGCCCGGTTCGGTGACCAATTCGGTCACGACGGAGAAGTCGACCTTCTTGAACGCCTGCTCTTTCAGTTCGCCACGCAGGCTGATGGCGTATGGTGGTTTCTCATCGATGTGCAGCGTGACTTTGTTCGCAGGTATGTTGGCGGCCCGACCGTGCAGGGTCAGCAGCTCGCCATTGTCGACGCCGGGGTGGCCGACCCATTCGTAACCACAGCGGGCGACCAGTTCGTTGAAGCCCTCCAGCCAGCCCAGACCATTGCGCCCATTGAGTTCGATGAAGGACGGGTTGACCACTTCCTTGACCGGCGAATCCCAGCCCATGCGCACATTGCCGACCGACGCCTGCAAGACGTTCATTCCGCGGGTCGGCACTACCGAAAGTTTCATCGTACCGTTATCGATGTCGACGATGCTGACACCCTCTTGCCGGCCTCCGTGCAAAGTGCGCAAGGTAACGCTGAAGGGCTTGTCGGTTTTTATGCCAAGTTGCTGGCTGGTGATCTGCCAGTTCCGGGCGGCTTTGTCTGTGTCGAGCAGAACGTAATCCCAGGCCATGGTGTGGGAGGCTGCGGACAGGGCGCCGAGAGCAACGAAGAATTTGAGGAGGGGCATGACAGGTTGCCTTTCTTGGAGTTGTTCCCCTTTATAGACACGAAGAAACGTTTCAGCAAGCTAGCCAAGCGATGCTTTCGATTGGCACAGGTTTCTTTAGCTAGTTTCAGGGAGTAGCCTCGGCACAGTGAATCTTTCGAGCCCGATCAGGTTATCAACCTTGTGAAAGCATCAGAGAGACAGAACAATTGCCAAACTCGATAGAATCTTCATTGCCATGCCAGACGGTTTCCCTGATTTGCCCTCGCTGAACGCGTTGCGTGTTTTTGAAGTGGTGGCTCGCCGCTTGAACTTCCGTGTGGCTGCCGAGGAGCTGGGCGTGACCCAGGCGGCAGTTGCCCAGCAGATACGCGGGCTGGAGGCGAGCCTGGATCTGCGTTTGTTTGAACGCCTGCCCCGTGGCTTGGCGTTGACTGATGCGGGCCTGGGCTACAGCGGAAGCATTCGCAGTGCACTGGCCATGATCGACGAGGCAACACGCCTGCTTCGGCCGCAGACTTCTCACCTGACAGTCAGCGTTACACCTACCTTCGCCTCGAAATGGCTGATTCCCAGGCTCGGCAATTTTGCGCAGAGCCACCCAGACATCGATTTGCGTGTGCTGGCAACCGACCGGCTGTCGCACTTCAGCACCGATGGTGTGGATATCGCTGTCCGCTATGGCAAGCCCGAGTTCGGAGCAGGTTTGAATAGCGAGCTGCTGATGGAGCAGCGAATCGTTGCGGTGGCCAGCCCAAGGCTGTTCGAAGGCAGTGAAATACCTGCCAGCTTTGCGCAGTTGCAGGATTTCGTCATGTTGCACGATGCCCATAATTTCTGGCCTCAGTTCCTGGCAGAGCTGTTCCCGCATCACCTGCAACCCACAGCCAGAAATCTGCGCTTCAATCAGACCTCATTGGCCATTGAAGCGGCAATCAGCGGCCAGGGCATTGCCTTGGCCAGCCCTGCGTTCGTCGGTGATGACATTGCCGCAGGCCGACTGATGCAGGTTTTTACCCAGCAACTCAGGGTCGACAAGTCGTTTTATCTGGTCTGGCCACGCAAGATGAAACAGCCGGACTCATTGAGCGTCGTCCAACACTGGCTCAAGCAACAAGCTGTCGATAGTTAATCTATCGCAACAGTGAAGTTTAGCTGTCTCCCTCACCAGTAGGACTGCTGCTAAGGTGAATGCACCTGAAAAATCAGCATTGAGAGATTGGAGGTAGCATGTCAGTAGAAAAAGTTGCGATTATCACGGCGGGTGGCAGCGGCATGGGCGCAGCGGCAGCACGACGCCTGGCCGCCGACGGCTTCAAGGTTGGGATTCTCTCCTCTTCGGGCAAGGGCGAGGCGTTGGCTGCCGAACTCGGCGGTATTGGTGTAACCGGTAGCAATCAGTCGGTTGAAGACCTGCAACGCCTGGTCGATGCTGTCGTGGAGAAGTGGGGCCGTATCGATGTGCTGGTCAATAGCGCCGGCCATGGTCCGCGCGCGCCAATCCTGGAAATCAGCGACGAGGATTGGCACAAGGGCATGGATACTTACCTGCTCAATGTCATTCGCCCGACTCGCCTGGTGACGCCTTACATGCAGCGTCAGAAGAACGGAGTGATTATCAACATCTCCACTGCCTGGGCGTTCGAACCCAGCGAGCTGTTCCCGACTTCTGCTGTATTCCGCTCGGGCCTTGCCGCGTTTACCAAGATCTTCGCCGACAATTTCGCCGGCGATAACGTGCGCATCAACAACGTCCTCCCTGGCTGGATCGACAGCTTGCCGAGCACCGAGCAACGCCGCGACAGCGTGCCGCTCAAGCGCTACGGCACCAGCGAAGAAATCGCTGCGACCATTGCGTTCCTTGCTAGCGAAGGCGCGGCCTACATCACCGGGCAGAACATCAGGGTCGATGGCGGCGTAACACGCAGCATTTGATCGTCCGTGGCCGCAGCATTGCTGCGGCCCTCGTTTCATGGAACATGGGTTTTTTCATGCTGGACGATCTGCTTCAGACCATATGGGCGCAGTTGGCGATCCCGGTCGGCCCCGTGCGCAACCCTTATCGGCTCATGCAACTGTCCACCCTGGACGAGCAAGGATGGCCCGTGTCCAGGACAGTTGTGCTGCGGGATGCCGATGCCCGTGCACGCGCGCTGTACTTTTACGCGGACAGGCGCTCGGCAAAATGCACACAGATAGCCGTTGACCCACGCGTTGCATTAACGGCACTGAGCCCCTGCGGCCTGACCCAGGTGCGCATGGAGGGGCTTGCCACCCTGGTCGAGGATATCGGGCATCGACGACGCTGCTGGTCGGCGGCGCGTGACAAGACACAGGCATTGTTCCGTCATGGCGCTGTGCCGGGACAGGTGATTGAAAGCCCTGAAGTCGCCTACGAACGCATCCTGGGCGGTTTCGAGCACTTCGCAATCATATGCATCGAGCCACGAGCGCTGGAGTGGTTGGATCTCACACGACCCGTTCAGCAACGGGCGCGCTTCCTGCGCCATGAAGGATTGTGGCAATCCTCCTGGCTGGCTCCCTGAGGCAGGCTTCTCGTACAGAACATGCAAACAGGAGTAATTGATGAAAGGTTACTGGATCATTCTGGGGACTGCTGTTACCGACACGCAGGCGCAGCAGGAATATGGCCGGTTGTGGGCGCCAATCGCCGAGCATTATGGCGCCAGGCTCAAGGTTCTCGATTCGACAGCGCTGGTCGAGTCGCATACCAGCACACGGGCGCTGGCGGTCGAGTTCGACAGTTATGCCCAGGCCCAGGCGTGCTATGCCGATCCCGCCTATTCGCAAGCAAAGGCGATGGCATTACGCGCCTATCGTCGTGAGTTGCTCATCGTTGAGGGGGATTTAGGCTGATCAAGGGTTCGCTGATACGGATGCCATGGGACGATAGCGTCCGGCATCGTTCCCCTCCTCCAGCGCAATACTGAACAGCTCTGCCAAAAGAAAAGGCACCCGCAGGTGCCCTCTCGATACCGTTTACGGAATGAATCGAGTGCCACAAGCGTGGCACATCCAAGTGCGGCGCCACTCTTCCAATTTGTCGTACTGTGCGACGTTGAATTTCCAGTGGCGAACGAAGCCAATTACACCGACGGTGATAAATATCGCGCCTATGAAGAACCTTGACCAATCAACGCCCCAGAAGGTGTTCATAAGCTTGAGGCCATCGTACAAGATGATTGCGCCAACCCCCGTAAGAATGACCGGGCCAAGCAAGCGCTTACCTGGAGGTGGGCCGACGCTTGCCGCCAAATTGGTCTGATGCCGACCTGAAGTTTCAACGGTCACGCTTGGTCCGAATCCGGATTGGGACTGCGCTTGGTGGGTTGCTTGTATGTGAGAAGTGCCAGCAGCATGGATGATAGACAGAAGCTGGACGTTTTGACCTTGGCATTGCGGGCAGCAGATTGCGTTATTGCTCACCACGTATTCATTCCTTTGAGGGGTGAAAGGCGAGCATTCTAAGGCAATTGCATACATCAGCGCACTACGCGACTTTATCCGAGCGCTATTCACGACTTACCACGCCCACAAACAAACCTACTATCCACCCCATCTGTGTACCTTACACCCGCCCAACTACTCACATGAAGGGCGCGAACGCCCGATGATGAGAAGCGGAGATTTACCAAGGGGCTGGAGCACTGGGCTGATGCTTCTACGGCATACAAAACGCTCATGCACATCGTCATTGGTCGGTTCGGTGCTGCCAGTGATGGTGCCGACCACCATGTCTTCAGTGATCTCGAAGTCATAAGGGCCGTAATAGGCCACGGCCTGGAACATCCAGCGGCCACCAACACGGATCGTCCGGCCGCCGCAGGCTGCCTCGAGCTTCTGCAGCACGTTCGTACGCTGCTCGTCGGCACCGATCAAGGCTGATAGCGCCAAGTCCGCCTGACGTTAACTGCCCGATGCCCTGCTCCCCATCGCAGGGTGTATCGGTGATTCATCTGCTCGCGGAAAAGGCAGGCATGCCAATGCCGCTTGAGGCTGGTAACTCAGTCAGGTAGAGGCCAGTGCACGGGAGGTCGCGGGTTCGAATCCCGCTCAGCCGAACAGATGAATCACCTATGCATCCCGCATCCCCTTCCTTCACATACGACCGCATTGGCAGGCGCCAGGCCACCTTTCACGGGGGGGGGGGTTGGTCACCTTCGCCTGGCTCCTGGCCAATGCGGCCGCACAACCACCAGGAGGACCGCCATGGGCGCACTTCGAGCAGCACAATGGCAGTACGACAACCAGTTGCCGCCTCCGGTGAGCGAGAGCGCGGCTGAGGAAGCTGAGGCGCGCTGGTTCGACGATGGCATCGCGGAACTGTTGGCGCGCCGTAACGTAGTCTTCCAGCGCAACTTCCACCAGCGTGGCGTGACCTACGAGCGCTTCGCCCAAGCGGTGGATGAGTTCGCGATGGTCCAGCTTGAAGAGATAGCCCGGCAGCTACTCACTCCTTTTGCCAAGGAAGCGGTGCTGGCCCAGGCCGAGGACGCGGAATGAATCCCCACAGCGTGGCGGTGAGCGCCATCGAGGCAGCAATCGAGACGATGCTTCTACCGGGCTCTGGCCCGGTGGAGGATGCGAAGGCCGAGACGATGGTCGTCGCCTACTTCTCCATCCTCGATCCTCGTCATCGACTCCAACGAGTTCAAACATTACTGCGAGCGCATTCGGCGTATTGCCGTTCGGCGCAAGGAGGCTGCATGACAACGCCACTGATCACCACGCTCATTGATGAGCAGGTCGCTGAACTGCCCGAGAGTCAGGCAATGCCCGGCGACCGGGTGCTGATGTTGTTCAAGGGTCCGACCTTCGCGGCCGCGATGCACCAGGCCGAACTGGCCAGTATCGAAAATCCGCAGGCCTGGAACTGCCGGGCCTGCATCTGCGGAGAGTGGACCGTGGGCTACGAGGTTCGGGTGTGAACTCCTACCAGCGGGCCCGCCACTTGGTCATTTGGCGCGAAATCAACACCCAAAGAGCCCGGCACCGGGCCAGGCTTTTACATTTAGGCCCATCTACAGCTGAACGTTATTCCAATGGGCGCTTGTGATAACTATAACGCTCTGCATGGGATACCCTCGATGGGTCCGGCGGGCCCTGCTTCTGCCCTCTTCGAAAGGGAGGGCTGTCGAAATTGTCGTCACAGTTCTCTTGGAAAGCGCTCTCACTCTGATCGACTGATCTCTGTAGCCGCCCCTCATTATCGGCTGGCTGACTGACCTGTCTGTCACTATCTACGCCATACCTATCTCTGGACATACACACCTCTCAATGCTCAGAAGTCCTGAGCTATTTGAGTATGCGCTTCCCACTCTTCCAGAAGAGATAAAACGGACCACTGGGACAGGGCTTGGGCTGACTTGGCGTCCAGATCGTATGCTCAATCCAGCTCACTCATACGCCTGTCGCCTGTTTCTTTAATCTTGAAAAGGAGGGTGAAACTGCCAGTAAGGCTTTGCCGTAGCTCTTGGGGCATTGCGAAGGAAAAATGGATGAGCCACGAACCATCTTTCAATCGAAATGTATCACCCCGGTAAAGAGCTACATCCGCCTCGCTCACTCCAATCCGCACGGAAATATCTGAATCACTTGGCGCATCAAACACGGTTGTGCCCTCACGTTCACCATGGAGCGAGCAAGCAGTGCATCTGGGCGCGCTATCGTTTGTGAATCGGCTTGGCCGTGTGAGGGTTCGTCCAAACGACCTTCGGCTTGCTCGCTAGCACGCCGCTGACTCCAGAAGGAACGCTTTCAATCTGGCCTCCCTGCTTGATGAACAAGTCAGTCTGTTCATTCAAGCGCTCATGGGCACGCTGCGTCTCTGGGGATATGGCCTGGTGCATAAAAGCTACCTCTTAGTGAGAAGCCGCAGAAAACGGCTACGCAGTCACTATACAGGGAATTTGAAGCACCCATGGGAATTAGAGCCAGATACTGAAAAATGCCGACATAATAAACGCAAAATCCTGCAAGTTTTGTTTAGAAATCCGTAAACCAAACCATCCGCCGCCGCTATAACGCAGCATCTGCAAGAATTTATCGCCGCTTTTCTTCGCGTCTCGGTGAGGCGCAAATGCCCGCCAGAGCGCACAACCATAGCCGACGCCCAGGCCGCTTGGCCTACATCAGGGCTTGACCTGGCATTTCCCCTATTTCAACTGACGGCGCCGGCCTGGCGCGAGGTTTTCCAATGTCCACAACCAACATGCGCATCTGGGAGCAGGTGCAGACCACCGATACCCGCTACACCAAGAACGCCGAGGTCGGCGGCCAGAAGATCACCAGCCTGAACGGCACCGCGATGGTCATGAAGGCGACCGAAATGTTCGGCCCGGTCGGTATCGGTTGGGGCTGGAAGGCGCTTGAGGAGCGATTCGACGACGGTCACGAGGTGTTTTCCGGCGAAGGCGACAAGCGAATCTGCTTGGGCCGGGGGATCGGCCACACCGTCAAAGTCCAGCTCTGGTTCATGCAGGACGGCCAGCGCGGCGAGGTCGAGCAGTACGGGTGCACCCGGCACCAGTACAAGACCAAGTACGGCATGACCACTGATGGTGAGGCGCCGAAGGAGTCGTTGACCGACGCCATCAAGAAAGCTCTGTCCATGCTGGGCTTCAGCGCCGATGCGTATGCCCATCCTACGTCGCCGGCGTCATCAAGGTGAACGTGGCAGCTTTCTGGGCCGAGCAACCTTTTGACCTTGGCATGGACTCGGACTACGGCAACTGCGACCTTTGCTGGAAGAAGAACGAGGCCAAGCTGATTAGGACCATCCAGGAGGATCCTTCCCGGGTGATCTGGTGGTCCGGCACCGAAGAACGGTTCGGCCAGGTGTTCAGACAGGACCGGCCTAATTACCGAGCGCTTGCCTGGTCAGCGGAAGGTTTCATGCCTCTCGGCGCCTGCGCCTGCATGCGAAGCTTTCGACCTATACGGTCGTCATCCTGTCTCTGGTTCTGATCCTGGTAGCGAGCAAGAACTGCGCAAGGACAGTAATGGCTTCGAAGACCAGCGCCCCCGCAGCGACTACCTGCTGTTCCTGGCTGGCTACCGCGAAACGCACCAGCAACCCCTCTCCCCTATCACGAGCAGGCTACCTGGTCGAGTTTTGGGAGAGTTTCTGTAGCAATGCGGCGAGCCCGTCCAACGCCCCAGGCTAAAGCCCTGGTCATTGATTCACCGGGACGGGAATCGAACGCCTCCTCGTGAAGGGCCATGCCCGTCGAGGCATAGACTCCAATGAACATTTGCGTGCTACCTGCGCGCGACAGTCGCACCTGGACATCTATGTGCGTTCCATCGCCAAGGGTCTCGTCATGAGTGCGGTGGTGAAGCGAAGGATCAGCCCATTGCCAGAAAACTTCACCGCGTATCCTCATGTCGATCTCCTACGACTTTAGTTGTATGCGATAGGTGAACTTTCACAATAGCGAACACGAAGCGGTTATCAACCGCAGCGGGAGATACTGAAAACTGAATCGGACAAGCGGCGATCAGTCTTCGTCCGGCGGCTCAGGCAGGTGCATCGTTGCAGCAAAAGCCATCCATTCTTCAAAAATGCGTCGGTGCTGGTCGCAATCCGATCGCCAGTTGGAGGAGGACGTCACACCATACACAACCTGACTCATCGTTTGAGCCGTGTAGGTATCGAGCTTTCGAAGCAGTTCGTACGCATGAAACTGTTGATCCTTGCTAATAGAGCTCATGTGATCCACAGCTGATGAGGAGCGAAGCACTCCTCGTGACCGGTGGACACCCCGCCACAGATTAAAGTCACCAGAACTTAAACTTTTTTCGCCAACTGCCGCGATATGGCTGCCAAGGACGAAGTCATGCCTGAAGACAGCAACCGGCTTGGCCGGACCACTTCCGCTATATCGACGAGATTAGCCCTGACGGGGTGACGATTGTCTGCCAGCGCTTTGTCGTGGTTCGCGAGTCGGAACACTGCTATTGGATTGCTCCCTATCGCTTTGTTGGCCTGGCCGGATGTGCGTGGCCGAAGGTCGCAAGAGCCCGCACATCAAGCGCGTGCTGAGAGCATCGTATAGGCGCCGGTTTGCGTACCCGGATAAAGCGAAGGCCCTTCATTCCTACAAAGTGAGGAAGCGGCGCCAGCTCGGACATGCCCAGCTCGCCATGGAGCGTGCCAAGACTGCTCTGGAAGATCTCAATGGCGTGGACGCGATTGCAGACGAGCGACTGTGCTCGGGTGGCGACTTCATCAAAGAACTGAACTGGGATGACTATTAATGACCCGCCTCGCCCTCTGCCTCCTGCTGCTGGCCACCGGCGCCAGCGCAGGCGAATTACCCAAAGGTGTTGACGTCTTCCACGACGACGAGCGCGGCGCAACCTGCTGGACCTTCGGTTTCGACTGGCGCGACGGCATCAGCTGCATCCCCGACAGCCAGCTGCAGGCCGGCAACCAGCTCCAGCTTTCCCCGCACGAAACCCAACCCGAACCTACACCCGCTCTGGCGCCTGGGCGCTGGATTGATGAGAGGTATCAGCCGTGAGCAAGAAGAAAACTCACTTCACCATCGTGTCCAGCGCGGAGCTCGAGGAATTGCGCCGGGATCGTGAACGCTTGGCCGACGGCACCAGGGTGCTCATGAGCTGGCACAACTACCTCGGGCCAATGTTCTTCCGCGACCGCCATGAGCAGCGCGAGATCGAAGACTGGTACGAAAACCCGCTAATCTACGACGCGCTCGACTGGTTCTGCGAACGCGGCCACCGCGCCTAACCCCTCCCCTACAACTCAAGCCCGCCGACATGCGCGGGCGAGGACGTTTGCACTCATGAAAACACGAGAGCTCACGTACGAGCGCCTGAAAGAGAAGATCCACTACGACCCCGACACCGGCAAATTCACGAGGACTTGCCCCGATCACAACCGCAAGGTTGGGCAACTCGACAAGGATGGGTACCTGGCCATCGCAATAGACCGAGTAGGGCGCTGCTCGATAGTGACCATGCACCGGATCTTGCCGGGGACCCGTGGGACATGCAATATCTTCGAGTGTCCCAGGATTGTCCCAAATGGCCGGGGTCAACAAAATCCGCAGGCATTAAAAAAGCCCCGCAACCTCAATGGTTGCGGGGCTTTCGAATGGTGGAGGCCGAGGTCGGAATCGAACCGGCGTAGACGGATTTGCAATCCGGAGCATAACCACTTTGCTACTCGGCCTCAAAGGTCGGATCTAGCAGCTTGCGCTTCGCTATCTCCTTGAAACGCTGAACCTTTTTCAAAGTTTGCTGCGTTTCGATGGGCGCCATTATGTCTTCATTCCTTTAACCTTGCAACCCCCTGAACGAAAAAAAATTTCAACGGGTTCAAGGTGTTAGCGCAGACGGCCGAGTTTACTCCACAAGCCCACCACTGTGTTCTCCACGGTGCCACTGGCAGCCATGCCGATTCGCTCCTGGAGGCTCTTGCGTTCGGCGTAGTGCAGGTGGAACAGGTTGGCGTTGCGCGCGCGTTCGCTGAGGTACTCGTCGCTGGTCTGCAGCTCGTCCACCAGCTTGCGGTTGAGTGCCGCGACGCCCAGCCAGACTTCGCCGGTGGCCACTTCGTCGATGTGCAGCTGCGGGCGATAGCGGGCAACGAAGTCCTTGAACAGCTGGTGGGTGATGTCCAGGTCTTCCTGGAACTTCTCCCGGCCCTTCTCGGTGTTCTCGCCGAACACGGTCAGGGTGCGCTTGTATTCACCGGCGGTCAGCACTTCGAAATCGATGTCGTGCTTCTTCAGCAGGCGGTTGACGTTGGGCAGCTGCGCCACCACGCCGATGGAACCCAGTACCGCGAACGGTGCGCTGACGATCTTCTCGCCGATGCAGGCCATCATGTAGCCGCCGCTGGCGGCCACCTTGTCGATGCACACGGTCAACGGGATGCCGGCCTGGCGAATGCGCGCCAGCTGCGATGCAGCCAGGCCGTAGCTATGCACCAGGCCGCCACCGCTTTCCAGGCGCAGCACCACTTCGTCACGCGGGGTGGCGAGGGTCAGCAGCGCGGTGATTTCGTTGCGCAGGCTTTCGGTGGCAGAAGCTTTGATGTCGCCATCGAAGTCCAGCACGAAGACCCGGCCCTTTTCCTCGGCCTTGCCCTTCTTCTGCCGCTTTTCCGCCTTGGCCTGCTGCTTGCGCAAGGCCTTGAGCTGGGCCTTGTCGAGCAGGCCGGATTCCAGGCGCTCGCGCAGGTCCTTGTAGAACTCGTTCAGGCGAGTGACCTGCAATTGCCCACCCGATTTGCGCCGCCCCTTGCCGCGCAGCCCGGCGATGGCCGACAGCACTATCAGGATGGCGATGACCAGGGTGGCGGTTTTGGCGAGAAAGCTTGCGTATTCTGCAAGAAACTCCACGTTGACTCCTTAAAGACTTGCGCCACTACGGCGCGTAACTGTAGCAAGCATACCGTTGCGCCTGAGGTGCTGCCAGCCGTGGCAAACGCTGGCAACACCTTTCAAACAACCTTTTCAAACGCTTGTATGTTTTTTCGTTGACAGCCCGTGTGCCGCATCCTAACCTCGCAGCAACCTCCAACAGGCCGGAACCTTTCGTGGGCAACCTCTACCTGATCCGACATGGCCAAGCCTCCTTCGGCGCCGATGACTACGATGTCCTCTCGCCCGTGGGCGAGCGCCAGAGCCAGGCCCTGGGTGAGCACCTGGCCCAGCTCGGTGTAAGGCTGGACCGCTGCGTGGCAGGCGACCTGCGCCGCCAGCAGGATACCGCGCGCCTGGCCCTGGATGCATTGCACGCCAATGGCTGCCCGGTGCCGGCTGTTGAGACCGATGCAGCATTCAATGAGTTCGATGCCGATGGTGTGATCCGCGCCTTGTTGCCCGGGCTGCTGCCTCAGGAGCCCGACGCCCTGCACATCCTGCGCAATGGCGCGCAGCACCGCAGCGAGTTCCAGCGCCTGTTCGCACTGATGGTGCAGCGCTGGCACGATGGCGAACATGCCGACGATGGCCTGGAGACCTGGCAGGCGTTCACCGCCCGCGTGCAAGGCGGCCTGCAGCGCGTACTGGATGCCGCCGGTAGCGGCGACAATATCGCCATATTCACCTCGGGCGGCACCATTGCCGCCCTGCTCCACCTGGTTACCCGTATTACCCCCGGCCAGGCGTTCGCGCTGAACTGGCAGATCATCAACACGTCGCTCAGCCAGCTGAAGTTCCGCGGCCGCGACGTGGCACTGGCTTCCTTCAACAGCCAGGCCCATGTGCAGCTGTTGAGGGCGCCGGAGCTTGTCACCTATCGATGAGCCCGGCTTGTTGTGTCCCTGCGGGGACGTGTAAATCACTCTATAAGGAATGCGCCATGACCTCCGTAGCTGATGCCGTCAAAAAGATGCAAGAGAAGTTCAACCCATCCGCTGCCGCCGGCCTGGACCTGGTGTTCGGCTTCAACATCACCGACGAAGACAAGCACTACGCGCTGATCGTCAAGGACGGCACCTGCGACCTGCAGGAAGGCGAAAACCCGGATGCCAACTGCACCCTGGTAATGGACAGCGAAACCCTGAAGGGTATCGTCAGCGGCGAAACCGACGGCATGCAGGCATTCATGGGCGGCAAGCTGCGCGTTGAAGGCGACATGATGCTGTCGATGAAGCTCAGCGAGCTGTTCCCGTCCTGAGGGCTGGAAATAGCGGATAATCGAAAAACCGAAGCCTGACCGGCTTCGGTTTTTTTTTGCCCGCCTGTTCGGGCCCTATCGCCGGCAAGCCAGCTCCCACAGGTACAGCGTTGCTCTCGAGGTTGCCGCTGTACCTGTGGGAACTGGCTTGCCGGCGATAGGGGCAGTCGCTTCATCAAGGCAGTTGATCAGGCAGCAACACCCTCACCTATATGGCATCTGGCACGCTTGTCCCATCCCCGGCGGACCATTAGATTAGCCAATAGTCCTTGCGATCGAGAATAAGGAAAACGCATGACGCTCACCGACCAGTCCACCCAGGTACGCCCCGGCGAAGAACTCGACGCGGCTGTCATCGCCCCTTACCTCAAAGCCAACATCCCCGGCCTGGATGGCCTGCCGAGCATCAGCCAGTTCCCTGGCGGCGCCTCCAACCTTACCTACCTGGTCAGCTACCCGGGCCGCGACTTCGTGCTGCGCCGTCCACCGTTCGGGCAGAAGGCCAAGTCGGCCCACGACATGGGCCGCGAGTTTCGCATCCTTAACCAGCTGAACAGCGGCTTCCCCTACTGCCCCAAGGCCTATGTGCATTGCACCGACAGCAGCCTGATCGGCGGCGAGTTCTACGTGATGGAACGGGTCAAGGGCATCATCCTGCGCTCGGACATCCCGGCCGAGCTGGACCTTGACGCCAACCGCACCGAGGCCCTGTGCAAGAGCTTCATCGACCGCCTGGTGGAACTGCACCAGGTGGACTACAACGCCTGCGGCCTGGCCGACCTGGGCAAACCGGAAGGCTATGTGCAGCGCCAGATCGAGGGCTGGACCAGCCGCTATGAAAAGGCCCTGACGCCCGACGCCCCGCGCTGGGAACAGGTGACCGCGTGGCTGCACGAGAAAATGCCCGCCGACCACCCGCGGCCCGGCATCGTGCACAACGACTACCGATTCGACAACGTGATCCTCGATGCCGACAACCCCATGCGCATCATCGGTGTGCTGGACTGGGAAATGGCCACCCTCGGCGACCCGCTGATGGACCTGGGCAACAGCCTGGCCTACTGGATCGAGGCCGATGACCCGGCGCCGGTGCAGCTGATGCGTCGCCAGCCGAGCAACGCGCCGGGCATGCTCACCCGCCGCCAGTTCGTCGATTACTACGCCGAGCGCGCCGGCATCCGCCTGGACAACTTCGATTACTACTATTGCTATGGCCTGTTCCGCCTGGCCGGCATCGTCCAGCAGATCTACTACCGCTATTACCACGGCCAGACCCAGGACAAGCGCTTCGCCCAGTTCATCCACATGAACCGCTTGCTGGAGCAGATGACCTTGCAGGTCATCGCCAAGTCCTGCCTCTGAGCCCCGACCTCGACGACGGATAACAAGGAAAACAGCATGTCCAAGACCCACCTGTTCGACCTCGACGGCAAGATTGCCTTCGTTTCCGGCGCCAGCCGTGGCATCGGCGAGGCCATCGCCCACCTGTTGGCCCAGCAAGGTGCCCATGTGATCGTGTCCAGCCGCAAGCTCGACGGTTGCCAGCAGGTGGCCGATGCCATCATCGCCGCCGGTGGCAAGGCAACGGCGGTGGCCTGCCACATCGGTGAACTGGAGCAGATCCAGCAAGTGTTCGCCGGCATCCGCGAACAATTCGGGCGGCTGGACATCCTGGTCAACAACGCCGCTACCAACCCGCAGTTCTGCAACGTGCTGGATACCGACCCAGGAGCTTTCCAAAAGACCGTGGACGTGAACATCCGTGGCTACTTCTTCATGTCGGTCGAGGCCGGCAAGCTGATGCGCGAGCATGGTGGCGGCAGCATCATCAACGTGGCTTCGATCAACGGGGTTTCGCCCGGCCTGTTCCAGGGCATCTATTCGGTGACCAAGGCGGCGGTCATCAACATGACCAAGGTCTTCGCCAAGGAATGCGCGCCGTTCGGGATCCGCTGCAACGCCCTGCTACCAGGCCTGACCGACACCAAGTTCGCCTCGGCACTGGTGAAGAACGACGCCATCCTCAATGCCGCGCTGCAGCAGATCCCGCTCAAGCGCGTGGCCGACCCCAAGGAAATGGCCGGCGCCGTGTTGTACCTGGCCAGCGATGCCTCCAGCTACACCACCGGTACCGCACTCAATGTCGACGGTGGTTACCTGTCCTGATCAGGCTTTTACTGCAATCAGGGTGTAGCTCAGGGGCAGGCGTGCGGGCTGCTCGCGCAGGCGATATTCACCGTCGTCGCCCTTGACCATCTGCCCCGGCAGCGCCTCCCAGGGGATGCTCTGGTGCTCGACCAGGGCGGTCAGCTGCAGACCGTGGGCCAGCAAGGCGCTGATCACCTCGCCCAGGCCGTGGTTCCACTCGTGGGTTTCGGTGTGGGAAAGGCGCTGCTCGGTTTCGACGTAGGTCTGGTCGTTGTGCCACACCGTCGGTTCTTCGTGCTCGAAATACGGGTATTCGAGTTGCAGGCGGTCCTGGTGGTCTTCGTTGACTGCCATCAGCATCGGGTGCCCGTCGCGCAGGAACAACCGCCCGCCCGGCTTCAGCAGGGCCGCGACTGTACGCGCCCACGGCTCGATGCGAGGCAGCCAGCAGAGCGCGCCGATGCCGGTGTAGACCAGGTCGAACGTGCCGGCCGGCAACACCTTGTCGGCGTCGTAGACATCGGACTCGACATACGCGATGGGTGCCGCACAGCGCTGGGCCAGCGCCCGCGCCTCGGCCAGCGAAGCCGCGGAGTAGTCCAGGCCACAGACCTTGGCGCCAAGGCGCGCCAGTGAGAGGGTATCGGTACCGATGTGGCACTGCAGGTGGACGGCGTTGAGCCCGTCGATATTGCCAAGCAACGGCAGGTCGAAGCGTACGGTTTCGGAAAGGTGTTCGGGATGCTGGACGAGCCGTTCGACTTCGTAGTCGTTGGAAGCAGCGTGCAGCGGGGCACGTTCATCCCAGCTGGCGCGGTTGAGTTGCAGTGAGCGGTCCATGGTGTCTTCCTTGATTCGCGGGGGCTCATGCTAGCCTCCACCAATCTCCCTGCGACACAAAAGCCTTGCTAAAAATTGTAATGCTGGTGCGGTCCCTGTGGGAGCGGGCGTGCCCGCGAAGAAACAACGCGGTGGCTGGCACCGGCTACGCCGGTGTTCGCGGGCGCGCCCGCTCCCACCCGACCCCACAGAGCCCCTGCCAAGTCGCCAGCCCTTACAGGCAGGTCGCCGCCGCCGCCCGGCGCTGCAGGGCCACACCGTCGTTCTTCTGCGCGTAGTAATCCACCCGCGCCCCACCCGCCTGCGGGTACACATCCACGAACGCCTCGGCTTCACGGGTATACACCGTGAACCCACCCTGCTTGCGTGGTTCCAGATAACCACTGGCGTCGTCACCGAAAACCTTCTCTTCCTGCCAGCTGAACTGGATGCACTGGGCCACCAGTTCCGGCGCCTTGTGCGAGTCGAGCTGCGCGGTCGGCTTGCCGCCGCGGGCCGTTTCCATGGTCGCAGAAGCACAACCGACCAGCATCAGCGCCGCAGCCATCGGCAGAATCGCACGCATGTTCCATCCTCAGGGTAAAAAAGAAGGCGACTCTAGCACTGGCAAGCATCGCGAGTGAATTGTCACGCGCAGGTGGCTGTCGCAGATAAGGCATTCCGCCACAAGGAGAACGTCATGAAATTGCACTACCTGCTGTTCGCCGCCCTTCCCTGCCTGCCCCTCGCTGCCACCGCAGCCCCCTCCGGCGAAGAAAGCATCACCGCGCCAGAAACCCACAACCGCGAGCTCAAGGTCGGCGACAAGGCACCCGACCAGTACAAACGCGATGACCAGGCAATCAAGGACTGGAAAACCAAGGGCCTGCCAGCGCCGGAAAAGGAGAGCCACTGGGTAAACATGGGGGGGCGCTACGTGCTGGTGCAGATCACCAACGGTGTGGTGCTGGCAATTCAGCCAACCCACTGATTCCACATTTTCCCCGCCGCTCATCGCTGGCACGACAAATTTTTGCCTGCCAGCGAAACCAAATGGATCCTTTCCAGTCTCAGAGGGTGTGCCGTAAACCTTTGCGGATCAAGGACCTATATCGTGATGACCCGTCTTGCAAGCCTTTCGCTGATTGCCGTTGTCCTGCTGACAGCAGGGTGCCATAGCCATCGCTACCATGACGACGACGATGGCTGGCGTGACCGTGATCGCGATCGTGGCCATCGCCACCACCATCGGCATGACCGCGACGACGATGATGACAATCGTCAATACCGTGGTGACCGCTACTACCGCTGAAGCGTCTTTTTCAACCCTGGCCCGCCGCCCGTTGCGCGGCACCTTAACCTGATGATTCCTTTGAGGTTCGTATCATGCGTCTGACTCTGCCTTCCCTTGCCCTTGGCCTGCTGCTGTGCCAGGGCGCTTTCGCCGGTGACGGTACCGCCGCCATTGGCGGTGGCCTGGGTGGTGTTCTGGGTAACGTTGTCGGTCAACAGATCGGCGGCAAAACGGGGGCGGCCATCGGCGCCGGCCTCGGCGGCGCAGCCGGCAGTGCGGTAGGTGCACGCAAGGGCAACCGTACCGAAGCCGCCATCGGCGGTGGCCTGGGCTCGGCCGGCGGTTCGCTGCTGGGCGGCGCGGTAGGCGGCAAGACCGGCTCCACCGTGGGCGCTGGCCTGGGTGGCGCAGCCGGTGGTGCCATCGGCAACCACCTGGGCGACAACAACGGCAAGCACCGCCGTCACCGTCACTGATCCGGTGACCTGAGGGGCTGCTGCGCAGCCCATCGCCGGCAAGCCAGCTCCCTGACCTCAAGCCATGCGCAGTCATTGTGGGAGCCTGGCTTGCCAGCGATGGGCCGCCTAGCGGCCCTTTTTGTTGCAGCACATCAACACCCCCTTCACCGCAATCCGGCACACTGGCTGCTACTGTCTATCGTGCCCCCGTGTGAAGGAACACCCCCTCCCCATGAACCAAGAGCTGCTCTGGGTCCTCGGCCTGCTGGCCATCGTCATCACCCTGTTCGTCATCAACCGTCCGCGCATGGACGTGGTCGCGCTGCTGGTGATCCTCGCCCTGCCGCTGTCGGGCATCCTCACCGTGGAGCAGGCGCTGGCCGGCTTCAGTGACCCCAACGTGGTGTTGATCGCCGCCCTGTTCGTGATCGGTGAAGGCCTGGTGCGCACCGGCATTGCCTACCGTATCGGCGAATGGATGAGCGAGCGGGCCGGCAACAGCGAGGCGCGCCTGCTGGTGTTGCTGATGGTGGCCGTGGCGGGGCTGGGTTCGATGATGAGCTCCACCGGCGTGGTGGCCATTTTCATTCCGGTGGTGCTGAGCATCGCCGCACGCCTGCAGCTATCACCCGCCCGCCTGATGATGCCGCTGGCTTTCGCCGGCCTGATCAGCGGCATGCTCAGCCTTGTGGCCACACCGCCCAACGTGGTGGTGCACAGCGAACTGGTGCGCCATGGCGAAGCGGGCTTCAGCTTCTTCAGCTTCACCCCGTTCGGCCTGGTGGTGCTGGTGCTGGGCATCGGCTACATGCTGCTGACCCGGCACTGGCTGAATGGCGAAGTGCGCAAGGACGGCCGCGTGGAAAGCCGCCGCACCCTGCTGGACCTGGTGCTGGACTACAAGCTCAACGGCCGCGAACGGCGCCTGCGCATCCGCCCTCACTCGCCGCTGATCGGTCATACCCTGGGCGAGCTGGAGCTGCGCACCCGGCATGGCGCCAACGTGATCGGTATCGAGCGCCAGCACAAGTTCACCACGCGGGTGATCGCCGCCGACTCCAGCACCGTGCTGCACCAGGGCGATGTGCTGCTGCTCGACCTGTTCGCCAACCGCGACGACCTGCGCAGCCTGTGCCAGACCAT
Source organism: Pseudomonas sp. B5(2017) (assembly GCF_002112825.1). Taxonomy (NCBI): domain Bacteria; kingdom Pseudomonadati; phylum Pseudomonadota; class Gammaproteobacteria; order Pseudomonadales; family Pseudomonadaceae; genus Pseudomonas; species Pseudomonas sp. B5(2017). The sequence goes on from NZ_NEIR01000013.1 coordinate 218,737, forward strand.
GCAACTGGAGCCACTGCACTTCAAGGCCGCCTACTTCATCGACCAGTCCCAGGAGCTGGGCATGGCCGAGGTATTGCTGCCACCAGGCTCGAAACTGCTCGGCAAGAGCATCCTCGAACTGGCCTTCCGCACTCGCTTCGACCTCAACGTGGTGGGCTTGCGCCGCGAGCAGGTGGCGATCGAAGAACAGCTGGTGGAAGAAAAGCTGCGCCTGGGCGACACCTTGCTGGTAGTCGGCCCGTGGAAGGCCGTGCGCCAGTTGCAAGGCAAGCCCAAGGACTTCCTGGTACTGAGCCTGCCCGCGGAAATCGACCTGGTCGCGCCCGCCCGCACCCGCGCACCACAGGCGCTGCTGAGCCTGGCGGTGATGGTCGGGCTGATGGTCAGCGGCGCGGTACCCAATGTGATTGCCGCGCTGATCGGATGCCTGCTGATGGGCGCAGGCCGCTGCATCGACATGAACAGCGCCTACCGGGCCATCCACTGGCAAAGCCTGGTGCTGATCGTCGGCATGCTGCCCTTTGCCCAGGCACTGCAGAAAACCGGCGGCATCGACATGGCGGTGGGCGGCCTGGTCAGCGTGCTGGGCGGTGCCGGCCCCAGCGCCATCCTCGCCTGCCTGTTCGCGGTCACGGCGGTGATCGGCCTGTTCATCTCCAACACGGCCACTGCAGTACTGATGGCCCCCGTGGCCGTCAGCACCGCCACGCAGCTGGGCATGTCGCCCTACCCGTTTGCCATGACCGTGGCGCTGGCCGCCTCGGCGGCGTTCATGACGCCGGTGTCATCGCCGGTCAACACGCTGGTACTGGGCCCGGGGCAATACCGCTTCGCCGACTTCGTCAAAGTCGGCGTGCCGTTCACCGTACTGGTGATGCTGGTGACCGTGTTGATGGTGCCGTGGTTCTTCGGGCTGTGAGGTGACACATCTCGAATGAAGGCAATTTGGCATTATCTCGACCGATCGCGGCAGATTGACATCAAGTCCTCTGACGAAACACACTTATGCGCAATTGCCCCAGGTGCTTCAAGCCGTTGTCCTGGATTTCGTTTCCGCTTTGCCGGTCGAGCCCATGGTTTTTCCAGCCCAATCGCGCTTGTTGCACTACGTCGTTCTACTCGGCCTGACCTTCGCCCTGACGCTGGGCGGCATCCTCGCCCGCCCGATCGAATCCCTGTCGCTGTTCTGGCCGGTCAACGCGGTATTGGCCGGCGTGCTGCTGCGCTACCCCCGCCAGGCCACGCTGACGGGCTTTGCCCTGGTCTGGCTGGCCATGGTCGGCGCCGACCTGCTGTGTGGCAGCGCCTGGGTACCGGCCCTGTGGTTCAACCTGTGCAACCTGGGCGTGGTGGTCACCCTCTGGCTACTGCTCTCGCGCTTGCCGCGCCTGCACCGGCGCATGCGTACCCCCCACGGCGTGCTCAGCGTGTTCGGTGCCTGTGCCGCCGGGGCGATAGTGGCGGCCAGCATGGCGGCGGCAATGGCCGCGCCGTGGTTCGAACAGTCCTTGCGCGCCACTTGGCTGGCCTGGTTCAGTGAACAGTTCTCGACCAGCGTGCTGGTGCTGCCAGTGCTGCTGACGGCGCCCTCGGCGCGAGCCCTGGTGCGCGGTGGCGCCCAGGCCATCCGCCTGGCGCCGTTGTTGATGCTGCTGGCCTCGCTGGCGTCCAGCATTGCCTTCGGCGGCCCCGGGGCCATTGCCTTCCCGATTGCCGCGCTGCTGTGGTGCGCCTGGACTTATTCACCGTTCCTGGTCTCACTGCTGACACTCACCGCCGGCAGCACGCTGATCGTGGCGGTGGCGCAAAACCTCATGCATTTCAGCGTGCCGCAAAGCGAGCCCGGGGTAACCACGCTGATGTCGGCGCGCCTGGGCATCGCCATGCTGGTACTCGGGCCGCTGGTGGTGGCCTGCGTCAGCCAGGCCAACCGCAGCCTGATGGCCCGCCTGGCGCATCAGGCCACCATCGACCACCTCACCGGCGTGCTCACCCGCAGCGCCTTCACCCGCCGCGCCAACGCGCTGCTGGAAAGCCGCCAGCAACACGCCCAGGCGCTGCCGCTGACCCTGATGATGCTGGATATCGACCACTTCAAGTCGATCAATGATGCCCACGGCCATGCGGTCGGTGACCAGGTGCTGCGTCAGTTCGCCGGCACCCTGCAGGACCAGCTGCACGATGGCGAACTGTTCGCCCGCCTGGGCGGCGAGGAGTTTGTCGTGATCCTCCCGGGCCTGGCACCAGACCGGGCCAAGTTCACTGCCGAACGCCTGCGCCGCGCCGTGCAGGACCTGCATGTGGTGCAGGCCGACCAACACCTGCAAATTACCGTGAGTATCGGCCTGGCCGGTTGTGCCGCCGACATGCCGGCCCCCACCCTAGACGAACTGCTGGCGCGCGCCGACCAGGCGCTGTACCGGGCCAAGGCCCATGGCCGCAACCGCGTCGAGCAGGCCGAGCCGCAACGCCAGGTGATGTGAACTAGCCGGCCAGCAAGTCCCACGTCAACTTGGCGATCAGCACGCACAACAGCACCAGGAACAGCCCGCGTACAAAGCCCGCGCCCTTGCGCACCGCCAGCCAGGTACCGGTCAGCGCACCGAGGATATTGCACGCCGCCATGGGCAAGGCGATGGCGTACAGCACGTTGCCCGATGGCACGAAGAACACCAGTGCCGCCAGGTTGGTGGCGATGTTCACCACCTTGGCCGATGCCGAGGCATGCAGGAAGTCCAAAGCGAAGAAGCGGATGAACAGGAAGATCAGGAAGCTGCCGGTGCCCGGCCCGAACAGGCCATCGTAAAAGCCGATCGCGCCACCGATCAGCACCGCCAGGCACTGCTCCTTGCAGCCGATCCTTGTGGGTTTGTGCAACGTGCCGAAGTCCTTCTTGCAGAAGGTGTAGATGGCCATCAGCACGATCAGCACCAGCACCGCCGGGCGCATCACGCTGGGCGGCACCAGCGACACCGTGGCGGCACCGGCGAACGACATGACGAAGGCACTGAGCGCGGCCGGCACGATCAACCCCCAGTCCAGCGTCACCCTGCGGATGAACGAACGCGCAGCGAAGGCCGTGCCACACACCGACGCCAGCTTGTTGCTACCGAGCAATGCCGCCGGTTGCGCGGTGGGCAGCACGTTGAACAAGGCCGGGATCTGGATCAGCCCACCGCCCCCCACGGCGGCGTCGATCAGCCCTGCGGCGAAGGCGAACACGGAAAGCACAGCGATATCCATCATGACGCGGTTCCAGGCAGTGAAGACGCTGCAAGGCTAATCAAAGTGCCGCGCTTGTGTTGAAATGCCATATTGCAAAAACTGCAACGAGGAGCAGGCAATGGCATTGGACATGCTGCGGGAAATCCAGGCGTTCGTCAGCGTGGCGCACAAGCGCAGCTTCGTCGCCGCCGCACGCGCCCTGGGGCGCTCACCCAGCGCGGTCACCCGCGCGGTACAAACCCTGGAGGACAACGCCGGGAGCAAACTGCTCAACCGCAACGCCAATGCCGTGACCCTGACCGAAGCCGGCGAGCGCCTGCTGCCACACGCCGAACGCTTGCTGGATGTGCAACGTGATGCCGCCGACGAACTGGCCGCGCTCAGCGGTAGTGCACAAGGCTGGATCCGCTTCGCCGTGCCGCAGGTACTGGGTGAACATGTACTGCCCCAGGTGCTGGCCGAGTTTTCCCGCTGCCACCCCCACGTAACCCTGGACGTGCAGTACAGCGACGGGGCCCTGGACCCGCTGCAAGGCAAGTTCGACTTCGTGGTGCGCGGTGCCTTTCCGCAGTCGAGCGAGCTGATCGGCTACCCGCTGTGGGATTACCAGCGCCACCTGTATGCAAGCCCTGAATACCTGGCACTGGCCGGCACGCCACAACAACCCGAGGACCTCGAAGGCCACGCGCTGATCCTGCACACTGCCCCGCGCATACTCAAGGCCTGGCACTTCTGCCGCGACGGCCAGATCACCAGCCTGCGCCCCAGGCCCAGGCTGCGCCTGGACTCAGGTGACGCGGTGTACCACAGCACCCTGGCCGGTGCCGGTATCGCCCGCCTGGCCGCCTGGGTCGGCGAAGCGCAGGTCAAGGCCGGGCGGCTGGTGCGGGTATGCCCGCAGTACCGCCTGACCTCCAGCAACGGCCAGGACCCGCAGATGCATGCCGTGTACCCCGCCGGCGAGCTGCCGGCGCGGGTACGCGACCTGCTGGCTGCCCTGCGCCGCGCCGGCCTGGCCTACTGAAACAACGCCCTGAAATGGCTGTTCAAATTCTGCTCAATTTAACAGAGCCCGCCGCAGGCCTGGCTTGCAGCACTTTATCCACAGACCTACCCACGTTTTTTGTGGACAGTTTTCCCAGTGCAAAGAACGACTTATCGTACAAATCGGTAGGGTGAATCGGCCAACAATGAAGAGGAATGGGCCCGCCCGAAGGAAAGGCAGGCCGCGAGGGATATAGGTGGTTAACGTCAGCTTGGCGGAATGGTGCCAAGAATACCGATCAGAATGGTCAGCAGCAGAAAACCACCCAGGAATAGCGCGAGCTTGCCCATTGGAACCTCTACAAGTGTGATGCGGGAATGGGCATATTGTCGGGCTTGGGCTGATACCGTTACAGATTCAGGTTTATGGAAAAAAAGCGGATCAGATGTGAGGCACCGGTCTTTTGGACTGCCCCCGAAAAGTTGGACAGTTTTAGCCCGTGGCCTGAGTCCTGTAGCTGACAGGGCTCAGGCCATTGAGTTTCAGCCTGATGCGGTCATGGT